>NZ_JBGDXT010000003.1:0-144635 GCF_046550615.1 Salmonella sp. SAL04214
CCTGTTAGGGCGCGGCTGGTAAGAGAGCCTTACAGGCGCATCTGAAAAACCTCCGGCTATGCCGGAGGATATTTATTCTCCTTCATATTTCAGGCCGCAGCAGCGTTGGCCGCCTCGCGCACCCCGGTCACGTAGCTACCTACGTTCCCGGGGATTTGCTGCGTTGCCGCCTTGCTGCAACTTGAACTATTTTGGAGAAACGGTGCTATACGTAACGGTCATTCGGCAATCCATCACGGTTTACGCGCAATCAGCACCGCGCGCTGCGGGGCGGGATAGCCTTCCACCGTCTTGCTGCGATCGTTCGGGTCAAGAAAATCGGCCAGCGACTCGGTAACCATCCATTCGGTACGGCGCTGCTCTTCGGTGGTGGTGACGCAAACGTCAGCGATACGCACATCAATAAAGCCGCATTTTTCCAGCCATTTTTTTAATGCCGGCGCGGAAGGAATAAAATAGACATTACGCATCTGGGCATAGCGATCCCCGGGAACCAAAACGGTATTTTCATCGCCGTCGACGACCAGCGTTTCCAGTACCAGTTCACCCTCGTTGACCAACTGATCTTTTAACTGCCACAGATGTTCCAGCGGCGAGCGACGGTGATAAAGCACCCCCATCGAGAAGACGGTATCAAATGCTTTCAGTGCCGGGAGTTGTTCAATGCCCAACGGCAGCAGATGCGCGCGCTGATCGTTACCCAACAGTTTACGCACCGCCTCAAACTGGCAGAGGAAAAGCTGTGTAGGATCGATGCCGACCGCCAGATGTGCGCCCGCGCCAATCATCCGCCACAGGTGATAGCCGCTGCCGCAGCCGACATCAAGGATCGTCCGGCCGGTTAAATCTGACAGATGCGGCAGTACGCGATCCCACTTCCAGTCGGAGCGCCATTCGGTATCAATATCTACGCCATAAAGCGAGAACGGGCCTTTACGCCACGGCATCAGATTACGCAGCAATGTATCAATACGCTTTAGCTGACCTTCGCTGAGCGGCGTTTCGCTTTCCGCCGTGACGCTGTGCAGTAAATCCAGCCGCCAGGGCGTCATTTCCGGTAAAAATTCTACCGCGTTCGACCACTGTTTAAACAAGCCATGCTGCTGCTCGCGTTGCCAGGCGGCAATCTGCGCGGGCAATGTTTCCAGCCAGTGGGAGAGATGATTTTTAGCAATGAGCTGATAAAAGTTACCAAACTCGATCATGCGGCAACTCCGGCTTTTAACGCGACAAGCGACCCGAAATTAAAGCACTGGAACCACAGTTCACTGTGTTCGAAACCAGCCTGACGCAGGCGCGCTTTATGTGTTTCCACCGAGTCGGTGAGCATCACGTTTTCCAGCATACTGCGCTTCTGGCTGATCTCCAGTTCGCTGTACCCATTAGCGCGTTTAAAATCGTGGTGCATGTTGAATAACAGCTCGCCCACTTTCGCGTCTTCAAAGCTAAATTTTTCCGACAGTACCAGCGCGCCGCCGGGATTCAACCCCAGGTAAATCTTATCCAGCAATGCCTGGCGTTCGGCAGGTTCAAGGAATTGCAGGGTAAAATTCAGCACCACCATCGAGGCGTTTTCAATAGTGATATCGCGGATATCGCCTTCAACGACTTCAACCGGCGTAGGCGCTTTATACGCATCAATATGACGGCGGCAGCGTTCAATCATGGCCGGGGAGTTATCGACGGCGATAATGCGACAATGCTCATGGCGGATATTACGCCGAACAGACAGCGTCGCGGCACCCAGCGAGCAGCCCAGATCGTAGACCTGCGTGTTCGGCTGCACAAAGCGTTCAGCCAACATGCCAATCATGGAGATGATGTTGGAGTAGCCTGGTACCGAACGCTGAATCATGTCGGGGAAAACTTCGGCTACTCGTTCATCAAAAGTCCAGTCGCCGAGACGGGCGATAGGCGCAGAAAAAAGCGTGTCGCGGTGAGACATAACGTATACATCCGGGAAAAATAAAGGCGCATATTGTGCGCTAATACAGGGAGAAAACCAACTCCCAGGGCATATACCACAGGTTTGCCAGCACCATCAGCAACAATGCGCACCAGGTCGCGCTCATCCCCGCCCGCCGCCAGCGGAACAGACGGTGGTGAAAACCGTAATAATGCATCAGCCGACCGGCGATTAAAATGATGCCGCAGATATGCACCATCCACGTTTCGGCGCCGTTCATTTCCATAAACAGCAGCAGCACCAGCGCGACAGGAATATATTCCACCGCGTTGCCATGAATACGGATGGCGCTTTGCAATTCGCTAAAACCGCCGTCGCCATAGGCGACACGGTACTGCATTCGCAAGCGAACGACATTAAAAGAGAACTTCATTAATAATAACGCACCCAAAACGGCATACAGCGCGCTTACCATACAAACTCCCTTTTAAAATGGCTGATGGCACTGTCTATGATAGGGGGCATTTTCAGAAAAGAGAAGATTGCTGTGGAATGGACGGAGCAGTGCCGATTTCCGGTAAGACGCTGCGTAAATCATGCCAAAGCGTATTCACCAGTTCCGGCGCCTGCGCGATATCCGGAGTATGTAAAAAAAGAAAAGGCGTGGTGGTCTGCCGCCACTGCGGGAGTTTCTGCAACCAGGCGGCGAAAAACTCACGGTTTTGCGCCATATTATCGCTACCGATAAAACGCACCATCGGATGACTAGCCGTCACGACCGCATGTACCGGGACTTTGGGTTTTTTTCGCTGCGCGTCGCGGACGGCCTCGCTGTGGGGATGGGCGGCATGTACCGGACGACTATCCAGGATCACGCGGTTTACGCCGCGCGCGTGTAACCCGCGATTGAGCCGCTGTTCATCCTCACCTTTGTCAAAAAAACACGGATGACGAACTTCTACGCCATAGGTAAACGTGGCGGGGAGCGCATCAAGAAACTGCCATAAGGCGGGGAGATCGCGCGGTCCAAAGGCGGCGGGCAACTGCAGCCAGTATTGGCCAATACGCGTTTCCAGCGGCGCCAGGCGGGTAAAAAACGCCTGCACCAGATCGTCGCAATGACGCAGCGCGGCCTGGTGAGAAATGGTGGCGGGAAATTTAAAGCAAAAACGGAAATCGTCCGTAGTTTGCGCATACCAGCGATCGACAATTTCCGCTTTCGGCAGCGCGTAAAGCGTGGTGTTGCCCTCCACGCAATTAAAGTGGCGGGCATACTCTTCCAGACTGGTGATGCCGAGCCGCGCCCATTTCGGGTGCGACCATTGCGGCAAGCCAATGTAGATCATAAGGCGTTTAAAATATCCTCTACGCTGCGTACCCGGCCAATGCGCGGGAAAATATGCGTCATACTGCTCTGATGCTGCTCACTGCTGGCGGCGCTACAGGCATCTTCGGCAATAATAAGGTTAAATCCTAACTCCCAGGCGTTGCGCGCTGTGGATTCGACGCCGATATTGGTTGAGATCCCGCACAATATGATGGTGTCGATACCCCGGCGGCGAAGCTGTAATTCCAGGTCGGTGCCGTAAAACGCGCCCCACTGGCGTTTAGTCACTACCAGATCGCTGTCCTTTTTACCCAATGCCGTAGGCCAGGTCCACCAGTTTTCCGGCAACGCGTGCGCAGGCGTTGCGGCATCCACTGGCTGTTTTAACGCTTCGGCATAATCATCAGACCATCCAACGCGTACCATAACCACGGGCGAGCCGTTGGCACGACACTTTTCCGCCAGCCGCGCGGCGCGGGCGACCACCTCATTTGCCGTATACGGGCCGCCGGCAAACGGAAGAATTCCTTCCTGTAAATCAATAACCACCAGGGCGGTTGTGGTCGCGTTGAGTTTCAGCATGATAATCACTCTCCTAAAAATAGCGGATTTCACTACACCTTAAGCGCGATTAAAGAGGAAAGCGGCGACAAATATTGTTAATTTTTGTGAGCATACGCAATACCCGCGTGAAAAACCCGGGTACAGTCAGTATGAACCAAGTGTCGATACCGCATGAAACGGGCAAGTTATCGCTCCCATGCTGGATTGACTCTTATCGTGCGGCAGAATTTCCAGTATAATAGCCGCCTTTTTTCATCCAGTTGTGACATACAGCTAAAGCTGCGACTTCGTCGCCTGCATGGCAGGCAACAATCCGCCTGCGGCTAAGTTAAGGGATATCTCATGCGTACAGAATATTGCGGACAGCTACGTCTGTCCCACGTGGGGCAGCAGGTGACTCTGTGTGGTTGGGTCAACCGTCGTCGTGATCTTGGCAGCCTGATCTTTATCGATATGCGCGACCGCGAAGGTATTGTGCAGGTGTTCTTCGATCCGGATCGTGCGGACGCGTTAAAGCTGGCCTCTGAACTGCGTAATGAGTTCTGCATTCAGGTTACGGGCACCGTGCGTGCGCGTGACGCGAAAAACGTCAATGCGGATATGGCGACCGGCGAAATTGAAGTGCTGGCGTCCTCTCTCACTATCATCAACCGCGCAGACTCACTGCCGCTTGACGCTAACCACGTTAATACCGAAGAGGCGCGTCTCAAGTACCGCTATCTGGATTTGCGTCGTCCGGAAATGGCGCAGCGCCTGAAAACCCGCGCCAAAATTACCAGCCTGGTGCGTCGTTTTATGGACGATCACGGTTTCCTTGATATTGAAACGCCGATGCTGACCAAAGCCACGCCGGAAGGCGCGCGCGACTATCTGGTGCCTTCGCGCGTGCACAAAGGTAAATTCTACGCGCTGCCGCAGTCGCCGCAGCTGTTCAAACAGCTCCTGATGATGTCCGGTTTCGACCGTTACTATCAGATAGTCAAATGCTTCCGTGATGAAGACTTACGTGCTGACCGTCAGCCGGAGTTTACTCAGATCGACGTCGAGACCTCCTTCATGACCGCGCCACAGGTGCGCGAAGTGATGGAAGCGCTGGTGCGCCATTTGTGGCTGGAAGTGAAAGGCGTGGATCTGGGGGATTTCCCGGTCATGACGTTTGCCGAAGCGGAACGTCGCTACGGTTCCGACAAACCAGACCTGCGTAACCCGATGGAGCTGGTAGATGTCGCTGACCTGCTGAAATCGGTAGAGTTCGCGGTCTTCGCGGGCCCGGCTAACGATCCGAAAGGCCGCGTGGCAGCGCTGCGTGTGCCTGGCGGCGCACAGCTTAGCCGTAAGCAGATCGACGATTACGGTAACTTTGTTAAGATCTACGGCGCGAAAGGCCTGGCGTATATCAAAGTTAACGAGCGCGCGAAAGGTCTGGACGGGATTAACAGTCCGGTGGCCAAGTTCCTGACCGCCGACATCGTCGAGGCTATCCTTGAACGTACCGGCGCGCAGGACGGCGACATGATCTTCTTCGGCGCAGATAACAAAAAAGTGGTTGCCGATGCGCTGGGCGCGCTGCGTCTGAAACTGGGCAAAGACCTGAGCCTGACCGACGAAGACAAATGGGCGCCGTTGTGGGTGATTGACTTCCCGATGTTCGAAGACGACGGCGAAGGCGGTCTGACCGCGATGCACCATCCGTTCACCGCCCCGCGTGATATGACGGCGTCTGAACTGAAAACTGCGCCGGAAGAAGCCGTCGCTAACGCTTACGATATGGTGATTAACGGCTATGAAGTGGGCGGCGGTTCGGTGCGTATTCACAACGGTGAAATGCAGCAAACCGTATTTGGTATTCTCGGTATCAATGAGCAGGAGCAGCGCGAGAAGTTCGGCTTCTTGTTGGATGCGTTGAAATACGGTACGCCGCCGCATGCGGGCCTGGCGTTTGGTCTGGACCGTCTGACCATGCTGTTGACCGGCACCGACAATATTCGTGATGTTATCGCCTTCCCGAAAACGACCGCCGCCGCGTGTCTGATGACCGAAGCGCCGAGTTTCGCCAACCAGGCAGCGTTGACGGAGTTGGGTATTCAGGTTGTGAAGAAAGCCGAGAATAACTGATATGAACAATGTACACGACATCATTCGCGTGATATCGCGGCGGCCCGCAAGGGGGAGTCTCATCAATGCGCGGCGTCACCCAACAGCCAACAACGAGGTCGCGTGAAGGATAAAGTGTACAAGCGCCCCGTTTCGGTCCTGGTGGTTATTTTCGCGCAGGATACGAAACGGGTGCTAATGTTGCAGCGACGCGACGACCCGGATTTTTGGCAGTCAGTGACTGGCAGCATAGAAGAAGGGGAGACCGCGTTGCAGGCCGCCGTACGTGAAGTCAAAGAGGAGGTCACGATTGATGTTGCGGCAGAGCAACTGACCTTAATCGACTGCCAACGTACGGTGGAGTTTGAAATTTTTTCACATTTACGTCATCGCTATGCGCCGGGCGTCATGCACAATACAGAATTCTGGTTCTGCCTTGCGTTACCGCATGAGCGGCAGGTGATATTCACTGAACATCTGACGTACCAGTGGCTTGATGCGCCTGACGCGGCGGCGCTTACCAAGTCCTGGAGTAACCGGCAAGCGATTGAAGAGTTTGTCATTAACGTCGCCTGAAAAGGCGCGCTTTTTTTGAGGAAATATTTATGGCAGGTCATAGTAAATGGGCCAACACCAGACATCGTAAAGCTGCGCAGGATGCCAAGCGCGGTAAAATCTTCACTAAAATTATTCGTGAACTGGTAACGGCAGCTAAATTGGGCGGCGGCGATCCGGATGCCAACCCGCGTCTGCGCGCGGCTGTAGATAAAGCGCTGGCCAACAACATGACCCGCGACACTCTGAACCGTGCCATCGCTCGCGGTGTGGGTGGTGATGAAGACTCGAACATGGAAACCATCATCTATGAAGGTTATGGTCCTGGCGGCACGGCCATTATGATTGAGTGTCTGAGTGACAACCGTAACCGTACCGTAGCGGAAGTGCGTCATGCTTTCAGCAAGTGCGGCGGTAATCTGGGTACCGATGGCTCAGTGGCGTACCTGTTCAGTAAGAAAGGGGTCATCTCCTTTGAGAAAGGCGATGAAGACACCATCATGGAAGCCGCTCTGGAAGCCGGTGCGGAAGATGTTGTGACCTATGATGATGGCGCGATTGATGTTTACACTGCCTGGGAAGAGATGGGCAAAGTGCGTGACGCGCTGGAAGCGGCGGGTCTGAAAGCGGACAGCGCCGAAGTGTCTATGATCCCGTCAACCAAAGCGGATATGGATGCGGAAACCGCGCCGAAACTGCTACGTCTGATCGATATGCTGGAAGACTGTGACGATGTCCAGGAAGTCTACCATAACGGTGAGATCTCTGATGAGGTGGCGGCAACCCTGTAATGGTGCTGTTAAACGCCGGCGGGCAAGGGGTATAGCGTGTCGATTATTCTCGGTATTGACCCCGGCTCGCGCATTACCGGTTATGGCGTTATCCGCCAGGTAGGCAGACAACTGACCTATCTGGGCAGCGGATGTATTCGCACCAAAGTCGATGATTTGCCGTCTCGTTTGAAGCTCATATACGCAGGCGTGACGGAAATCATCACGCAGTTCCAGCCGGACTATTTTGCTATCGAACAGGTGTTTATGGCGAAGAACGCCGATTCAGCCCTCAAGCTGGGACAGGCGCGCGGCGTCGCGATTGTCGCCGCGGTCAATCAGGAACTGCCCGTGTTTGAATACGCGGCGCGTCAGGTGAAGCAAACCGTCGTCGGTATTGGTAGCGCGGAAAAAAGCCAGGTACAGCATATGGTTCGTACGTTGCTAAAGCTCCCCGCTAACCCGCAGGCCGATGCCGCGGATGCGCTGGCTATCGCCATTACGCATTGCCACGTTAGCCAGAACGCGATGCAAATGAGCGAGAGCCGACTCAATCTGGCGCGGGGAAGGTTGCGCTAAATCATTCTCCCTCAGCCTCGCGTTGAGGGGTTTCAATTCCACAGGCGCTAATTAATTCTAAATTGGGATGTTGCCACAGGCTGGCTGGCGTCACCGTCTTACGATCCCACGGGATTGAACCTAAAAACCAGAACTTCCAGAAGGCGAGTTTCGCATCAGGATTGCTGTGAAGCAATTCTTCGAATGTCTCAATATCGCCTACCGGAATACACAATGCTTCTTTATAGATATCAAACACAAATTTCGAGCAGAACTGGCGCGATGACTCGTATTTAAACCCCGTGTGATAAAACTTATTCAGCCGGGCGGGAACCTGCTCCATGATGGCGAGTTTCTGCTCGACCGTCAGGCCGCCGCGCAGACGACGAACCGCGTAACGTTGTCCGGCTGAACGTTGTATAAACAGTGACAGCGTGGTGACGGTTGAGAGGGGGACGCGACTTTCCGCCACCAGATAGTCATCACCATTATGACCAATAATAATCCCAACATGGTTGCTCCAGCACTGTGAAGCGGTGGATATCTGGCCGAAAAGCGCGGCACCTATACAGGTAAAGACGATATCCCCGGTTTCATATTGGACAGAATAATGTTTTTTCATGTTCACGTTCCATTATTACCTAAAATAATATCCTTTATTTTACGCTATTGGATAATTAGCATTATACTCACATAATGACAAGATATTATTATCAATAAATATCCATCATGAATATTATAATTTACGGTGATAATGATTTTACCTCTTTCCAGAGGTGAAAGTGAAAGGGAAAATAGACGAATGCAGGGAATAATTGGACTGTCCTTTCCATATTACATAATTGTTTGTATCGCCATATATTTTTTTTGAGTCTATGTTATTGTCTGGTTGTGTTTCTCTTCATGCTTATTGCTTTTGTTTTTAATAGGCATTTGAGGTGTGATCTGGCAAGAGTGGTTGGCGCAAATATTTGGCTGACTCTGCGTTATATTCAGCGCCAGGGGGAGCAGGAGGCGAAAGTGCAAAAGGTTAGGTTGCAATGTAAAAAAATATCGAGTTTGTACTGTTCATCAATCGCTGATTATTATTCTTGTAAAGGGTAAGGAAGTGATTAACAACGGTACCGTTTATCTCGTTCATGGTCCAGAGGTTGAAGGACATTTTCCATTAAACCACCTCTGCATATAACGGCTGAGGCGGCTTAATTCAATTAATGCTGTGCATTAAACTGTGATGGTAATCTGGCAATTATTGGAAGGACTGCTGGCATTCCCGATAATTTAACCCTTGTGGCCAGGTATCCCGCTCCGTTTCCCCTTGAATCATTTTATCTGCTTTCACAAAGGAGTCTTTATCGCGGGCAATGCAGGAGCTTATCAGAATATTATTAAGCGTGCGGGTTGATGGAAACTGTTTGTAGCGATCTCTCCAACCTTGCAGCATATCGTCCCAGGAGACAATCTGACGTTTATTCAGTAAAGCCATTAATTCAGGTTGGTAATGGATTGCATTACTCCAGATATAAGCGTAGTAAGAAAGTCCCGATTGATCTTTGTTTTTTTCTGCGGCCATTCTGGCGATTTTTTCGACTTCTTCCGGAGAACCACCCCATTTAGGCAAACGAGCGACCATGGCCTCGATATAAATATTTTGATAGGCGGGATATTTTTTGCTGGCTTCTTCCAAAGTGCTATAGAGCAGCTCTTTATCCTCAAGATTGCGTGCGACCATTTCCATTTCCTGATACCAGGTCACATCTTTGTCGGCAATATCTTTGTTCTTTAACAGATACTCTTTTTCCTGAATCATCAGCTTCTTATATTTCGGCCATATATCAGAGTCCACCGTGCTGGCCGCACCTTCACCGCGTAAATTCACGGCTTTAGCATCAAAAACCATTGCTTGCAGCAGCCTTGCACCCGTGGATTTGGGGTTTGCTTTAAGCCACTCTTTTGCCACGCCAGAAATACCATTGTCGGAAACATCTACTGAAAAAAGATTATAGATCCCTCCCCATGCGATAACCAGTTTATGAGTTCCGCCGCTGGTTGTCGGGAATCCGGTATTGTATTCCTGAAACATAGCGTCCAGCTTGTCCCACTTTTGGCTGACAGTATAGGCGATAGCTTGTTGCTCAATGGCCATTCTTTCCCGTGTTTCCGTGAGGCTATTAGCTGACGCCAGCGCAGGAATAGCCATTAATGTACCTATGACAATATTTTTCAATAACATTGAATTTCTGTCCTGAATGATTAAATAACAAGATGATTAATATTGTTTATAAAGGATGTGCTTTCACCGGAGGAAATTCAAGCTATAGTGATAATGCGTATCTGGACTTTTTATTTATTATTCTTACAGAAAATGTTATTGAATTATATTTATTATAGACACTTATTATATCTCCACATCATGGGGCGCGGCGGCACCCGGTGGTGTTGCGCGACCGATTCGAAGGGAAGGCCATTGAGATAGGCGAATAACGTGTTTTTCATCTGGATAAACATCCAGTCTTTTTTTATGATAGTGCATTATCTTTTCAGCCCTTTACGCAGGAGCGTCATGTGATAGGCAGACTCAGAGGCATTATTCTCGAAAAACAACCCCCGATCGTGCTGCTGGAGACAGGGGGCGTAGGCTATGAAGTACATATGCCTATGACCTGCTTTTACGAGCTGCCGGAGGCCGGGCAGGAGGCAATCGTCTTCACCCACTTTGTGGTGCGTGAAGATGCGCAGTTGCTGTACGGATTCAACAATAAGCAAGAGCGCACGCTGTTTAAAGAGCTAATTAAAACGAATGGCGTCGGGCCTAAGCTGGCGCTGGCGATTCTCTCCGGCATGTCGGCGCAGCAGTTTGTGAATGCGGTTGAGCGCGAAGAGCTTGGCGCACTGGTGAAGCTGCCGGGTATCGGCAAGAAAACCGCCGAAAGGCTGATTGTCGAAATGAAAGACCGCTTTAAAGGGCTACATGGCGATCTCTTTACGCCAGCGGTCGATCTGGTATTGACATCGCCGGCCAGCCCAACCTCGGAAGATGCAGAACAAGAAGCAGTTGCTGCGCTGGTGGCGCTGGGTTATAAACCGCAAGAAGCCAGTCGGATGGTAAGCAAGATCGCCCGTCCGGATGCAAGCAGTGAAACACTGATTCGCGACGCGTTACGCGCCGCGTTATGAGGTAAAGGATGATAGAAGCAGATCGCCTGATTTCAGCAGGCGCCACGATCGCAGAAGACGTCGCCGATCGCGCCATTCGCCCGAAGTTATTGGCGGAATATGTCGGCCAACCGCAGGTGCGCTCCCAGATGGAGATCTTTATTCAGGCGGCAAAACTGCGTGGCGACGCACTAGATCACTTGCTGATTTTCGGCCCGCCAGGGTTAGGTAAAACGACTCTGGCGAATATCGTTGCCAATGAAATGGGCGTCAATCTCCGAACCACGTCCGGCCCGGTGCTGGAAAAAGCAGGCGATCTGGCGGCTATGCTCACCAATCTTGAACCGCATGATGTGCTGTTTATTGATGAGATTCACCGGCTTTCACCGGTGGTGGAAGAGGTACTCTATCCGGCGATGGAAGATTACCAGTTGGATATTATGATTGGCGAAGGGCCTGCTGCACGTTCAATTAAGATCGATCTGCCGCCGTTTACGCTCATTGGCGCGACGACGCGAGCAGGTTCGCTGACCTCGCCGCTACGTGACCGTTTTGGTATTGTGCAGCGCCTGGAGTTCTACCAGGTGCCCGATCTGCAGCACATTGTCGGGCGCAGCGCAAGGCACATGGGGCTTGAGATGAGCGATGACGGCGCGCTGGAAGTGGCGCGTCGGGCGCGCGGTACGCCGCGTATAGCCAACCGTCTGCTCAGACGTGTGCGTGATTTCGCCGAGGTGAAGCATGACGGGGCTATTTCAGCGGAAATTGCCGCGCAGGCGCTGGATATGCTGAACGTCGATGCGGAAGGATTTGACTATATGGATCGTAAGCTGCTGCTGGCGGTTATTGATAAATTCTTAGGTGGTCCGGTGGGACTGGATAACCTGGCGGCGGCGATTGGCGAAGAGCGTGAAACCATTGAGGATGTGCTGGAGCCGTATCTGATTCAGCAAGGCTTTTTGCAGCGCACGCCGCGTGGGCGTATGGCAACGGTGCGCGCCTGGAACCATTTCGGGATCACGCCGCCAGAGATGCCTTAGCGCCTGAAGTCGCTGCGCTCATCAGACCTGGGCGATTTTGTAGGCCCGGTAAGCGCAGCGCCACCGGGCAACACGCGCTTAGCTTGCCTGCTTTTTCATCATACTGAAGATAAACAGCAGCGCGGCACACAGCACTACGGATGGCCCTGCCGGGGTATCATAAAAGGCTGAGAAGGTCAGTCCACCTGTAACTGCTATCATACCTACACCAACGGCGACGCCCGCCATCTGCTCCGGCGTACGGGCAAAGCGACGCGCGGTTGCGGCGGGGATAATCAGTAGCGACGTAATGATCAGCGCTCCGACAAACTTCATCGCCACGCCGATAGTTAACGCCGTTACCAGCATCAATAGCAGCTTCACGCGCTGTAACTTCACGCCATCGACAAAGGCAAGATCCGGACTGATAGTCATTGACAGCAAGTTGCGCCACTGCCAGAAGAGAATGGCCAGCACAATAACGACCCCAATAGCGATCGAGATAAGATCTTCCGGCGTGACGGCCAGCAAATCGCCAAACAGATAAGCCATTAAATCAACGCGGACGTTGGACATCAGGCTGACCACGACCAGTCCTAAAGATAAGGCGCTGTGCGCCATAATGCCCAGTAAGGTATCAATCGCGAGGTGAGGACGCTTCTCCAGCCATACCAGACCGGCGGCCAGCAGCAGCGTAACGGCGATTACCGCATAAAAGGGGTTAACGTCCAGCAACAGGCCAAACGCCACGCCCAGAAGCGACGCGTGAGCCAGCGTATCGCCAAAATAGGACATCCGACGCCAGACCACAAATGAGCCCAAAGGACCAGCGGCGCACGCCAGCATCATCCCGGCCAGCCAGCCGGGCAGTAATAATTCAATCATGAGTGACCATTTCCCCGGCGCAGTACAATACGACCCTGTAAATCGTGGCGATGATTATGATGATGGCGATAAATCCCTAATTGCTCCGCGCCTCGCGGGCCAAACATAGAGATAAATTCCGGATGCATAGACACCACTTCCGGCGCACCGGAACAGCAAATATGATGGTTCAGGCATAACACTTCATCCGTCTTTGCCATGACCAGATGTAGATCATGTGACACCATCAACACGGCGCAATCGAGTTCGCGACGCAGCTGATCGATAAGGTCGTATAACGCGACCTGGCCGTTGACATCCACGCCTTGCGTCGGCTCATCAAGTACCAGCAACTGCGGCCTGTTAAGCAGAGCACGCGCCAGCAGTACGCGCTGTGTCTCGCCGCCGGAGAGTTTTTGCATGGGCGCGTCAATCAAATGTCCGGCCTGAACGCGTTTAAGCGCCGGGAGAATATCCGTTTTTTGCGTGCCGGGACGTAAACGTAAAAATCGGTTTACCGTCAGCGGAAGCGTGGTATCGAGATAGAGCTTTTGCGGGACATAGCCGATACGGAGTTGCCCGTTGCGCTTGATCACCCCTTCATCAGGGGCTACCAGTCCTAAAACCACGCGTACAAGCGTTGACTTCCCCGCGCCGTTAGGGCCGAGAAGCGTTAAAATTTTTCCGGGGCTCAATTCAAGCGACACGTCAGAGAGGACGCGGCGTTGACCAAATGAGACCGAGACGTTTTCCAGTGAAACTAAACTTGTCATGTTAATTTTAGGCTTGCAGAAGTGATAGAATGTTATAATATCACATTTCACACATTCATTACGATGATTAGTCGCATTATGTTACAGAAAAATACGCTTCTTTTCGCAGCATTATCCGCCGCGCTTTGGGGGAGTGCAACCCAGGCTGCCGACGCCGCCGTTGTCGCTTCGCTTAAACCGCTTGGGTTCATCGCTTCCGCCATTGCTGATGGCGTTACGGATACGCAAGTATTACTTCCGGATGGGGCATCCGAGCATGATTATTCATTGCGTCCATCAGACGTAAAACGCTTACAGGGCGCGGACTTAGTCGTCTGGGTTGGCCCGGAAATGGAAGCCTTTATGGAGAAGTCGGTCAGGAATATCCCTGATAATAAGCAGGTTACCATTGCGCAACTTGCCGATGTAAAACCGTTACTCATGAAGGGCGCGGATGATGATGAGGATGAACATGCGCATACGGGCGCCGATGAGGAAAAAGGTGACGTACATCACCATCACGGCGAATATAACATGCATCTTTGGCTCTCCCCAGAGATAGCGCGGGCTACAGCGGTTGCAATCCATGAAAAATTAGTGGAACTTATGCCGCAAAGTCGAGCCAAACTCGACGCCAACCTGAAGGATTTTGAGGCACAATTAGCCGCAACCGATAAACAGGTCGGTAACGAGCTCGCGCCGCTCAAGGGGAAAGGGTATTTCGTTTTTCATGACGCCTACGGTTACTACGAAAAACACTACGGACTCACCCCGCTCGGTCACTTTACCGTGAACCCTGAGATACAACCTGGCGCGCAGCGTTTACATGAAATAAGAACACAGTTGGTTGAGCAAAAAGCAACCTGCGTTTTTGCTGAGCCACAATTCAGGCCAGCGGTCGTGGAAGCCGTGGCGAGAGGGACATCCGTTCGAATGGGAACACTGGACCCCCTCGGGACGAACATTAAACTGGGTAAAACAAGCTATTCAGCGTTTTTAAGCCAATTAGCCAACCAGTATGCGAGCTGCCTGAAAGGAGATTAACGAGGAAGTGAATACGTGCAACAGATAGCCCGCTCTGTCGCCCTGGCATTTAATAATCTGCCCCGACCCCACCGCGTTATGCTGGGGTCACTTACCGTTCTGACACTGGCCGTCGCCGTATGGCGGCCCTATGTTTACCACCCAGAATCCGCACCAATCGTTAAAACTATTGAACTGGAGAAAAGCGAGATTCGTTCCCTCTTACCGGAGGCCAGCGAACCCATCGATCAGGCCGCGCAGGAAGATGAAGCTATTCCTCAGGATGAGCTGGACGATAAAACCGCAGGCGAAGTCGGCGTCCATGAATACGTCGTCTCCACAGGCGATACGTTAAGCAGCATTCTGAATCAGTACGGCATCGATATGAGCGATATTAGCCGACTTGCCGCTTCTGATAAGGAGCTGCGCAATCTGAAAATTGGCCAACAGCTTTCCTGGACACTGACCGCCGATGGCGATTTACAGCGTCTGACATGGGAAGTCTCCCGCCGTGAAACGCGTACCTACGATCGCACTGCCAACGGTTTTAAAATGAGCAGTGAAATGCAGCAGGGGGACTGGGTCAACAGTCTGCTGAAAGGTACGGTAGGGGGGAGCTTTGTCGCCAGCGCGAAAGAGGCAGGTTTAACCAGCAGCGAAATCAGCGCAGTGATAAAAGCCATGCAGTGGCAGATGGATTTTCGCAAGCTGAAAAAGGGCGATGAATTTTCGGTTCTGATGTCGCGCGAGATGCTGGATGGCAAGCGTGAACAGAGTCAGTTGTTGGGCGTGCGGATGCGTTCCGATGGTAAAGATTACTACGCCATTCGCGCCGCTGACGGTAAATTCTATGACCGTAACGGTGTTGGCCTGGCGAAAGGCTTTTTACGCTTCCCGACCGCCAAACAGTTCCGCATCTCCTCCAACTTCAATCCGCGTCGTCTGAACCCGGTTACCGGACGCGTTGCGCCGCATCGTGGCGTTGACTTTGCGATGCCGCAGGGTACGCCGGTGCTGTCGGTGGGGGATGGCGAGGTCGTGGTCGCTAAACGTAGCGGCGCTGCCGGTTACTACATTGCGATTCGTCATGGACGCACCTACACCACACGTTACATGCACTTGCGTAAGCTGCTGGTGAAACCGGGGCAAAAAGTGAAACGTGGCGATCGTATTGCGCTTTCTGGTAACACCGGGCGCTCCACAGGGCCGCATCTGCATTATGAGGTATGGATCAACCAGCAAGCCGTTAACCCTCTGACAGCAAAATTGCCGCGCACGGAAGGTCTGACGGGGTCAGATCGTCGTGAATACCTGGCACAGGTGAAAGAGGTTCTGCCGCAACTGCGCTTCGATTAACAAATGCGCTGACAGAGCCGGTACGCGATGTGTGCCGGCTTTTTTGTTTTGTGTGAGACGCAGACGTCGCTACACTATTCACAATTCCTTTTCGCGTCAGCAGACCCTGGAAAAGCATGGAAACCAAAAAAAATAATAGTGAGTATATCCCTGAGTTCGAAAAATCCTTTCGCTATCCGCAGTATTGGGGCGCCTGGTTGGGCGCGGCGGCAATGGCGGGGATCGCATTAACGCCGGCATCATTCCGCGACCCTTTGCTGGCGACGCTGGGGCGTTTTGCCGGACGGCTGGGGAAGAGTTCTCGTCGCCGGGCGCTAATTAATCTGTCATTGTGCTTTCCGCAGCGTAGCGAAGCTGAGCGCGAAGCGATTGTCGATGAGATGTTCGCCACCGCGCCACAGGCAATGGCGATGATGGCTGAGTTGGCGATGCGCGGTCCGGAAAAAATTCAACAGCGTGTTGACTGGGAAGGTCTGGAAATCATTGAGGAGATGCGTCGTAACGACGAAAAAGTCATTTTTCTCGTTCCGCATGGCTGGGGCGTCGACATTCCAGCCATGCTGATGGCCTCTCAGGGGCAAAAAATGGCGGCGATGTTTCATAATCAGGGTAATCCGGTTTTTGACTATATCTGGAACACCGTGCGTCGGCGTTTCGGCGGACGTTTGCATGCGCGTAATGACGGGATTAAACCCTTTATTCAGTCTGTTCGTCAGGGCTACTGGGGCTACTACCTGCCGGACCAGGATCACGGCCCGGAGCATAGTGAATTCGTTGATTTCTTTGCGACATACAAAGCAACGCTGCCTGCAATTGGTCGGCTGATGAAAGTGTGCCGCGCACGCGTGATACCGCTTTTCCCGGTGTATAATGGTAAAACGCATCGCCTGACTATCCAGATTCGCCCGCCAATGGACGATCTGCTCACGGCTGACGACCACACTATCGCCAGACGGATGAACGAAGAGGTCGAAATTTTTGTCGGCCCGCATCCGGAACAGTACACCTGGATCCTGAAGCTGCTCAAAACCCGCAAGCCAGGCGAGATTCAGCCGTATAAGCGTAAAGATCTTTATCCCATCAAATAAATAAAGCCTCTCGTAAGAGAGGCTTTATGCTGACAAACCCTGTACTACCTGATGAACAGGCGTGGGGGAGTTTTACTCAACGGTCAAAATACGCGTGGTATTGGTTGAGCCGACGGTGCTCATGACATCGCCCTGGGTCACGATAACCAGGTCACCGGAAACCAGATACCCTTTATCGCGCAGCAGATTAACAGCTTCATGCGCCGCGACAACGCCATCAGCCGCGCTATCAAAATGCACCGGCGTTACTCCGCGGTAGAGCGCGGTCAGGTTGAGCGTGCGTTCATGGCGCGACATGGCGAAAATCGGCAGGCCGGAGCTGATACGGGAAGTCATTAGCGCGGTACGACCGGATTCCGTCATGGTGATGATCGCGGTAACGCCTTTCAGATGGTTTGCCGCATACATCGCAGACATGGCAATGGCTTCTTCAACGTTGTCGAACTGCACGTCGAGACGGTGTTTAGACACATTGATGCTGGGGATTTTTTCTGCGCCCAGGCAGACGCGCGCCATTGCGGCAACGGTTTCAGAAGGATACTGACCGGCTGCGGTTTCGGCAGACAGCATAACCGCATCCGTGCCATCCAGGACGGCGTTCGCCACGTCCATCACTTCCGCACGGGTCGGCATCGGGTTGGTGATCATCGACTCCATCATTTGCGTTGCGGTGATGACTGCGCGGTTTAGCTGACGCGCACGGCGAATCAGCGCCTTCTGGATACCAACCAGCTCCGGATCGCCGATTTCAACGCCCAGGTCGCCACGTGCGACCATCACAACGTCAGAGGCCAGAATGATATCGTCCATGGCGTTTTGATCGCATACCGCTTCGGCGCGTTCGACCTTAGCCACAATTTTCGCGTCGCAGCCGGCGTCGCGCGCCAGGCGGCGTGCATAGTTCAGATCTTCGCCGCAGCGCGGGAAGGAGACGGCCAGATAGTCAACGCCTATCAGCGCAGCGGTTTGAATATCGGCTTTATCTTTTTCGGTCAGCGCTTCAGCAGAAAGCCCGCCGCCGAGCTTGTTAATGCCTTTATTGTTAGACAGCGGGCCGCCGACGGTGACCTCGGTAAAGACTTTCATGCCCTGGACTTCAAGCACTTTCAACTGCACTCGACCATCGTCAAGCAGCAGGATATCGCCAGGAACGACGTCTGCCGGCAACCCTTTGTAATCAATGCCGACTTTTTCTTTATCGCCTTCGCCTTTACCCAGGTTAGCGTCTAACAGAAATTTGTCCCCGATATTGAGGAACACTTTGCCTTCTTTAAAAGTGGAAACGCGAATTTTTGGCCCTTGCAGGTCGCCTAAAATAGCCACATGACGCCCCAGTTTGGCGGCAATCTCACGGACTTTATCAGCACGCATTTTATGATCTTCCGGCGAGCCGTGAGAGAAGTTCATACGTACTACGTTTGCGCCCGCGGCGATAACCTTCTCAAGGTTGTTATCGCGGTCAGTTGCCGGGCCTAACGTGGTAACGATTTTGGTTCTGCGAAGCCTTCTGGACATGTAATACTCCGTTGACTAAAACAACTTGGTGTTGCGTGAACATTGATCCGGTCGTTCTGAAACCTTAACGGTATAAAATGAACGTCCCCGGATGACGAAAAGGGTAGAACATTGTTATTGCTTTTAGCGGTCATCACTCCTGATGAGTAATTCTTTATCAAAACGCGATTCCTTGAGCGCTTCCTTGACACGCTTCAAGTTATCTCTGAATTTTGCCCCGCGACGCAAAGTAAATCCCGTTGCCAGCACATCTATCACGGTCAGCTGAGCAAGTCGAGAGACCATGGGCATATAAATGTCTGTATCTTCCGGTACGTCGAGGGTAATGGCCAGCGTGGCTTCGCGCGCCAGCGGCGTTCCAGCGGAGGTCAGGGCGATCACCATCGCATCGTTTTCCCGCGCCAACTGCGCCAGTTCCACCAGGCTCTTGGTTCTGCCAGTATGCGAAATGAGCACGACGACGTCATCATCGTTACAATTCATACAGCTCATCCGTTGCAGCACGATATCGTCGGAGTAAATCACCGGCACATTGAAGCGAAAAAACTTATTCATGGCGTCATGCGCGACCGCGGCGGAGGAACCAAGACCAAAAAAGGCGATTTTTTTTGCCTGGGTCAGTAAATCGACGGCGCGGTTGACGGCCGATTTATCCAGCGACTGACGAACATGGTCGAGACTGGCCATGGCGGACTCGAAGATTTTTCCTGTATAGGCCTCGACGCTGTCATCTTCATCCACATTGCGATTAACATAGGGGGTGCCATTTGCCAGACTTTGCGCCAGATGCAGTTTAAAATCAGGAAAGCCGCGGGTATTCATGCTGCGACAGAAACGGTTCACCGTTGGCTCGCTAACGTTAGCTTCCTGGGCCAGCATGGCAATGCTTAAGTGAATCGATCTGCCTGGGGCGGCCAGAATAACATCGGCGACTTTTCGTTCAGATTTGCTTAAATGTTCCAGTTGAGACTGGACTTTTTCCAGCATATTCATGATTAGCAAGGCTCATGGGTATTAGCGATTTCAATGATGCGCGAAACCGAGCGCGTTTTGTTAGATATTACTCCTGGAGGCTGTCAAAGGGGGCAAAATGGCTAAAAAAGGTGTCGTTTTTTTTCATTACATGACCGACGTCGGATTTTAAGTTCCAGCTTGTGTGGAAAAGCGACAATTTTATTAGGCGTTTTGCCGATTATATTGCCAATCAAACGCCGGTTCACCTATGAAAAGGCGTTTACGGTTTCCGTAATCTCGTAAAAGCAGTACAGTGCTGTGTAATAAAATTACAACGATATCCTGGCTAAAGTACCAGGAGATTAACTGAGGAGAATGACATGGCGGTAACGCAAACAGCCCAGGCATGTGACCTGGTCATTTTCGGCGCGAAAGGCGACCTGGCGCGCCGGAAACTGCTGCCTTCCCTGTATCAGCTTGAGAAAGCCGGCCAGATCCATCCGGATACCCGGATCATTGGGGTGGGGCGCGCGGACTGGGATAAAGAAGCTTATACCCACGTCGTGCGTGAGGCGCTGGAAACCTTCATGAAGGAAAAAATTGATGAAGGCTTGTGGGATACGCTGAGCGGCCGTCTGGATTTTTGTAATCTTGACGTGAACGATACGCCTGCGTTTAGTCGCCTGGGCGATATGCTGGATCAAAAAAACCGCACCACCATTAACTATTTTGCGATGCCGCCCAGCACCTTTGGCGCTATTTGCAAAGGGTTAGGGGAGGCTAAACTCAACGCCAAACCAGCGCGCGTCGTGATGGAGAAACCGTTGGGTACTTCGCTGGCGACCTCGCGTGAGATTAACGATCGGGTCGGCGAATACTTTGAAGAGTGCCAGGTATATCGTATCGACCACTATCTGGGTAAAGAAACGGTTCTCAACCTGCTGGCGCTGCGTTTTGCCAACTCGTTATTCGTTAATAACTGGGATAACCGCACTATCGATCACGTTGAGATTACCGTAGCGGAAGAGGTGGGGATTGAAGGGCGCTGGGGATATTTTGACCAGGCCGGTCAGATGCGCGATATGATCCAGAACCACTTGCTGCAAATTCTCTGCATGATTGCCATGTCACCGCCGTCTGACCTGAGCGCCGACAGTATTCGCGATGAAAAAGTCAAAGTGTTGAAATCGCTGCGCCGTATTGATCGCTCCAACGTGCGTGAAAAAACGGTTCGTGGTCAATACACCGCGGGCTTTGCGCAGGGGCAAAAGGTGCCGGGCTATCTGGAAGAAGAGGGCGCGAATAAAAGCAGCAACACCGAAACTTTCGTCGCGATCCGCGTCGACATCGATAACTGGCGTTGGGCGGGCGTGCCATTCTATCTGCGCACCGGCAAGCGTCTGCCAACCAAGTGCTCTGAAGTCGTGGTTTATTTCAAGACGCCTGAACTGAACCTCTTTAAAGAGTCCTGGCAAGACCTGCCGCAGAACAAATTGACGATTCGCCTGCAGCCGGATGAAGGCGTAGATATTCAGGTACTTAACAAAGTACCGGGGCTGGATCATAAGCATAATCTGCAGATCACGAAGCTTGATCTGAGCTACTCCGAGACCTTTAATCAGACGCACCTGGCGGATGCATATGAGCGCCTGCTGCTGGAAACGATGCGTGGCATTCAGGCGCTGTTTGTCCGCCGTGACGAAGTGGAAGAAGCCTGGAAGTGGGTGGACTCCATTACCGAAGCATGGGCGATGGACAACGACGCGCCGAAGCCGTATCAGGCGGGCACCTGGGGACCGGTAGCGTCCGTGGCGATGATTACCCGTGACGGTCGTTCGTGGAATGAGTTTGAGTAAATTTGCCACTCACTCTTAGGTGGTATTTTACCGGTAACATGATCTAACACAGATTGTAGAATCATTTTTGCACTTTTAAGCCTCGTGTGGATTCACCTGCGAGGCTTTTTTTATTACACTGCCTGAAACGATTTTGCCCCATTATCACCGGACATCATGTATTTCACTGTCTTTCCACATTGATGAAACGCATGGTAAACCCGGTAGCCGGACAGATAAATTTCAGGAGCCTCTATGAATCCTAATTTGTTACGCGTAACACAGCGCATTGTCGAACGCTCGCAGCAGACCCGAAAAGCCTATCTTGCCCGCATTGAGCAGGCGAAAACCGCCACGGTCCACCGATCTCAACTGGCCTGCGGCAACCTGGCGCATGGCTTCGCCGCCTGTCAGCCAGAGGACAAAGCCTCGCTGAAAAGTATGTTGCGCAATAATATCGCCATCATCACCTCCTACAATGACATGCTCTCTGCGCATCAACCGTATGAACATTATCCGCAGATTATTCGTCAGGCCCTGCATTCCGTGAATGCGGTAGGTCAGGTCGCAGGCGGCGTACCGGCAATGTGCGATGGCGTTACGCAAGGGCAGGATGGCATGGAGTTGTCATTACTCAGCCGCGAAGTGATAGCGATGTCGGCAGCAGTGGGCCTTTCTCACAATATGTTCGACGGCGCGTTATTCCTCGGCGTATGCGACAAAATCGTTCCGGGGCTGGCGATGGCCGCGCTCTCTTTTGGTCATTTACCCGCGATTTTTGTTCCGTCAGGCCCGATGGCGAGCGGCCTGCCGAATAAAGAAAAAGTCCGTATTCGTCAGCTATATGCGGAAGGAAAAGTAGACAGAATGGCGCTGCTGGAGTCGGAAGCCGCCTCTTACCATGCGCCGGGCACCTGTACATTTTACGGCACCGCCAACACCAACCAGATGGTGGTGGAGTTTATGGGAATGCAGTTGCCGGGTTCTTCGTTTGTGCATCCGGATGCGCCGCTGCGCGAGGCATTGACTGCCGCTGCCGCACGTCAGGTAACACGTCTTACCGGCAACGGCAATACGTGGATGCCGCTCGGTAAAATGATCGACGAAAAAGTCGTGGTGAACGGCATTGTCGCGTTGCTGGCTACCGGCGGTTCCACCAACCACACCATGCATCTGGTTGCAATGGCGCGCGCGGCGGGCATTCTGATCAATTGGGATGACTTCTCGGATTTGTCGGAAGTGGTTCCGTTGATGGCGCGTCTGTACCCGAACGGTCCGGCGGACATTAACCACTTCCAGGCGGCGGGCGGCGTACCGGTATTGATGCGTGAGCTGCTCAATGCCGGATTGCTGCACGAAGACGTTAACACTGTCGCAGGCTTCGGCCTGAAACGCTATACGCTGGAGCCCTGGCTCAACAACGGCGAGCTGGACTGGCGTGAAGGCGCGGAAAGGTCACTGGATAACGATGTCATTGCCTCTTTTGATAAGCCGTTCTCTCCTCACGGCGGTACTAAGGTGCTAAGCGGTAATCTGGGGCGCGCAGTAATGAAGACGTCTGCGGTACCGGTTGAAAACCAGATCATTGAAGCGCCTGCCATGGTATTTGAAAGTCAGCATGATGTGCTGCCTGCGTTTGACGCGGGCCTGCTTGACCGGGATTGTGTCGTTGTCGTGCGTCATCAGGGACCAAAAGCGAATGGAATGCCAGAATTACATAAACTCATGCCGCCACTTGGTGTATTATTGGACCGCCGTTTCAAAATCGCGTTAGTTACTGATGGACGACTTTCAGGCGCTTCGGGTAAAGTGCCTTCAGCTATCCACGTAACGCCGGAAGCCTACGATGGCGGCTTACTGGCAAAAGTGCGCGATGGCGACATCATTCGCGTGAATGGGCAGACAGGTGAGTTAACTCTGCTGGTCGACGAGGCGGAACTTGCCGCTCGTCAGCCTCATATTCCGGACCTGAGCGCGTCGCGCGTCGGAACGGGGCGTGAGTTGTTTGGCGCGCTGCGCGAAAAGCTGTCGGGTGCGGAGCAGGGCGCAACCTGTATCACTTTTTAAGATGACACACTAGTAATCAGGCGAGAGAAGAATTCCGATGAAAAACTGGAAAACAAGTGCAGAAGCAATCCTGACCACCGGCCCGGTTGTCCCGGTCATTGTAGTCAATAAACTGGAGCACGCGGTGCCGATGGCTAAAGCGCTGGTGGCCGGGGGCGTTCGCGTTCTGGAAGTGACTTTACGTACGGCCTGCGCGATGGATGCTATTCGCGCTATCGCTAAAGACGTGCCGGAAGCGATTGTCGGCGCCGGAACCGTTCTCAATCCGCAGCAGTTGGCGGAGGTGACGGAAGCGGGCGCGCAGTTTGCGATTAGCCCGGGACTGACTGAGCCACTGCTGAAAGCCGCGACGGCAGGCACTATCCCATTGATTCCCGGTATTAGCACCGTTTCTGAACTGATGTTGGGCATGGACTATGGTCTGAAAGAGTTCAAATTCTTCCCGGCGGAAGCGAATGGCGGCACTAAAGCGTTGCAGGCGATTGCCGGTCCGTTCTCTCAGGTACGTTTCTGCCCAACCGGCGGCATCTCTCCGGCAAACTATCGTGACTATCTGGCGCTGAAAAGCGTGTTGTGCATCGGCGGTTCCTGGCTGGTGCCGGCCGACGCGCTGGAAGCGGGTGATTACGATCGCATCACCAAACTGGCGCGCGAAGCGGTAGAAGGCGCGAAGCAGTAAGCCGTTAAATGCCCGATGGCGCTTGCTTATCGGGCTTACGAGTGGCGATCAGGCAGGCCTGATAAAAATGCGCTAACGTCGCCATCAGGCGATGGCGCATTAGCCTTTTACCGTCACGCGGCTGGCGGCCTTTTTCGCTCTTATCACCGCTTCTTCAACGTTTTCACCTGTCGCTAACGCTACACCAAGACGACGGGTGCCGTCGATCTCAGGCTTACCAAACAGCCGTAGCTGTACTCCGGCTCCTACCGCCGCGTGTACATTATCAAACGTCACATTTCGACTGGTAAGCTGCGGCAGAATCACGGCCGAGGCAGCGGGACCATACTGGCGAATAGCGCCTACGGGCATTCCCAGAAAGGCGCGCACATGCAGCGCAAACTCAGAGAGATCCTGAGAAATCAACGTGACCATTCCGGTATCGTGCGGGCGAGGGGAGACTTCGCTGAAAATGACTTCATCGTCACAGACGAAGAGTTCAACGCCGAACAGGCCATGACCGCCTAACGCCAGTACCACATGACGGGCAATCTCTTGCGCCCGCTTCAGCGCCAGTTCGCTCATCTGCTGTGGCTGCCAGGATTCGCGATAGTCGCCATCTTGCTGACGATGACCGACCGGCGCGCAGAAATGCACGCCATCGACGGCGCTAACGGTGAGCAGCGTGATTTCAAAATCAAATTTAACCACGCCTTCCACAATCACGCGACCCGCGCCAGCGCGTCCGCCCTGTTGAGCATACTCCCATGCCTGCGCGAGCTGTTCGGCCGAGCGGATAAAGCTCTGGCCTTTGCCGGAAGAGCTCATGACCGGTTTGACGATGCAAGGAAAACCCACTGCGGCTACCGCATCATGAAAACTGGCCTCACTGTCGGCAAAGCGATACGTCGATGTCGGCAGACCTAATTCTTCTGCGGCCAGGCGACGGATCCCTTCGCGGTTCATTGTGAGCTGCGTTGCACGGGCACAAGGCACAACATTCAGCCCTTCGTCCTCCAGCTCGCGCAGCGTATCGGTGGCGATCGCTTCTATTTCCGGCACGATATAATGCGGTTTTTCCTCTGTTATCACATGACGTAGCGCCTCGCCGTCCAGCATATTAATGACGTGTGAACGGTGAGCCACATGCATGGCAGGCGCATCAGGATAGCGATCGACGGCGATAACCTCGATCCCCAGGCGTTGGCATTCAATCGCCACCTCTTTTCCCAATTCACCTGCCCCTAATAACATCACCCGCGTTGCTGCCGGACGCAGCGCAGTGCCTAATAGCGTCATATTTCTGTCCCCTTATTTACCTGCGCGCAGTATATACGAAAACGTTTGCGTATGTCTTTTCGAATAGATTGCTTTTCTTGCTGCCTTGCAATATACTGTATATAAACACAGGTAAATAAGGGGCTGCAAAAAATGGCGGTTGAAGTTAAATACGTAGTCATTCGCGAGGGTGAGGAGAAGATGTCATTTACCAGTAAAAAGGAAGCCGACGCCTGGGACAAAATGCTCGATACTGCCGATCTTCTTGATACCTGGCTTGAGCAGTCGCCAGTCGTGCTGGAAGATGGGCAGCGCGAAGCGTTGTCGCTGTGGCTGGCGGAACATAAAGAGGTGTTAAGCACGATCCTCAAAACCGGTAAGTTGCCTTCTCCGCAGGCGGTTGAAAAGGACGCCGCGAGTAAAACGAAAAAGCAAGCCGCCTGAACCCATACTTGCGCTCCCGGCGTTTTGTACCATGCTTTTCCTGAATCATTGTGCTAAGGAGAAAAGTATGAATAAAAGAGGAGCGTTGTTGAGCCTGCTGTTGTTATCCGCCAGCGTATCGGCATTTGCGGCATCCACCGAGAGTAAATCGGTTAAGTTTCCGCAGTGCGAAGGGCTGGATGCCGCCGGGATTGCGGCAAGCGTGAAGCGCGACTACCAGCAAAATCGTATCGTGCGGTGGGCAGACGACCAAAAAAAGGTCGGGCAGGCTGACCCGGTCGCGTGGGTTAATGTGCAGGACGTTGTAGGTCAAAATGATAAATGGACAGTTCCGCTAACCGTTCGCGGTAAAAGTGCCGATATTCATTATCAGGTTATCGTTGATTGCAAAGCCGGCAAGGCGGAATATAAGCCCCGCTAGCAGCGTAATTTGCGCTTCTTTTGCCGGAACAGACAATTCCTGACATCCCCTCAGGTACGCTTGACCATTATTGGTCTGTATTTGAGGGGTACTATGGCTAACTGGTTGAACCAATTACAATCACTTCTTGGGCAAAAAGGCGCTTCTGCATCGCCTTCCGGTGAACAGGGGTTAAATAAACTGCTGGTTCCCGGCGCGCTGGGCGGTCTGGCTGGACTGTTGGTCGCCAATAAGTCTTCGCGCAAATTATTAACCAAATACGGTACTGGCGCTTTGCTGGTGGGCGGCGGCGCGGTGGCGGGTTCCGTATTGTGGAATAAGTACAAAGATAAAGTACGCGCCGCGCATCAGGGGGAGCCGCAATTCGGCAGCCAAAGTACGCCGCTGGATGTTCGCACTGAGCGACTGATCCTGGCGCTGGTTTTTGCTGCAAAAAGCGATGGGCATATTGATGCCAAAGAACGCGCGGCGATTGAGCACCAACTGCGAGAGTCAGGTGTTGAAGAGCAAGGGCGTGTGTTTATCGAGAAAGCTATTGAGCAGCCGCTTGATCCACAACGTCTGGCACAGGGCGTTCGTAATGAAGAAGAAGCCCTGGAAATCTACTTCCTGAGCTGCGCCGCCATTGATATTGACCACTTTATGGAACGTAGCTATCTGAATGCGTTAGGAGACGCACTAAAAATTCCTCAGGAGGTTCGGGACGGTATCGAGCAGGACTTGCAGCAGCAAAAACAGGCGCTACCAGGCTGATAACCTGCCATTAAGTAACATGTTTCGCTTGCATCATGCGTGTCTTTTGCCACCCTTATAGGATGGATAGTTTACGTCATTCATGTTGCAGGATAGCGGCGAAGCAGTGACATCTCAGGCGCTTACCGAGGTGAGCGACCGGGACTACCATGCTACGCCGCTGTGTTTGCCGCGTGATATATAACAAATATTAACGCAAAAGAAAAAACGACATGTTGCCAAAAGCCAATCGAATTCCCTATGCCATGACCGTACATGGCGATACGCGCATTGATAATTATTACTGGCTGCGAGATGACACTCGCTCGCAGCCGGAAGTCCTTGATTACCTGCATCAGGAAAATGAGTATGGCCGGAAGGTCATGTCCTCTCAGCAGGCGTTACAGGACCGCATTCTAAAAGAAATTATCGATCGCATCCCGCCCAGAGAAGTTTCCGCTCCGTATGTGAAAAATGGCTATCGCTACCGTTATATCTATGAACCCGGCTGCGAATATGCCATCTATCAACGACAATCGGCGTTAAGCGAAGAGTGGGATGTGTGGGAAACCTTGCTCGATGCGAACCAGCGGGCCGCGCACAGCGAATTTTATACGCTCGGCGGACTTGCCATTACGCCGGATAATACCATCATGGCGCTGGCGGAAGATTATTTATCCCGTCGTCAATATGGGTTGCGTTTTCGTAACCTCGAAAGCGGTAACTGGTATCCGGAACTGCTGGATAACGTTGCGCCTGAATTTGTCTGGGCCAATGATTCCCTGACCCTTTACTATGTGCGTAAGCATAAGAAGACGCTGCTGCCCTATCAGGTTTGGCGGCACACGATTGGCACTCCGTCATCGCAAGATGAACTGGTATATGAAGAAAAAGACGATACCTTTTATGTCAGCCTGCATAAAACCACTTCGCAGCATTATGTGGTGATTCATCTTGCCAGCGCCACCACTAGCGAAGTGCTATTACTTGACGCGGAACTGGCCGATGCCGAGCCGTTTTCATTTTTACCGCGCCGCAAAGACCATGAATATAGTCTCGATCACTATCAACATAAGTTTTACCTGCGTTCTAACCGGAACGGTAAAAACTTTGGGTTGTACCGCACCCGCGTGCGCAATGAAAACGCCTGGGAAGAACTGATCCCTCCGCGCGAGCATATTATGCTGGAAGGGTTTACCCTGTTTACCGACTGGTTAGTGGTAGAAGAGCGTCAACGGGGGCTTACCAGCCTGCGGCAAATTAACCGTAAAACCCGTGAAGTGATAGGCATCGCCTTTGACGATCCGGCTTACGTGACTTGGCTTGCCTATAATCCCGAACCTGAGACCTCCCGGCTGCGTTACGGCTATTCTTCAATGACGACGCCAGATACCTTGTTTGAACTGGATATGGATACCGGAGAGCGACGGGTACTTAAACAGACGGAAGTGCCTGGGTTTGATTCTGGCTGTTATCAGAGCGAACACCTGTGGATCACCGCACGCGACGGCGTCGAAGTGCCGGTATCGCTGGTTTATCATCAGAAGTATTTTCGTAAAGGGCAAAATCCGCTTCTGGTTTACGGTTACGGATCTTACGGTTCCAGTATTGACGCCGACTTCAGCAGCAGCCGACTGAGTTTGCTGGATCGTGGCTTTGTTTACGCAATCGTACACGTTCGCGGCGGCGGTGAGCTGGGGCAGCAGTGGTATGAAGATGGTAAATTCCTCAAAAAGCGGAATACTTTTAATGACTATCTTGATGCCTGCGATGCCTTATTAAAACTGGGTTACGGTTCACCGTCGCTGTGTTATGGGATGGGCGGGAGCGCGGGCGGAATGTTAATGGGCGTCGCTATCAACGAACGCCCCGAGCTTTTCCACGGCGTTATTGCCCAGGTACCCTTTGTTGATGTATTAACCACGATGCTGGATGAGTCGATCCCACTAACGACAGGAGAGTTTGAAGAGTGGGGGAACCCGCAGGATAGTGAGTATTATGACTATATGAAAAGCTATAGTCCTTATGACAATGTCAAAGCGCAGGACTATCCGCACCTGCTGGTGACGACAGGATTGCACGATTCTCAGGTGCAATACTGGGAGCCGGCGAAGTGGGTGGCAAAATTACGCGAGCTAAAAACGGACCAACGTCTGCTGCTGTTATGTACGGATATGGACTCCGGGCACGGTGGTAAGTCGGGGCGGTTTAAATCCTACGAAGGCGTCGCGCTGGAGTTCGCCTTTTTAATCGGCCTGGCGCAGGGAACCTTACATAGCGCATAGACGCGCGCCCGCAACGGCTTGTAAGCGTCGCGGGTTATTGTGGTGTTCCATTGCTGCGTTGCTCGCCAGCCTGAACATCTTCCAGGTAGTGTTTAAGCGTCAGGCGAAGTTCTGGGCTCATATTATCAAGGTTATTAAAAAGCCAGCGTAAATAGCCCGGATCGCGTTTTGCGACTTCAGATACCGCCTTACCGCGGTATTTACCGAACGGGAAAGTGGTTAACAGCGCAGGACGGCCCGTGATATTGACCATTTCTTCCGCGGTCCAGCCGGTGGTTCGCATAATATCAATCAGCAAGGCGGCGGTGATATAGCAATCATAAAGCGCCCGGTGATGGTGCAGCCCCGGCGGCGTTTGTACGCTTAGTTTGCGCGATTTATAGAGCGCCATATTGCTGTATTTTATTCCCGGCCACAGGCGTCGCGACAACTTCATGGTACAGATCCACTCACCCGGCAATTCAGGTAATACGCGTCTGTCGAAACTGGCATTGTGAGCGACATACCACTCACTACCGTAATAAAGCGGTATGACATCTTCAATCCACGGCTTATCGGCGACCATGGCTTCGGTAATACGGTGTATCGCCATCGCCTGCGGCGTAATAGGGCGATCGGGGCGTATCAGGTGACTCATGGGATTGACAATGTTGCCATCAATGACATCAACAGAGGCTATCTCTACGATCCCGCCCTGCAGCCCGCAGGTTTCCGTGTCTATAATCCGCAACATGATTCATTCCTCACCGAAAGACCTTAGCGTAATGGAATGATATCGCCTTGCCAACCCTCCGTTGTGCGCAGGCCCGTCAGTAATAGCGAACCGCAATCGGCACGAACAATAAGTTGCCCGCTTTCATCCCACAGCGCGCTACTGCCACAGGCATTGGCCATCAGTACGGCCAGCGCATATTTATGCGAAAAACGTTGTAAGCGTGAGGTAGAAGCATGGAGCTCAGGTTCGTTAAGACATTGACTGGTTGTGAATAACGTAAATGAGGGATCTATATCACCACCTTCTGGCTGCTCATCCACCACGTTGATAGCGCTTCGCTGCCTGGCAATACAGGCGCCATGACTTTTGTGAAACATGAGCGGCGACGTTAGCCATGGGGCAAAAATAGCGATGCCTTTTACGAAGCGGCAGTTATGCTCAACAGGCATACCCACAATGATAGTCATATGGTGGGTATCGGCCGCATGAGTGAGCGGCTGTAAAAGCGCCTCGTCAGGCGGGGCGGGCAACGATTTATTTCTTTCGTCGCAGCCTAATAGCGACAGCGACGGAAAGACCAGCAGTTCGCACTGTTGACGAGCCGCAAGCTCAATATATTCCAGATGATGGGCGACATGCTCCGCCGGCGAGGCGTTCAAGGGCGCATACTGCGCAGCAGCAATTTTCCAGGAGGACATAATGACTTCCTTTTCATAGTCTCTACAGCCATTCTAAAAAGCATAGGTTAAGAATCGCCTTATAATGTAGTCGTCTGCATGTAAGGAAGTGTAACGTTATATAATTTTTATTTAACTTTGGGTTCGTAAGGGAGTCGGGATAGTGATACGGAAGCCAGACGATGGGCAATCAGCCGCTCACGAAACCAGGCGCGTAGATGCTCTGGCTGCTCACGTTCGACCGCCTCCACGACAACTGGCATATTGTAGCGCTCTTTAAATGCCACCCCGGCTGCCGCCAGGTCCACATTGACTTTATCCATTTCCGCTTGTTCAAGCTGAGCCAGATTCGTTTTCATACGTGTCTCCTTTTCTGTTGCCGCCAGAAGGTACTAAGAGTCCGCGGTAATGGCAAGATGGAAATGATGATCCTCGACTCATTGATTGTTGAAGGTTATTCTTTGTAACGTAGGTATAACAAAAAGGAATAGTGAATATGGCTTCTTCTGCACCATCGCGACGTTTAGCTTTACTGCTGCTGGCATCGACATTTGTGACGCCAGCGGCCTGGGCACATGCGCACCTGACGCATCAGTATCCAGCGGCGAATGCTGCCGTTACGGCCTCGCCACAGGCGCTGACCTTGAATTTTTCTGAAGGGATTGAGCCAGGGTTCAGCGGCGCAACCATTACTGGCCCTCAGCAAGAGCTCATCAAAACGCGCCCGGCAAAGCGAAATGAACAGGATAAAACGCAGTTGATTATCCCGCTTGAGCAGCCGTTAAAATCTGGCGCTTACACGGTAGACTGGCACGTTGTGTCGGTGGATGGACATAAAACAAAAGGGAAATACACCTTCAGCGTGAAATAAATGATGCTGACATTCGTCTGGATAACTCTCCGATTTATTCATTTTGCTAGTTTGATGCTGGTCTACGGCTGCGCGCTTTACGGCGCCTGGCTGGCACCCGCATCAATTCGTCGTTTAATGACGCGTCGATTTTTACATCTGCAACGACATGCCGCCGCCTGGAGCGTTATCAGCGCGGCTTTTATGCTGGCGATTCAGGGTGGACTGATGGGCGGCGGCTGGCCCGATGTTTTTTCCGTCTCGGTGTGGGGCGCGGTACTGCAAACCCGCTTTGGCGCGGTCTGGATATGGCAAATTATCCTCGCGCTGGTCACGCTGGCGGTGGTAGTCATTGCGCCGGTAAAAATGCAACGACGGCTTCTTATTCTAACCGTTGCTCAGTTTATCCTGCTGGCAGGCGTTGGACATGCGACGATGCGCGATGGTGTAGCGGGAACATTACAGCAAATTAACCATGCTCTGCATTTACTCTGTGCCGCAGCCTGGTTTGGCGGGCTGTTGCCAGTGGTTTATTGTATGCGCATGGCTCAGGGACGCTGGCGTCAACATGCCATTAGCGCCATGATGCGTTTTTCTCGTTATGGTCACTTTTTTGTGGCGGGCGTATTGCTCACAGGCATTGGCAACACGCTATTTATCACGGGATTTACCGCTATCTGGCAGACCACCTATGGACAGTTGCTTTTGTTAAAATGTGCGCTGGTGGTGCTTATGGTAGCAATTGCGCTGACGAATCGGTATGTTCTCGTACCACGTATGCGACAGGAAAATCCCCGGACTGACCTATGGTTTGTCAGGATGACGCAAATTGAATGGGGAGTTGGAGGCATAGTTCTGGCGATCGTCAGCCTGTTTGCAACCCTCGAACCTTTCTGATGGACTGGCATAACGAATGAAAAAAATACTCCTTCCGGCGCTTCTGCTGGCCACTTCGGGCGTAGCGTTGGCGGCGCCGCAGGTGATTACCGTAAGTCGTTTTGAAGTAGGAAAAGACAAGTGGGCGTTTAATCGGGAAGAGGTCATGTTGACCTGTCGGCCTGGCCAGGCGCTCTATGTGATCAACCCCAGTACGCTGGTGCAGTATCCCTTGAATGCCATTGCCGAACAGCAAGTAGCGGAGGGTAAAACGCGCGCTCAGCCTATTGCCGTCATTCAAATCGATAACCCGGCGAAGCCCGGTGAGAAAATGAGTCTGGCGCCGTTTATCGAACGTGCGCAAAAGCTTTGTGATTCATCCAATAACTGATTGATTTTTAATAAAAAAACCGTAAACCTTCACGAAAAGGCTTACGGTTTTTTTATCTCTGATGACAGACAAAACGCCAGGTTTTTTCAATCACCTTCGTCACAAACTGGAAAACTTGGCGTCGTCATCTATTCTTAAAGGGCAAGGCGATTTAGCCTGCATTAATGCCAACTTTTAGCGCACGGCTCTCTCCCAAGAGCCATTTCCCTGGACCGAATACAGGAATCGTATTCGGTCTCTTTTTATTTAGATTATAAATCAATGGGTTATGTGTTTCCCCTCGAAATTTCCTCGAATTTCTGTATTCCGGTCTTTTTGGTTATATCACATCCAAATCCAGTTTAACATTTCTTTTACAACAAAATCAGAGCATCACGTAAGCTTTATTATCGCGTTCATCGAGATAGAGTTTCGTGGTGTTCTCTGAGGTGTGGCCCAGTAGTTTTTGAGCGAATTCCTCGCCGAGTTCGTCTTTGTATAGCCGCCCGGGCAGGCTACGGATCTCGTGAAATGTCGGTGGGTTATCACTAAATTTAGCGCCTGAAATTTTTCTGGCTTTTACAAATTTCTTTGTCAGCCCATCCGGGTGAATATTCCCGGTCGGGCTATTTTTCCTGATTCCTGCACTGATCATGAAATCAGTTCGGCTTACCAGCCGGCAGCGATCGATAACCGTTCCCGGACGTAACCCTGGCGCCTGAAGTGTCAGGGATCTGCCTGCCAAAATTGAACGCCCGGGCGCTGATGCCGGATGATCTGGTCATCGTAGAAAGCGCCCCTGAAAAAATCGACACCTTTAGCTGCAAAATGACAGTCCCGCCATCCGGTCATCATAACGGATTTTTCTTCTGCACCTACTGAAGCCCGCCATGGCAGGACGACCATGAATCCGTCGATAACCTTATTGTGAAATTAAGACCAGGGAAAGAGGATGTCCGCCAGACAGACATTATGTGTAAATTTATAAAGGTTTTTTTATTATGCCCTTGCATGTTGGACGCGGATGTCTTCCCGCCACAATTACTAATCTTCGTATTAACTGTATAGCCCAATCTGCAACCCCGCCTGAAATGAGCTTATGGGAAAAAATTAAGGAGTTTTTCTGCTCAACGCACCAGACTGAAGCGCAGGAATGTATCTGGACGATTTGCCACCCTTCGGTCGGAACGACGCGGGAGGATGTAGTCAGCAGATTTGAACAGCTCAGGATGCTCGTGTATGCCGGATACGAGGAAAGCATTCACTCCGGCCGCCACGGGGAAAGCCACTTCTGTATCCTGGATGCAGACAACCAGGAGATATTGTCGGTCACCCTTGATGACGCCGGGAACTATACCGTGAATTGCCAGGGGCACAATGAAACATATCGCTTCACCATGGACATAGAACAGGGAGAGGAATGTACAGAACATGCGGAAGGGGCATCCGGGACACTCCAGGTATCCCCCCTTCCGGCTCCGGCGGCTCCACAGACACCAGCAGAGTATGATGCTGTCTGGTCAGAATGGAAGGGGGCTGCGCCAGCAGAAGAGTTACGCGGTCGTGCTGCGACGGTACAGAGAATATGTACCTGCCTGAATAACGGCAGTCGAGAGCTTAATGTGGGAGAGTCAGGCCTTACCGCCTTACCAGACCGTTTACCAGCGCATATAACAACATTGGTTATTCCTCATAATAATTATCTGACCAGCCTGCCGACGCTGCCGTCAGGACTGGAGGTGCTTACTGTCGAAGATAACCAACTGACCAGCCTGCCGCCGTTGCCGTCAGGACTGGAGGTGCTTACTGTCGAAGATAACCAACTGACCAGCCTGCCGCCATTGCCGGCAGGACTGGTGGTGCTGACGGTATCAGGTAACCAACTGACCAGTCTGCCGCCGTTGCCGGCAGGACTACAGACGCTGTCGGTAGCAGGTAACCAACTGACCAGCCTGCCGCCGTTGCCGGCAGGACTACAGATGCTGTTGGTAGCACGTAACCAACTGACCAGCCTGCCGCCGTTGCCGGCAGGACTACAGATGCTGTCGGTAGCAGGTAATCAACTGACCCGCCTGCCGCCGTTGCCGGCAGGACTACGGAGGCTGTTGGTAGCAGGTAACCAACTGACCAGCCTGCCGCCGTTGCCGGCAGGACTACAGGTGCTGTCGGTATCAGATAATCAACTGACCAGCCTGCCGCTGTTGCCGGCAGGACTGGAGTTGCTGACGCTCGAGCGCAATCCACAACTGGTGCGCCTGCCGCCGTTGCCGGAAGGACTACAGACGCTGTCGGTTGATGCTAACCCACAGTTGACCCGACTGCCGGCGTTGCCGTCAGGCCTACAACGGTTGTATGCCCGCAATAACCAACTGACCCGCCTGCCGGAAAGCATCACGGGTCTGTCTTCAGAGGCAAGCGTAAATCTGGAAGGCAATCCTCTGTCTGAACGCACTCTGCAGGCGCTGCGGGAGATCACCAGCGCGCCAGGCTATTCAGGCCCCAGGATACTATTCGATATGGCGGGAGCCTCAGCCCCCCGGGAAGCCCGGGCACTGCACCTGGCGGCCGCTGGCTGGCTGGTGCCTGCCCGGGAGGGCGAACCGGCTCCTGCAGACAGATGGCATATGTTCGGACAGGAAGATAACGCTGCTGCCTTCAGCCTCTTCCTGGACAGACTGAGTGAGACGGAAAACTTCATGAAGGACGCGGGGTTTAAGGCACAGATATCGTCCTGGCTGGTACAACTGGCTGAAGATGAGGCGCTGAGAGCAAAAACCTTTGCCATGGCAACAGAGGCAACAGCAAGCTGCCAGGATCGGGTCACACTTGCTCTGCACCAGATGAAGAACGTACAACTGGTACATGATGCAGAAAAAGGGCAATACGATAACAATCTCGCGGCGCTGGTTGCCACGGGGCGTGAGATGTTCCGTCTGGAAAAACTGGAACAGATTGCCCGGGAAAAGGCCGGAACCCTGGCCTTGGCCGATGATGTTGAAGTCTATCTGGCGTATCAGAATAAGCTGAAGAAAGCACTCGGGCTGACCAGCGTGACGGCAGAAATGCGTTTCTTTGGCGTATCCGGCGTGACGGTTTCAGACCTTCAGGCTGCGGAGCTTCAGGTGAAAGCCGCTGAAAAAAGCGAGCTCAGGGAGTGGATACTGCAGTGGGGGCCGTTACACAGCGTGCTGGAGCGCAAAGCGCCGGAACGCGTTAACGCGCTTCGTGAAAAGCAAATATCGGATTATGAGGAAACGTACCGGATGCTGTCTGACACAGAGCTGAGACCGTTTGGGCTTGTCGGTAATACCGATGCAGAGCGCACTATCGGAGCAAGAGCGATGGAGAGCGCGAAAAAGACATTTTTGGATGGCCTGCGACCTCTTGTGGAGGAGATGCTGGGTAGCTATCTAGCGCCTTAACTGAACATGATATTCACCGCGCCAGGCGAATGGGGGACGTTGTACTTCGCCGGGCAGGGGATGCCGCAACAGTGGGCTATGAAGCGAGAAATGCTTTCGCCTCGGTACACCACCCGCTATGAAGACCTGCTTCGTCCTGATGTTCAGGACATCCTGATTGCCTGTGTGGATGGTCTGAAGGGCTTCCCGGGTGCGATAAACAGCGTCTTCCCGCAGACCCATATCCAGCTGTGCATCATTCATATGGTGCGTAACAGCCTGAAATACGTGTCCTGGAAAGACTACAAAGCCGCCACCAGCGGCCTCAGGCCCGGCCGAAGATGCGGTACTGATGGCGATGGATGCGTTCGCGAAAGTCCGGGACGATAAATATCCGCAAATCAGCAAAAGCTGGCGTGCGCACCGGGAAAACCTCAATACGCTCTTCAGTTATCCGCCGGATATCCGCAAGGCCATCTATACGACAAACGCAATCGAATCCCTGAACTGCGTGATCCGTGCCGCGATTAAGAAACGCAAGGTGTTCCCAACGGATGACTCAGTACGAAAAGTTATTTATCTGGCAATCAAGGATGCGTCAAAAAAATGGAGTATGCCGATCCAGAACTGGCGGCTGGCGATGAGCCGTTTTATTATCGAGTTCGGTGACCGCCTGAGCGATCACCTTTAATAACTGGGCAGTTACACAGAATTACTGACAGGCTCATTCTTTTGTGTTGCACCTCTCTGTTTCTATTGTTTTAGATAGCCATAAGAGCTCCGTTGCTGAGAGTTTTAGTCGTGGGGTTCTTTCTTCTGCACCGGGTGGGCGCATTTCATAACTGCAGGACCATCTGCTGAATACTGTATAGCACTGTATATCGCATGTTGTTGAGGTCAGTGTGCAATTCCTCGGTACTGGCTTGTTCTGTATAGGTCCGGAGATTTCTGGGTAGTGTCCTTTTGGGCCTGAACATATGTGTTTGATTGAAAATGGCATCGTGTTTTATCCTTTACGCTGTGAAATGTTGTTTTGTGCTCTTCTGTTGTGATTGGTGATGTGACGGGATCGTCCATGCACCCTTCCTTTTATTGACGGCGTATCAGTCCATTGATGCCATGCTTGCTTAATTTGTCCAGCATCAGCAAGCCGTCGTTTTCTTTCTGCTGCAATTCAAGCAACTTAAACCGTATTTCGTTAAGTAAAGGTTTAATAACTCCGCGCTTGCGAACCACCTTTCTGATAACGTCTTTTTCGAAGTATAAACGGCAGAAGTGATTTTCATAATTCGCCTACACTCTTCACCCTGTGCTGGCAAATCTTCAACGCTGAAAGGCTGGGGAGAAGGGCGTCCAGTTGCTGAACGGAGAGCGAACCAAACGCCCTGATTCCACGCGTTATCAAACTTCATACCGTGGTCATCATCCAGACAAGGCGCTTGAGGTTGCTCATATCTTTTGGGGAAAGAGGTTTGGCGGTGGATACTGGATATCCTGGATCGGGAAGTGGGTTCCACTGGTGCCAAATACAGGGTGCTGGTAAACCGGGTGGATACCTCAAATCCTGACAGGCCAGAGCATCAGCCTGATAAAATCGTATTACTGATTTCTAACCAGTGGCACATTAATTGTACCAGCTCAGACTCCAACTGACAGTTTGCTTTAAGCGAGTAGCGGACGTGACCTGTCCCGCAGGAGTAAAAATAAACTTTCTATTGATACATTTAATTAACTTATTTATAACGTTATATTCCAAATGCAAACTTGTTCAATTGGATATGTATGGACATTCAAATCACACATCAAGTTACTGAATTTGATAAAGAAGAACTATTAGCCGGATTAAGAAGCTACAATGCTCAGTTCGTCGATTTTAGTAAAAATGGGCAGCTTGGGGTCTACTGCAGAAACGAAAGCGGCGAAATGGTAGGCGGATTAATTGCTGACAGAAAAGGTCCGTGGCTCTGCATCGACTATCTTTGGGTAAGTGAATCTGCAAGAAGCTGCGGTCTGGGGAGCAAACTTATGGAGATGGCCGAAAAAGAAGGTTTGCGGAAAGGCTGTGTTCATGGACTTGTAGATACCTTTAGCTTCCAGGCTCTCCCTTTTTATGAAAAACAGGGTTATATACTTCAAATGTCGCTACCGGACTTTCCTAAAGTAGGTTCGCAAAGGCATTATTTAATTAAGCCCGGTTTATAGCTTTGCTGCATTTGAATACCCATAGCTTTATGAAAGCTGTAATCAGGTAGCTTTAAAATATATCGTACTGGTGGTCTGTACACACCATGATCAGCGTCCGCTTCTGGCACAGGGCGGACAGTCAGATTAGGTTTGGCGCTGTGCCATAGATATGTCAGCTCACATTTGAGCTAATGCGCATTAATTATCTAAACCAGTTATTAACCACTTCCTCAAACCGCTGGGTTACTTTTTCTCACGGGAATTTCTCTTCCACACAACGTTGTCCATGTAAGGCAATATTGTTTAAATCAGGGGATGCCAGCGCTTTATTAATGTCCCTGGCAATGGTCTCCGGGGTCATTGGCTCCTGCAAATGGAAGCCGGTATCCCCCTCTTTTACGAGCTCAGTCATCCCGCCGCGTGTACTGACCAGTACAGGCTTTCCTGCCCCATTGCTTCAATTGCAACCATGCAGAACGGTTCCTGGAATTGAAAGGGAATAACAACCAGAACTGCTAACGAATAGTAATTGTATATCTCTTCAGGCGTTACACCTTCAACCATATGACAGTGTGGTTTTAGCCGTTTTGCTAATTCCCGCACCTCACGCTGATAGGTTGCTTTTTCACCTTTACTTTTACTCATATAGTTACCAACGACAACTAACTCTATATCGTTGCGTTCCTTGAGGAGTTGTTCGAACGCCTGTAAAAGCAAAGTCACTCCCTTATCCGGTGATATAAGGCCTGCAAAGAAAATCGTTTTTTTCTCCGGAGTTATTCCCTGGTCAGACTTTTGCAGTGGTACAGCGTTTTTCTGATAGGCCTCCAGGTCAATACCATTAGGGACGATAGCGATATCAGCATCCGGCAGGTACGCCTGATAATGCTTCTTCAAAAACATGTTAGTGATTTTGTTTCCGGGGAGAATTCTACCTTTTTAACTTCGTCGGTATTCAAAGGAATAACCGGGCCATCTACTGGTATATCGTTCATGATCTATCTCTCCTTTTATCTGGTTACTTTCGCATCGCAACGATATCAGGCGAGGTAATACGCCGCCAGAAAATGTCCTGGTGGCAATCTTTTTCTGCAGATCACATCAAAACCATCCAATGGAAGTGAGGGCAAATAGCAGCTTCCACTGCTAAGCGTTGTTTTATAAGAACCACTCAGGTTTCACGCCAAATCGTGCTGAAAGCGCTTTGATGTGCGTAATCGTTAACGAGCGCTGTCCGGACAGGATCTGACTTACCAGTGATTTGGAACCGATTTCTTCTTTAAGATCTGAGTATGAGAGTTTGTACTGGTCAATTAGCGTGCGCAGCAGGGCAACACCAACCGGCATTTCAGCAACAGATTTGTTGAACTCGGCGAACTGCTTGCTGTTATCTTCGTACTCGGCAATTTTGCTTGCCAGGAAGTCAATCAGCGGGTTTTCATCGTCATTTTCGATAAGATAATCAACCAGCGCTAGCGCATCACGATAATCTTTCTCTGACGCGCTGCCACCCAGGAAAGGAACGGCGGCGACCAGCGCCTTTGTGGCTTCGATAGCTTTTGCGGTGTTGGCAATCATTCTTTATTCTCCCTGTAGTAGCGGGTCAGCTTGTCATATTCAGCGTGAGTGGCGATGTGTTTCACATAAAAGCGTTTGTTTATAAAGTTGATGTAAGCGATCACCCTCAGGTTGTTGCCTCCGACATCCAGTACCCACCACTTGTTACGGTACTTAAAGTTATCGAGACTCGGTATGACTTTTCGTAGCTCTGCCGGAGAAGAGAAATCTCTTTCGCGGACTAAGCGATACAGGGCTTTTATGGCTAACGAGTCATTGGGATATCGTCTTGCCGCTTCATCAAAAGGCTCTTTTGATATGACATGCATTATGCGTTAAACCTGCCTGTTTACACTATGTGAACATTATACCAGTGATGCTTTCCGTTTACAATATGTGAACGGTTTAATTTTGAACACACTTCAATTACGCATCCGCCCAATCAGCCACCTACATATCACATACCCTGACACCGTGGGCGAGACGCTTTCCATCAACGGACAGACAATGAAACTTCCTGAACTTAACTGGCCCTGGGCCGCATACTTCTGGGTCGGCTGTATCTGGCTTGGCTCTATTGCGCATTCAGCGTTTTGTGTGCTCGTGGGTGATGATGTCACTGTCATTGGTGTCATTCTGCAACTGATCGTCGCGTCGTTCGCCGGGCTGCTGGCAATCCTCATTGCCATCCGCTTTAACTGGAGCGCTGAAACAGCGGGGAGTGTCTGTTCAATCGCTGGCTGGGCCGGTGGCCGGTTCGTTCAGGCTGTTGAGCACAAGGTAATGACGATGATCGCGAAAAAGTGATCTTGTAAATTCTGACCGAGGAAATCCAAATGAAAAAAAACGTATTAGCTGTACTCGCAGCGGTTTCGCTGTGCGCGTTATCGGCGTGCTCGACTTACACCGAAGCAACTGGCCCTAACGGGACGACAGTGAAGCATGTTGCCGTGGCACCGGGAACCAGTGCGGTCACATCGAACGGTGGGTATATTAATTCAGGTGGTGGAGTGTGTGAACAGCAGACGGCCAGCACAACTACTGCCCAGTAACCACTACAGAGCGTCAGGGGTTGGCGCTCTTTGCCAAATGTTTGCCTATTTCGTCAGACTTTAAGATGGTCTAAACTGTAATTTCTTTTGTTTATTTTATTTTCGAATATATTAGTTTCGGGTAAATGATTATGAATCATACATAATATTTTATTCCTATCCTGTTCCTGCATAGCGCAGCCAAGTGTAACTGATTTGAAGCATTCTTTCGGGAGAGAGAATAGTCCGTTTTCAGCAAGATTTTTTATTGGTATTATTGATCTGTATTCATTTTCATAATTCCAAATTTCTTGCTTTGTCAAAAGCAATACTTCAAAAAGCTTTTTGGCTTCTTCGGGGAATAACTCCTTATTCATGCCCTTAATCATTTCAAAGGTTATCTCAGGGAATTGTTCTGTGTACTTTATTTTTTTTAGTGTGTTAGCGATTACAGTGCATTCTTTTAGTTTTTCTATATCGATTTCGAACATAATGCCTGTATGGTTTTGTGCGTAATGAGACCACATTAAATGGTTGTTCGGTATTTTACTTAAACATAAAACACCGAATTTTTCTTTGATTATTTTATGAGTTGCGTCGATAAATCCTTTATATCCATATATGGTTTTCTCCATTATGTCTGAAATTGACATGCTATGCCTTATAGCTTTCTCTATATTTAAATAATTATCGACTGTCTTATTTTCAATGAACAATTGAATTGAAGTGTTTATGATGTTATTTGCTTTCACTAGTTCTTGATGTTTACCCGGTCTTTTCTCTTTAAATTGTTCATATATGGTGTTTGTGTCGTTTGGTGTTAGCAGTCTGCAAGTGATTGATGAAGCTATAGCCATTAATCTTATTGCGTTGCTTTCATTTTTTTCATCGAGGTGAAATCTTGACTCAAATGGATCGTTAAAGTCGAGGATAGATGACCATCTGAAACTCTGATTCTGTATAATGCGAGTGGCACTGTCAAACGTAGTATATTTATATAATGATGATGGTATGTTCATAAATTTTATATTTGCAGTAAATTAATAAAACATGATGTATCTTCTCTGATTATGTTTCACTTGTACATGTGTAAATAATGTTATACGTGCTTTTTTTGTTATTTTATGTGAAATAACAACCTCATCTGAAGGCGAATAATTAACCAAAACCGACTCATCCAAAATTATCGGCAGAAGCGCACCGCTGAAACCGAAAAGGCTCAGAACAAATCAAACTGCGGCGTGGCCCGAGGATCGTACTCTTCAACTGAAATCCCCAGCTCGCGCCGGAACCATCGTGCAACCAGTTGCTGGTGGCAGAACTCCCCAGGCTTTTCCCAGCACATCAGCACCGGCTCCACATTCCCCATCAACAGGTGCAGCTCATTCCAGGTCTGCTCAGGATTTAACTTCGCCAGTATGTCGCGCTCGTACAGTTCGATATTAGGAGGAGATCACTCCACATAAACGTAATTAATTTTATACTAAATCTCTATGGTATGGCGCAGGCGTTTAGAAGATAGGTCAATTGCGATCTGCTGGCTGGGATTTCGTCGCGCCACTCAAAAATGCGCAGAGTTTTTCACCCGCCGTCAATGGCTCAATGGGCGTTTTTCTGAGGGCGGTCTCAGTCATGACGATGGCAGGACCAATAAGCATGGACCATGCTTCGCTCGCGTCTTGCTCAAGCGATGTGAAGGCAAGGAACAGTGTTTTATCTGAAGGAAAGCGGTGCTGAGTATTAAAAAGTTTCAGCCAGGCGCGGGACTGCCGGTCGGCCTGTGCTGATCGCGTGCCGAAGCGGAGTACTCTTTTTAGTATGGCGATACCCACAATGCCTGGCCCCAGAATAAAGGGACTCCCGATGTTTATGGTGACGCCGACCCCGAGAAAAACGAGGGCGAATGACAGCACGTTATCTACTCTTCTGGTAAGAGTACTGTATAGCTTTTCCAGAGAGTACCGGTAAAGAATTTGATAACTGATTTCATCCTTGCTCATACATCTCCAGATGGTTTTCCGATTACGCTCCGGTATGCTCCCGGAATCCTGACAGATTCTGCAATTATGCCACACTTCCTGGAGGGTATTAATTAGATAGAATATAAATAGCAGGCAAATATTTTGAGCTTTTAGTCGATATCGCTTTGAATATCATTTCTCCTGCATCAGGAGATGCTGTTGTCGAGCATCGTGTCAAACGTTGCTGCGTCGGTCGGACTGCACAGGATAACTCTCGTAGTCAGACTCTCATCATGGTCTCAAATGGATAAACCGCAGTCGTAACACGCCGGATGTCACGACTGACGCTATTATTACCCTGGCTTGTTAAAGCGGCATGACCACATTTTCTATATATAATAATTGGTTGTCTTTCGACCAGTATTGTCGAGTTTTTTGGTTTAATTCCACAATCCATTTAAAAACGCCTGCTGTTGCCAGATCGGTACAGTATTTTTCATAGGAATGCTCCCCCGAAAAGTGTTTGGCTGAAGTCAATTTTATTAATTGCGTATTCGGTGTTGAATTGACTTTAATCAGCTTTCTATTGCTTTTAATAGAAATGAAGTGGCCTGCATGAGTGATAATTTTCACATTACCGGTAGCAACAAAATAGATGTAATAAGCGATATTATTATATTCCAGATCGATTAGAAATGCGTTGAAATTTGCATCCTTTCTGACGCGCTCGAAAAAGTGGTTAAGCATAAGCTGTAATTCCATTTGTTAACCTATTGTAAGTTATAATGTTATATGTTGTGTTAGAGTATTGTTACTTAAAAGCAGCCATACAAAGATGTTACCTAAAAGCAATAATAATCACCTGGTATCATATAGTTTACGTTATGATTGGAATAGTGTCGCAATTGTTACTGATTATTTCTCGTAGCGCGTTTTTTTGACCACTAATAGATGAGTCAATCCATTTTATTTGTAGTTTTTCTGAACGCCATGAAAAGTCATAATATATAAAAATCAGTTAATTAATTGATATTTAGATAAGGATTACAGTGGTGGAGAGGTTTGGCGTGGCGACTTTATAGGTTTTGAAAAAGCAGCTAACTCGCTGGCAGGATAACTGACAGTCAGCGTTTGAATGTGGGCAAAATCGTAACAACATCAGCATAAATAATAATATTCATGAATGTTTTGTGTGACGCAGCAGTTGAATTGAAGTGATGTTTTGCCTGTTCAGGATTGTCCCGATAAAAATGTTCCTCGATAAAAGTCGATCACCTTGTGCCGAAAAAAAAGCTAAGTGACAGAAGAACAAAATTCATCAGGAAAATAAAATTTATACAGATCAATGAGTAAAAATGGTTGTGGAGAAGGTGGCTATTTTTTGAAAGCAAGAAATATAAATAAAGTGTAGCTATGCATAGTTATCTAAAAGGAGAACTACCGTGACTAATATAACCCTATCCACCCAGCACTACAGAATCCATAGAAGTGACGTTGAACCAGTAAAAGAAAAAACAACGGAGAAGGACATTTTTGCAAAAAGTATTACTGCCGTTAGAAATAGCTTTATCAGCCTGTCGACGAGTTTGTCAGATCGCTTTAGCCTGCATCTGCAAACAGACATACCGACTACCCATTTTCATCGTGGGAACGCCTCTGAGGGTAGGGCAGTATTAACCAGTAAAACTGTTAAAGATTTTATGCTGCAAAAGCTCAATAGCCTGGATATCAAAGGTAATGCGAGTAAAGATCCGGCCTATGCTCGTCAGACATGCGAAGCCATGTTATCAGCCGTGTACAGTAATAATAAAGATCACTGTTGTAAATTACTCATCAGTAAAGGGGTCAGTATTACCCCCTTCCTGAAAGAGATAGGAGAGGCTGCGCAGAATGCGGGGCTACCTGGGGAGATAAAAAACGGCGTATTTACTCCAGGTGGGGCAGGAGCGAATCCTTTTGTCGTCCCCCTCATTGCTGCAGCGAGCATTAAATATCCGCATATGTTTATAAATCATAATCAGCAGGTGTCTTTTAAAGCGTATGCTGAGAAAATCGTTATGAAAGAGGTTACGCCGCTGTTTAATAAGGGGACGATGCCGACGCCACAACAATTTCAGTTAACTATAGAAAATATTGCAAATAAGTATCTTCAGAATGCCTCCTGAAGATAGCAAACACAATACTGCTATTAACCATATGAATTAATAGCAGATTTTCTGAAACTGTATATTCATTTTTATGGCGACGCTTTTAACAAAACGTCGTCATTTTTATTTTAATATAAAAATCAAATGGATACCCTTAAAACTTAAAATAATTGTTATTACTCTAAATAACGGTATAACCAGACAGCTTTTTTTATAACGCTGCGTGTTGTTAAGTCTATGATACCCGCGCACGGATGATGTCTCGATAAGGATTAATGGTCTGTTAACTGTCAGGAGAGGTTATGCCGCCTTTAAAAAAAATTATGCTGCTCCTGTTTGTGGGGGGGATGGTCGCCACAGTAACAACACCTGCATTGGCGCTGGTTTGCCTTGCATCTCACTCAGCTAAAGAGTGTGCTGAAGCCTGTGGTGTCGATATGTGGTTTATGTTTTTGGCATGCTTTTAAGGAGGAAGAATATTGAAGGTGAACAGGCGATAGTGAGTAGCTCGCTGCGCCAGGGGATAACACTCCCCTGGCGCAGCCAGTTATATTTTATTGCGATAATAACAAAGTATTTACTCGCTACTGATGAAATTCGCTATTTACAACAGAGCACGTTTACTAAGCAAGAAAATCTGCACACGCTATCCTTTTATATCTGTCCTGGGTAATGAACGACAGGAAAAATATGATGCGGCCTGAAGAGGTTTATCAGCGAATAGAGGCAAAGAATTGGCGGCATGTCTGGGTGGTCGGCGATATCCACGGCTGTTTTTCAATGTTAATGAAAAAGTTACGTGAGTGTCGATTTGATCCGCAACAAGACTTGTTAGTTTCTGTGGGCGATCTCATTGATAGAGGCCCGGACAGCCTGGGTTGCCTGGCTTTACTGCGTGAGTCCTGGATGATGGCGGTTCGCGGCAATCATGAACAAATGGCGCTGGATGCGCGGGCCTCATCGCAGTCGACGCTGTGGTTGATGAATGGTGGCGACTGGTTTACCCGCCTGACGGCTGAACACGCTGCGCAAGCTGAAGCGCTTTTTATTCTTTGTCAGCGGCTGCCCTGGATACTGGAAGTTCGCTGCCGCCATAGCACGCATGTGATCGCTCATGCAGATTACCCCGCGTCAACCTATCAATGGCAAAAAAAGGTCGATTTACATCAGGTTCTCTGGAGCCGCGAACGGCTCATAAATAAGCGCGGCGGGATTAGCGGAGCCGATCATTTTTGGTTTGGCCATACGCCGTTGCGTCGGCGCATGGATTTTGCCAACGTACACTATATTGATACGGGCGCGGTATTTGGCGGGCAATTGACGTTAGCGCGGATACAATAGCGGTATCAGCGACCAGGGTTAAAAATCGCTATATTGCTGCGCAGGTCGCCAGAAGCCGTCGATAAAATCCTCTACCGGAAAACAGCCGCCATGGCGAATCCGTTGATCGTCCATCGAATAAAGACACTGCTGCTCGGTATCGTAGATGTCCACGACAATATCCTCGCATCCTCCATCCAGGTAACATACAAAAAGTACCAGCGCGAACATTACATCCTCAATGTTAACTACTTTACACGATAGTGTAGGAGAGGTTAGCGCAGGGGGGAAATGAGAAAAGGAAGAATAAATAACCCGCCTGGCGACGGGTTCTTTTTGAGTCAGGCAAGACGCATGACCCAGGCATCAGATTTAGGATCGTAATGAGTACGGAACAAAACGGAATGTTCCCCGTTGAGAATGGCGGGAACGCTGGTTTCGGCATCCCAGGCATCCAGTTGCATACATAAATCCGGATCGGATTTACAGGGGATAGTTAACGTTCGCTCCCCCGGCGATTCGCCATGTAATTCGGCATCGTCGATTTCAAAAGCGCCAATGCGCACACTGGTTTTCATCATCGTGCTCTCCGTTAATACGCTAATTGTGGTACGACCAGTTTAGCCGTCCATTTTTCAGCGTAGTCAACGTACGCAAAAGCGCCAGTCAAAAAGTGCGGTTTTTTTGTGCGCCTTTTAACTATTACCAGTAAAGAGTTTGCCATCCCGCACCAGTTCACGCGGGTAACTGTTCTTTATTCTTGAGCCGATACGTTTTGCCAGACCAAGCGGCTGACGCTGGAACGTCACCAGGACATCATCAGCGGCAGGGGGTGTTTGCGGATAAATATCCCGACCGCGATACCACTCCTCCGCCTCTTGCGCAGAAAGTTCGAACGCGTGAGCATGAGTCGGGCAGGCAAGGGCTATCGTCGCTTCATGTTGCCAGCGATAGCCTTTATTATGACTTTCGGCCAGCTTAATACCGAGCCGGGAAAAACGGACTTTTCCGATCAGTGATTCAATTTCTGCCGGGAACAGCCAGACCTCTTTTTCACGCTGCCAAAGATGGAGATTTTCATCCCATAGCAGTCCGACGGCGTTGGCCGCCTGGGTAACGTGTAATGCTTCGCGGCCTTTGAGGGGGGTAAAAGGAAACGCCCCCACTTTATACCCCGGCGCGGGCATGGCTGGAAGGGATGACATTTTACGCAGACGTGCGACGAAGAATCCTTCGCAGTCGTAAATTTGCGGGAAGACGTGCAGGAAGCCTTCCGGGGTGAGGGCGCGGTCAGCGTCAGGAAACAGATCACCCAGCGGCAAAAATTCAACGGCGTCGGCGTAGGTCTCTTTCAGCCAGAGGCAGACCTCTTCGTTTTCCTGGCGATTTAACGTGCAGGTGGAGTAGACCAGCGTGCCGCCGGGTCGTAAAGCATGAAAAGCGCTGTCGAGCAGTTCCCGCTGTGTCGCCGCGATATCCAGATTACTTTCTGGCGACCAGTTTTTTAGCGCATCAGGATCTTTACGTACTACGCCTTCGCCAGAGCAGGGCGCATCCAGCAGGATAGCGTCAAACATCTCCGGTAACGCAGCGCCAAATACGCGACCATCGAAATGCGTCAGTGCGGTATTGGCGATTCCACATCGGCTGATATTAGCGTGCAGAACTTTGACGCGGCTGGCCGAAAATTCGTTGGCCAGAATGGCGCCGCGGTTCCCCATGCGGGCAGCGATCTGCGTGGTTTTTGAGCCAGGCGCCGCTGCCATATCCATGACCCGCTGCGGATGATTATCATCGGCGAACAGGGCCGCGACCGGCAGCATCGAACTGGCCTCCTGAATGTAAAACAGGCCGCTTAAATGCTCAGCGGTACTGCCAAGCGGCAATGCCTCTTCATCATCGCGCTCGATCCAGAATCCTTCATGACACCACGGAATTGGCGTGAGCGACCAGCCGTAGGGCGCGATTAGGGCAAGGAAATCAGCCACGGAAATTTTAAGCGTATTGATGCGTATACTGCGGCGCAACGGGCGTTGGCAGGCCGAAATAAATTCATCAAAAGAGAGCGTGGAAGGCATTGCTTCACGCATTTGCGTCAGAAAAGCGTCAGGAAAATAGACAGCGTGTTGAGCCACAGGTGTATCGCCGGCAAAAAAACAGGCGCGCAGTGTAGCATAAAACGCTCCGGCGCGAGTACGCCGGAGCCTGGTGTTTAACGTGGCAGAGCGGTGCCCCATTCACGCCACTCTTTCGGTTCGCTCTCTTGTAACAGGAAATGCTTACCGGCTTGCGCTTTTGGCGCCAGCGGCGTACCTGGTGGAGTAGCGAAGGCGATACCGCCACGGATGAACTGATTGAATGTCCCCGTTTTCACCACGCCGCCTGTCAGACCAAAGTCGAGACTATAGCCGGAGGCAAGCCAGAATACGGAGTTATTACGCACCAGATATTGGTAACGCTTACTGATACGCAAGGTGATCATCACGCGATCGGAGAGCGACCCCAGGGACATTCCGGTGACGGTTCCCACTTCGATACCGCGGAACAGGACGGGGGTGCCAATATTAAGCGAGCCTGCTTCTGGCGCCTCCACGACGATGCTTAACCCATCCAGATAGCGTGAGTCGGTAATCGTGGCTTCCTGCAGTTCAAAGTCGCGCCGTGCCGCGCCGCGTCCTGGCTCAACGTTAATATAGGGCTGGAGAATCGTATCCAGATGCTCGACGCCTGCCGCGGAAATTTGTGGCGTAATAACGGAAAAACGTGTCCCGGCGCGGGCAAATGTCTGTACGTACTCCGGATAAAGGACGGCTTTTGCCTGCACTTCATTACGTGCGGTGATCAATTCCAGCGTCTGGATCTGGCCGATATCAATACCGAGGTAACGAATTGGCATCCCTTCCGCCAATTTTCCAGCGTCGAACGCGTGCAGCGTAATTTGTCCGCCTACCGCGCGGGCGGAAGTTTCTGAAGCATAAAGAATGCGTTTATCGCCTTTGCGCCTACTGGCGCTGGCGCCGCTCAGGTTATCAAAACTAATGGCCCCTTTCAGTGCGCGGGAGAGTGGCGAGGCCTGTACCGTTAGGCCGCTGCCGTTAAGTTGCACCTTCGCGCCGCCTTCCGCCCAGAACACGCTATTGCTGGTTAACAGGTGGCGATACTCCGGCTTAATATGCAGGTCGATGTCAAAGGTATTGGCGCGTGGGCGAACGGTGATGACTTCGCCTACTTCAAATTTTCGATACAGCACGACGGAACCTGCCTGGACATCCGGCAACGTTTCGGCCGTCAGCGTTAAGGTGGTAGTCGGTAAGTCACTGAGGCTATTTTCCAGCGCTTTTTCCAGGTTAGCATAGAGCGGGTAGGTGGATTTCATCTTCCCGCTCGTACCGGGTAAAATACGAATTCCGCCGTCAATCCACTCGCTGGCGCTGGCGCCGAGGAACTCTACGCCGTCAAGGCCGACTTTGACATCCACCCGGCTGTTGACCACGAATTTACTGTCGCCCTGTACCAAATCCCGGTGCTGCGGTTCAATCGCGACGGTGAATGACACGCCTTTACTGGATAAGTTGCGCTCAATGACCTGGCCAATTTTTACACCATGTAAAATTAACGGCTGGCCCGGTTCGATGCCGTAACTTTCCGGGGCCGTCAGCGTCAGGGTTAAGGCATTCGCCTCATGCAGCAGGGCCTTTTCACCCGGCACCACCACAAATTCACTGCGCGGTTCGCCGTCGCCCGGCACCAGCTCGAAGGTTTTTCCGGTTAACAACGAACTGATATTCGCGTCGCTCAGCGACAGTTTGGGATTGCGTAACTCAATACGCGTATTTTCCCGCATCAGCGGAACAACGCTGGGATCGACGGTCATCTCTCCGGTGACTTTACCGCCAGGGTTGAGCGTCAGTTTAGAAAGCTCACCCACCTCCAGTCCCTGGTACATGAGCGGCGTAGATTCCGCCTTCAGACCGTCTCCGCTGGGCAGCTCAAGTTTAACGATTACCCCTCGTTGGCTGTGGGCTAAATCTTTATATAAGCCGAACGTGTCATCCTGGGCGGCGGGTTTGGAATTGTCCGGCGAATCAAACGCAATCGCGCCATTGACCAGGGCCGCGAGGCTTTCCAGTTTCACCTTCGCGCCGCTCAGGCTTAGATCGGCGTCAATGCCGGAGACATTCCAGAAACGGCTGCCTTTTTTCACCAGATCGGTAAACCGTCGCTCAATCAGAACGTCAATCGTCACGCCTTGTTTGTTAGGGTTAATCGAATAGTCATACACCCGTCCGACAGGGATTTTACGGAAATAGACCAGTGAACCGCTATTAAGCGAGCCGAGATCCGGCGCATTGAGATGAATCATCAGATCGCCGTTGCTAAGCCGGTATTTAGGCTGTGTATCCAGGGCGACGAAATGATCTCTGGGCTTGCCTTTACCTGGCATCATACCGATGTAATTCCCGCCGACCAACGCATCCAGGCCGGAAACGCCCGCCAGCGAGGCTTTGGGCGTCACCAGCCAGAATTGCGTCTCTTCGCGCAACGCATCTTCCATATCTGATTTGATACTGACGCGAACTTCAATTTTGCGCAGATCTTTGCTCAGGCTGACATCTTCCACGGTGCCGACTTCTACTCCCTGATAGCGAACGGGAGTACGGCCTGGTACGATACCATCCGCTGACATAAAATCGATAGTCACGCTATTGCCGCGATCCTGGTAGCTATCCCATACCAGCCACCCCGCGATCATTAGCGCGATAAGCGGTAGCAGCCAGAAAGGTGAAATACGGCGTTTGGTTTTAATTTGCGCTTCAGTCTTCGAAGCGGGCGTTTCCTGACTCATGTGCATCCCAAAGTAAGCGGCTATCCAGCCATTCCACTGCAAGAATAGTCAAAATTACCGCTGCGCCGAAATAAAACGCAGCCGGTCCCATAGTAAAAGCCAGAATCTGATCGCGATTAATCAGAGACATGGTTAACGAGATAACGAAAAGATCCAGCATCGACCAGCGGCCTATCCATGTCACCAGACGCAGCAACAGAATTCGCGTCCGCAGTCCCTGTTCGCATTTAAAATGGATACTCAATAGTAGCGTAAACATCACGATGACTTTGGTAAACGGCACCAAAATACTGGCGATAAAAACGACGGCGGCGACGGCGATATTGCTGCTGGCAAGCGACATAATGCCCGACAGGATAGTATCTTCCTGACGCCCGCCATTAATGTAGATTACCGAGATAGGCAGCAGGTTTGCCGGCAGCAAAAAGACAATAGACGCCAGCAAGGCCGCCCAACACTTCTGTATGCTCTGTTTTCTGCGTAACCGTAGCGGAATATGACAACGCGGGCAGCGTCCTTTCGCATCCGGATAGCCGCTAAAGTGGCAGCCAAGACAGACGCGCAATCTTTCGTCCGCACGTTGAGCAGGGCGCTGCGGATAAAATCGTTCCCATAGTTGCTCCACATTCAGATGAATCATAGTCAGAATGCTAAGAACCACCAACGAAACGAACGCTAAAAGCCCGATGCCCGGCTGCAGAAAGGCATAGTCCTGCACTTTGATAGAGGCAACGCCAATACCGACCAGATAGATGTCCAGCATCACCCACTCTTTCAGTTTTTCCAGCATCAGCAGGACTGGACGCAGATTCATGCCGAGAAGGCTACCAAACCACAGGTAAGCAATTGAAAAAACCAGAATAAGCGGCGCGCCAACCACGCAAAAGAGCACCATTGCGGCGGTTAACGGATCGCCCTGCTGCGTCATTTGCCAGATGCCGTGCATCACATTGGCATCAATGCGTACGCCCAACAGGTAGATATGGAGTAACGGTTCGCTCCAGGCAAACGGCATCAATAGCAGCATGGTTACCGCCATCGCGGTCAGCCGCGTCAGCGACCAGTCGCGCCCATCGCGAATTTTGGCCTGGCAACGAGGACAATAAGCGCTTTGATGAGCGCTCATCTCCGGCAAGCTGAACAGCATGTCGCATTCAGGGCAGCGCTGGTAGTGGCTGCGCGGCAGCGCTTCGCTAATTGACCTGATCGTTAGCTTTTTTGTTGGCGTGACGTGTGAGGTGTTCAGAGCCATGTATCGTGAATCAAAGTGTTAGAATAATGTAATCTTAACTCATGACAGGAATAATCTTGAGCAAGAACGCATTTAATGCTTATTTTAATAGCCTGTGTTTAGGAGTAAGACCACGAAGTGATTATATAATGAGCAAAACAGAACTATACGCGGCGTTAAACCGCGATTTTCAGTCGTTAATGGCAGGTGAAACCAGCTTTCTGGCCACGCTGGCGAATACCAGCGCGCTACTGTTCGAACGTCTTACCGAGGTAAACTGGGCAGGGTTTTATCTCCTCGAAGGCGATACGCTGGTGTTGGGGCCGTTTCAGGGGCGAATCGCCTGTGTGCGGATTCCGGTTGGTCGCGGCGTGTGCGGCGCAGCGGTAGCGCAGAATAAGGTTCAACGTATTGATGATGTTCATGCGTTTGACGGCCATATTGCCTGTGATGCCGCCAGCAACGCCGAAATTGTGCTGCCTGTCACGGTTGGCGAACGGATTATCGGCGTGCTGGATATAGATAGCACGGCGTTTGGCCGTTTTACCGAAGAAGATGAACACGGCCTGCGTACGCTGGTCGCACAGCTTGAAACCGTGCTTGCAACGACGGATTACAAAAAATTCTTTGCGAGCGTCGCAGGATAATCAACGGATAACGTAGCAATTACTGATGGCGTCATTATAATGACGCCTGTTCATGCCTGCTGCTTGTTGGCTACGTCCGTTGTAATCAGGAAATTTCATGGAAAATCAACCTAAGTTGAATAGCAGTAAAGAAGTTATCGCGTTTCTGGCCGAGCGTTTTCCTCACTGTTTTAGTGCGGAAGGCGAAGCTCGCCCGCTGAAAATTGGTATTTTTCAGGATCTGGTAGAGCGAGTTGGGGGCGAAATGAACCTCAGCAAAACGCAACTTCGTTCCGCTTTACGTCTTTATACTTCAAGCTGGCGTTACCTGTACGGCGTTAAGCCGGGCGCAACGCGCGTCGACCTTGATGGCAATCCGTGCGGCGAGCTGGAAGAACAGCATGTCGAACATGCGCGTAAGCAGCTTGAAGAAGCCAAAGCCCGTGTTCAGGCGCAGCGCGCAGAGCAGCAAGCGAAAAAACGCGAAGCTGCCGCGGCGGCTGGCGAAAAAGAAGACGCGCCGCGACGCGAGCGTAAACCTCGCCCGGTAGCGCGTCGTAAAGAAGGCGCTGAACGTAAACCTCGCGCTGATAAACCGACGACGAAAGCGCCGCGTGCGCCTCGCGAAGAGAAGCACACGCCGGTTTCTGATATTTCAGTATTGACCGTAGGGCAGTCCCTCAAGGTGAAAGCGGGTAATAATGCGATGGATGCCACCGTATTAGAAATCACCAAAGATGGTGTCCGTGTACAGCTGAATTCGGGTATGTCTTTGATTGTACGCGCAGAACACCTGGTGTTCTGAAACGGAGGCCAGGCCTGGCATGAACACTTTTTTTAGGCTTACCGCGTTAGCTGGCCTGCTTGCATTAGCAGGCCAGTCCTTCGCCGTGGAAGATATTACGCGTGCCGATCAAATTCCCGTACTAAAGGAAGAGACGCAACATGCGACGGTGAGCGAGCGCGTAACGTCGCGTTTTACCCGCTCCCACTATCGCCAGTTCGATCTGGATGAGGCATTTTCGGCAAAGATTTTTGATCGCTATCTGAATCTTCTCGACTATAGCCACAACGTTTTGTTGGCGAGCGATGTCGAGCAGTTTGCGAAAAAGAAAACCGTGTTGGGCGATGAGCTGCGCACGGGTAAGCTGGATGTTTTTTACGATCTTTATAACCTGGCGCAAAAGCGCCGGTTTGAACGTTACCAGTACGCGCTAAAAGTGCTGGAACGGCCAATGGATTTCACCGGAAACGATACGTTTAACCTGGACCGCAGTAAAGCGCCCTGGCCGAAAGATGAGGCTGAGCTAAATGCGCTGTGGGATGGTAAAGTGAAATTCGATGAGCTCAGTCTGAAACTCACCGGCAAGAGCGACAAAGAAATTCGCGAAACGCTGACGCGTCGCTACAAATTCGCTATTCGTCGCCTGGCGCAGACCAACAGTGAAGATGTGTTCTCGCTGGCGATGACCGCTTTTGCGCGTGAAATCGACCCACATACAAATTATCTTTCTCCCCGCAATACCGAGCAGTTTAATACCGAAATGAGCCTGTCTCTGGAAGGTATCGGCGCGGTGCTGCAAATGGATGACGATTATACTGTCATTAACTCATTGGTTGCCGGCGGCCCGGCAGCGAAGAGCAAGTCGATTAGCGTCGGCGATCGTATCGTCGGCGTAGGGCAAGCTGGAAAACCGATGGTCGACGTCATTGGCTGGCGTCTTGATGATGTGGTGGCGCTGATCAAAGGGCCAAAAGGCAGCAAGGTTCGACTGGAAATACTGCCGGCTGGCAAAGGGACGAAAACGCGTATTATCACGCTGACGCGTGAACGGATTCGTCTTGAAGATCGCGCGGTTAAAATGTCGGTGAAAACCGTCGGCAAGGAAAAAGTTGGCGTACTGGATATTCCAGGCTTCTATGTCGGCTTGACCGATGATGTCAAAGTTCAGCTTCAGAAGCTGGAAAAACAGAACGTTAACAGCATCGTTATCGATCTGCGTTCAAACGGCGGTGGGGCGCTGACGGAAGCCGTTTCGCTTTCCGGTCTGTTTATCCCTTCTGGTCCGATAGTTCAGGTGCGCGACAATAACGGCAAAGTGCGTGAGGATAGCGACACCGACGGCGTGGTCTACTACAAAGGCCCGCTGGTGGTGCTGGTCGATCGTTTCAGTGCCTCGGCATCGGAAATCTTTGCTGCCGCGATGCAGGATTATGGGCGCGCGCTGATTGTCGGTGAGCCGACCTTCGGTAAAGGGACGGTACAGCAATATCGTTCGCTAAACCGAATTTACGATCAGATGCTTCGCCCGGAATGGCCTGCGCTGGGTTCGGTGCAGTACACCATTCAGAAGTTTTACCGTGTCAACGGCGGCAGTACGCAGCGTAAAGGGGTCACGCCGGATATCATCATGCCGACTGGCAATGAAGAGACGGAAACCGGAGAAAAATTTGAAGATAACGCCTTGCCGTGGGATAGCATTGATGCGGCGAAATACGTGAAATCGGACGATTTGGCCCCGTTTGGCCCGGAATTATTGAAAGAACACAACGCGCGTATCGCCAAAGATCCTGAGTTTCAGTACATCATGAAGGATATCGCACGTTTCAATGCCATGAAGGATAAGCGCAACATCGTCTCTCTGAATTATGCGCAGCGTGAGAAAGAGAACAATGAAGAAGACGCTCTGCGTCTGGCGCGTATTAACGATCGGTTTAAACGTGAGGGTAAACCGTTGCTGAAGAAACTGGACGATCTGCCAAAGGATTACCAGGAGCCGGACCCGTACCTTGATGAAACGGTGAAGATTGCTCTGGACCTGGCGCATCTTGAAAAAGAAAAACCAGCGGAGCAGGCGGCAGCCAATAAGTAACGCTAAACAGGCACAAAAAATTGTGCCTGTTTTTTTTTAACAAGCGCAGAAGTCGTCAGGATAATGCTACAAAATGTAAAGTTGTGTTTTTCTCGTGACTTACCGCCTGGTGATGCTTGAAAATAGCCATAAGACCCATACGATGTGGGTAATCGCATAGTGCGCTTTGTTAAATTGAGGTTAAAAGAAAATTATGATGCGAATCGCGCTCTTCCTGCTGACGAACCTGGCCGTGATGGTCGTTTTCGGGCTGGTTCTGAGCCTGACAGGGATACAGTCGAGCAGCGTGCAAGGCTTGCTGATCATGGCGCTGCTGTTTGGTTTTGGCGGTTCTTTTATTTCATTGCTGATGTCCAAATGGATGGCGTTAAAATCCGTAGGAGGGGAAGTTATTGAACAGCCTCGCAATGAAAGAGAACGCTGGTTGATGAACACCGTAGCAACGCAAGCGCGCCAGTCCGGTATCGCCATGCCGCAGGTTGCTATCTACCATGCGCCGGACATTAACGCGTTTGCGACGGGCGCACGCCGTGACGCCTCACTGGTCGCTGTGAGCACCGGTTTGTTGCAAAACATGAGCCCTGACGAAGCGGAAGCCGTCATTGCGCATGAAATCAGCCATATTGCCAATGGCGATATGGTGACGATGACGTTGATTCAGGGGGTGGTTAACACCTTCGTTATCTTTATTTCGCGCATTATCGCGCAAATTGCCGCTGGTTTTCTGGGCGGCAACCGCGATGAAGGCGAAGGAAGTAACGGTAATCCGCTAATCTATTTCGCCGTTGCGACGGTGCTGGAACTGGTCTTCGGTATTCTGGCGAGCATCATCACCATGTGGTTCTCCCGTTACCGTGAGTTTCATGCCGATGCGGGATCGGCGAAGCTGGTTGGCCGTGAAAAAATGATTGCCGCGCTGCAGCGCCTGAAAACCAGCTACGAGCCGCAAGAAGCGACCAGCATGATGGCGTTTTGTATTAACGGTAAATCGAAATCGTTAAGCGAGCTGTTTATGACGCACCCACCGCTGGATAAACGCATTGAAGCGCTACGTAGCGGTGAGTACCTGAAATAATCAGCCCACTGGCAAGTATGAAAAGCGCGTCGAATGACGCGCTTTTTTTACTCCTGAACGCGTGGTTGCGTAATACGTAAACCGCTCACCACCGCCGCGAGAGTCGCCAGGATCGCCGCTGCGAGCAGAGAAAGATGCGTACCGCTATCGCCAAACTGGTTCAACATCAGCGCTACCAGCGCGGCGCCAGTACTTTGGCCTAACAGTCGCGCCGTGCCCAGCATCCCGCTGGCGCCACCGCTGCGCTCACGCGGCGCGGAAGTGATAATGGTGTGATTATTCGGCGACTGGAACAGGCCAAACCCTGCGCCGCAAAGGATCATCGGCCAGATAATATTCAGATCGGAGGGGGAGGCTGGCAACATGACCAGCGCAAACAACCCGGCTGCCATTATCACCATTCCCAGCGCCCCCAGCAAACCGGCATGAAGACGTTCTATCAGGTACCCCGCCAGCGGCGCCATCACCATCGTTGCCAGTGGCCAGGGCGTCAATAACAGGCCGGTTTCTACTTCGCTACGGCCCAGCACGGTTTGCAGATAAAAAGGTAGCGAGACCATGGCTAACATTTGCGCGCAGAACGAGCAAATTGACGTGCCGATCGAGAGTGAAAAAAGCGGAATGCGTAACAAGTCGATGGGTAACAAAGGGACGGGCAAAGAAAGCTGGCGGCGCACGAAGAAAAACCCGACCACGACCAGAACGAGCAGCTCTGCGCCAATCAACGTTAGCGACTGTCCCTGGGCAAAGCCGCTCAATGCGGTAATCAGCAGGCCAAATGTGAGCGCATTCATTACCGCGCTCGGTAAGTCAAAGCGCGGCTTAGTGTCATGGGCGATGTTTGCTGGTAAAAAGCGTATGGCCAGAATTAACGCGATGATACCTAACGGGACATTAATCAGAAACAGCCATTTCCATGATGAGATGGACAAAATCGCTGCGGCGATCGTCGGACCCGCGGCGGAAGAGACTGCGACGATAAAAGAGTTAATTCCCATGCCTCGTCCCAGATGACGCTGGGGGTAGATAAGACGAATCAGCGCCGTGTTTACGCTCATTAGCGCCGCGCCGCCAAATCCCTGCGCGATGCGCGCCAGCGTCAGCATCTGCAGCGAGTCTGAAAGCGCGCAAAACAATGATGAAAGCAGAAATACCACTAAACCACATTTGTAGATCCGGTGATAACCAAACATGTCGCCTAAAAAAGACAGGGAAAGTAGTGAGACGACAATGGCGATTTGGTACGCATTGACAATCCAGATAGAGCTGGCAGGGGAGGCATGTAAATCAGTCGCAATGGTTGGCAGCGCGACATTAGCGATTGCGCCATCCAGAACCGCCATCGAAATACCGATAATAATCGTCAGGATAGCGCCGTATCTCTGCGGGAGGGGCAGGCCATCGGCCCGTGTTTTTTCCATAAGTATTTTGTAATAAGGGGAATTATGAGCTGAATAATAATGTTAGCATTAATACTGAGTTGTTATGTCGCAGATTTGTAACGAAGTAAGCAAAGATGGATTGCGGGCGACCTGGCGTGAAATTATAATAAAAACTCGTTCTGAATTTTATAAAACGCTCGTAATGAGGTGATAAATGGCAAACGCAGATCTGGATAAGCAGCCTGATTCTGTATCTTCTGTGCTGAAAGTTTTCGGCATTCTGCAGGCGCTGGGTGAAGAGCGTGAAATAGGGATTACCGAGCTATCGCAGCGCGTCATGATGTCGAAAAGCACCGTTTATCGCTTTTTGCAAACCATGAAAACGCTGGGCTACGTGGCTCAGGAAGGGGAGTCTGAAAAATACTCTCTGACGCTAAAGCTGTTTGAGCTGGGCGCGCGAGCGTTGCAAAATGTTGATCTCATCCGCAGTGCGGACATTCAGATGCGCGAACTGTCTCGTCTGACAAAAGAAACTATCCATCTTGGCGCGCTGGATGAAGACAGCATTGTCTATATCCATAAAATTGACTCTATGTACAATCTGCGGATGTACTCACGTATTGGGCGTCGTAATCCGCTGTACAGTACGGCCATCGGTAAAGTGCTTCTGGCCTGGCGCGACCGTGATGAGGTTAAGCAGATTCTCGACGGCGTAGAGTATAAGCAAAGCACGGGACGCACGATTACCAGCACTGAAGCGTTGCTGCCGCTGTTGGATGAAGTGCGTGCGCAAGGCTACGGTGAAGATAACGAAGAACAGGAAGAAGGGTTACGTTGTATCGGCGTACCGGTATTTGACCGTTTTGGCGTAGTCATCGCAGGGTTAAGCATTTCGTTCCCGACGCTGCGTTTTTCAGAAGAACGCCTACAGGAATATGTGGCTATGTTACACGCCGCCGCGCGTAAAATTTCTGAACAAATGGGTTACAACGATTATCCCTTCTAAGCAACGTTATTTGCATGACGTTAAAAAAAGCAGCTACGAAAAATGTAGCTGCTTTTTTTATAACATCGGGTGGGATGAAATCGTAAAAGTAGATAATATCTGTCGGCTTATTTAACGGTTATTAAAATATTATTTAACAGTACTTATGAATAACAGCCAATATAGGGGAATTATTGGTGATAGTTTCACTGTGAAATTATTTATTGCCGCTTAGCCATTATCCACCACGGTGGCGATTTTTCTGAAAATGGGACAGTCGGAAAAGCCGATAATGCCGCTGTTGGTATGGAGATATTGCGCCGTGCTGGTGCCGCGTGCGGTCAGGTAATGGCACTGTAAACCCAGCCCCGCAGCGTTCACTTTACTTCCCACCAGGATGCCATAGCCGCTCATCAGCAGGCCTATCCACACCAGGGCAAACAATACAATTGCGCGAATGATCAAACGCATTACTACCTCTTTTCTTTTTTAGTTAGAATAAGAGTAGCGTGTACATTGATTGAAACAAGTGAATCATTCCTAAAAACATATAATGCCGCTACAGTTACTCCTGGTTTAAGTAACTCATGATAATTTAGCGACATAAGATGTAAGATCGGAGAGTGGAGTGAAAAAATTTCGATGGGTCGTTCTCGGCATCGTGGTGGTAGTATGCCTGTTGCTGTGGGCGCAGGTGTTTAATATCATGTGCGATCAGGATGTACAATTTTTCAGCGGTATTTGCGCCATCAATAAATTTATTCCCTGGTAAACGTTTTACACCAGAGATTTCCTTCCCGTGTAGCAGTGGTAGAATGACGTCTCTACATTGAGGTGGTGAAATGAACGACGTTTTAAACTCTGGTGCGTTTTCTCTTGCATCTTTAATAGTATCAATGGTGGTTCTGGTGGTGGGGCTGGCGCTCTGGTTCTTTGTCAACCGGGCAAGTTCCCGTGCCAACGAGCAGATAGAACTGCTCGAAGCGTTATTGGATCAACAGAAGCGGCAAAACGCGTTGTTACGTCGCCTTTGCGAAGCAAACGAACCAGAAAAAGAAGCGGAACCCGCAACAGCGGCAAGCGAACCAAAAGAGGATGAGGACATCATTCGTCTGGTTGCAGAACGATAATGCTTACCGGGGCGCAAATGGCGCCAGTGCCATACGCCCCATTTCCCCGTCGGATCTCTCCGCGTTGCCGTTTGCAACTGATACTACGGCATCAACGCCTTACATAATATATGGCTTTATATGCAACATAGTTTTATATGTATAACAAATGGACATATGGCATTTTTGTGATACTGCTCATTCTCTATTAAAAGCGAAACGTTTCTCTCTCTTTATGGATTGTCATTGTTTGTTCATTATTTTAAGGCATTCTGTAAAGACGCAGAACATCACAAAAAGCGGTGTCGAAAATCGCTTTTCTTTTCTATTATTTTGATTAAAAGGTGTTTTTTATCATTGTGACAATTTATGCATAACTCAGCATAAAAAGTGATATGAAAAATACAGCTTTTAAATGTGATTTGATGCACTGGAAGAAGCGAAGTTATTGAGCTATGGTAGAAAAATGGCTTTTCAGCAGTGACGTTGTCAGGAGTCCGTCAGCGCGTGAGGATATATCTTTCGCAATTTTGTTGCATAAACGTGCTGTCAATTTGTGAAGGTTCTCGTAATTTGTGCGACGGATCGAGACACGTTTAAAAATGGCTTGCCATAATTAACGTTGTATGTGATAACAGGCTTTGGGTTAAACGAGGTACAGTTCTGTTTATGTGTGGCATTTTCAGTAAAGAAGTCCTGAGTAAACACGTTGACGTTGAATACCGCTTCTCTGCCGAACCTTATATTAGTGCCTCAAGCAGTAATGTCTCAGTTTTATCTATGTTATGCCTACGGGCAAAGAAAACACTCTAAGGAATTTTGCAAATGGCAAAGATTAAAGGTCAAGTTAAGTGGTTCAACGAATCCAAAGGTTTTGGCTTCATTACTCCGGCTGACGGCAGCAAAGATGTGTTCGTACACTTCTCCGCTATCCAGGGCAATGGTTTCAAAACTCTGGCTGAAGGCCAGAACGTTGAGTTCGAAATTCAGGACGGCCAGAAAGGTCCGGCTGCTGTTAACGTAACAGCTATCTGATCGACACCACTGATTTGATGCGTTTGTCGCGTCAGCCTCAGATATAAAGCCTCGCTAAAAGCGGGGCTTTTTAATTCAATATCCTTCAAAATGTGTCTGGATGCGCTCTCGTTAGCGATTTGTTGCAAAGGCGCGAGGTTATTAGCATTGTTTTTTCTGGTTTTTCCGTCCGTTTCCCGTTAAATCAATCACCTGAAAAATGATTCGGCTGGAGATCAGGTGAAAAAGAAAAGCGACGGCGATACCCGTAATTTTACGCCCATACGTTTTGCACTACTTTGCACTGCCATTCTGCTCAGCATGGCATTGTTGTTAGGGCGGGTGGCATGGTTGCAAATTGTTACGCCGTCGAAACTGGTGAAACAAGAAGATATGCGCTCGCTTCGTGAAGTGACCACGGCCTCTCCACGCGGCATGATCACCGACAGAGAAGGGCGACCCTTAGCGGTGAGCGTTCCGGTTAATGCTGTCTGGGCCGATCCGAAGACTATCATAAGCAAAGGCGGCGTTGGCTACAATGAGCGCTGGCAGGCGCTGGCCAGCGCCTTACATCTGTCTCTCAGTACGCTTGCGGAACGGGTAAACAGTAACCCGGCAGGCCGTTTTATCTACCTTGCGCGCCAGGTTTCACCCCAGCAAGCCGAATGGATAGATAAACTGAATCTACCGGGTATTAACCTGCGGGAAGAGTCGCGCCGTTTTTACCCTGCCGGACACGTAGCGGCCAATTTGATCGGCTTTACCAATATCGACGGGCAGGGAATAGAAGGTATTGAAAAGAGCTTTAACGCGCAACTGACGGGAAAACCGGGCTCCCGACTGGTGCGTAAAGATAAATTTGGTCACGTTATTGAGAACATTACGGAAGTGAATCCGGTTCCTGCTCATGAACTTCAGCTTAGCATTGATGAACGTCTGCAAACGGTTACCGAAGATGCGCTGGATAACGCCGTCATCTGGAACAAAGCGGAATCCGGCGCTGCCGTATTGATTAACATCCCAACGGGTGAAATTCTCTCGATGGCGAGCTACCCGGATTTCAACCCGAACAACCGTGAAGGCGCGCAGTTGGACGATTTTCGTAACCGCGCGATTAGCGATACTTTCGAACCCGGTTCTACTGTGAAGCCGTTGGTCATTATGACTGCGTTACAGCAGGGTATCGTGCAACCGGACAGCGTTATCGATACTCATCCTTTTATTCTTGATGGACACCGTATCCGCGACGTCGGTTACTATCCGGAACTGACATTAACCGGCATTTTGCAAAAATCCAGCGATACCGGCGTTTCTCACCTTTCTCTGGCGATGCCGGTGCAGAAATTAATGGATACTTATAAAAGCTTTGGTTTCGGCGTGCCTACCGGACTGGGTCTCACCGGAGAGAGCAGCGGGTTATTACCGAAACGCCGTTACTGGAGTGATTTAGATCGCGCTACCTTCGCTTTTGGCTATGGATTAATGGTGACGCCGCTGCAACTGGCGCATGTTTATGCCACGATTGGCAGCTTTGGTATCTACCGTCCGTTATCGATCACCAAAGTTGATCCGCCCGTGATCGGCACGCGGGTAATGCCGGAAGAACTGGTGCACGAGGTGGAACATATGATGGAGAGCGTCGCGTTGCCTGGCGGCGGCGGAACAAAAGCCGCAGTAAGAGACTACCGTATTGCGGTCAAAACCGGGACGGCGAAAAAAATTGGCGATGATGGTAAATACGTCGATAAGTATGTGGCATATACCGCAGGCGTCGCGCCGGCAAGTAATCCCAGATTTGCGCTGGTGGTGGTGATTAATAATCCGCAAAATGGGGCTTATTATGGTGGCGCGGTATCTGCGCCCGTATTCAGCCAGATCATGGGCGATGTGCTGCGGCTGGAAAATGTTGAGCCAGACGGTATGCCAGCCGATTCAGATCACCTTCTGGTGATGCATGGCAGCCACGTTGCGGTTCCGGGCTCGTAAAGGATTTTCCCGGGGCGCAATTCGCGTTACACTTGCGCCCTTTAGCGCCCCAGTCCGGAGTTGTCATGTCGTTTACCTGTCCGCTTTGCCATCAGCCGCTTACGCAGATTAATAACAGCGTTATATGTCCACAGCGCCATCAGTTTGATGTGGCGAAAGAGGGCTACATCAATCTGCTGCCGGTACAGCATAAACGTTCGCGCGATCCGGGCGACAGCGCCGAAATGATGCAGGCGAGGAGAGCGTTTCTTGATGCGGGCCATTATCAGCCGCTGCGCGATGCCGTGATTAACCTGTTGCGCGAGCGGCTGGATCAGTCGGCCACGGCGATTCTGGATATCGGCTGCGGCGAGGGGTATTACACTCATGCTTTTGCCGAGGCGTTGCCGGGAGTCACCACGTTTGGACTGGACGTTGCTAAAACGGCGATCAAAGCGGCGGCGAAGCGCTATTCGCAGGTGAAGTTTTGTGTGGCGTCAAGCCATCGACTGCCCTTTGCCGATGCGTCAATGGATGCGGTGATCAGAATCTACGCCCCGTGTAAGGCGCAGGAATTAGCGCGCGTGGTGAAACCTGGTGGTTGGGTCGTTACCGCCACGCCGGGACCGCATCATCTGATGGAACTAAAAGGGCTCATTTATGATGAGGTGCGTTTACATGCGCCGTATACCGAGCAGCTCGACGGATTCACATTGCAGCAGAGTACCCGCCTTGCTTATCACATGCAGCTCACCGCCGAAGCGGCTGTAGCACTGTTGCAAATGACGCCATTTGCCTGGCGCGCCAGACCAGAAGTGTGGGAACAACTGGCTGCCAGCGCCGGACTTAGCTGCCAGACGGATTTCAACCTTCATCTCTGGCAGCGTAACCGTTAACCGTGAAAATGCGTCCAGAGGATCTGGACGCCAATTCCTATCAGTACGACCCCGCCGAGAATTTCAGCACGCTTACCCAGCATTGGACCGATAAAGCGACCGATCATCATTCCGAGGGTGGACATGATAAGCGTGGCGCAACCGATAGCTAATGCGGTAGCGATGATGTTTACCTGCAAAAACGCCAGACCGACGCCAACCGCCATCGCATCGAGGCTGGTCGCGATAGCCGTCGTGACTAATAGCCAAAAGCTGTGGCGACGTAACGGTGTTTCATCTTCATCACTACCGCCGCGGATACCTTCGATGATCATGCGTCCGCCCAGAAAGATCAGCAGAACAAAGGCTATCCAGTGGTTCCATTCCAGAACGAATTTACTCGCCAATATCCCCAGCCCCCAGCCGATTAACGGGGTCAGCGTTTCAACCGCGCCAAAGATAAGGCCGGTACGCAACGCTTCTGAGAATTTGGGTTTATGTAGGGTGGCGCCTTTGCCAATTGATGCCGCGAAAGCATCCATCGACATGCCGAAAGCGAGAAGAACAGTAGCAGTAAAGTGCATGACAACGTCCTGACCGGGGTATCCATTAAACACATCACTGCCCCCAGCAAACATGCATGTCGCCATTCTGTGACGAAATACACAGCAGTTGATGCGCCTATGGTCTCGCCTGACCAGCGGCGGCTGGTCCGTACGCGCCACGTTTTGCAACGAGTATGTTGACGCGTACATTTCCGGAGTCTGGAAATCGGCTACTCCCCAATTGACGGCGCAACATTAACATATTTTTAGAATATAAAACAACAGCGATAAAATATTATTTGTCTTCTAATTGAAAACGATTTTCATTTAGATTTATTCATCAATAAAACGTTAAATTAAATAACAATTGGTCAATAGAAAATATAGCCTTAGCTATATTATGATTCGAAATAAAATTCGAAAAACATAGTTGAGGCTATATCTTAGGTTATTGATTTTCAATAAGAAGCTTATATATTTTTTCCAGATCGTCGATATTGCGTACACGGATAAGCAAGCGTCGTTGTTCTAATTGCATCACCAGTACGCCGTCCTCCGATAAATTCATCTCTTTAATACGGTTATATTCTATCCAGACATTGGCGAAGAAAAAGCCACGTTGTTTAAAGATGATCCGTGGCGTGCGGATCCAGAATATATAAAACCCCATTAACGCCAGCGCACTTAATAACCATGTGGTCATCTGCGCTCCGTGGCTGGTTACGTTGTTATAAATAAGGATGGCGACCAGCCCAACGAAGATAACGCTGTCTACGCGACCACGGCGAAGCAGGGCTATAGAAAGCAGAGTGGGGCCATTGCGACGGGGCATGATGAACTGATCGTAGAGAGCGTAAGCCAATAATGCGGCAATAAAGAGAATCAGCACCAGGTCCGTGATAGTCATTTATCCTCCAGAGAAATAAAAAAACGGGGCCGTTTGGCCCCGGTAGTGTACAACAGCCTTATTGGCCCAGCAGTCCTACGGAGTAGCCGGCGATACCGATGACGAAGAAGCCCACGATAATCCACAGCGGGTTAACTTTCTTACGCAGCAGCCACATACAGGCAAAGGTCAACAGTAGCGGAACCAGCCCCGGCATCAGCTGGTCGAGAATGGTTTGCACGGTGGTAACGCGTGTCTGACCATCCTGACCGGTGATGGTGGAGACCACCAGCGGGATATTCACATGCGTCCACTTGTTAACCAATGCCCCCATGACAAACAGGCCGAGGATTGACGCCCCCTCAGTCAGTTTTTGCAGGAAGCCGCCGCCCATATCTTTAACGATATCGACGCCTTTGCGGTAGCCATAAGCCACGCCATAATAACGGGTCGCCAGACGCACCAGGTTAAACAGGATGAAAAACAGCAGCGGACCAAGCAGGCTGCCGCTCATCGCAATACCTGCGCCCAGCGCCGCGAATACCGGACGGACGGTACCCCAGAAGATAGGGTCGCCGACGCCTGCCAGCGGTCCCATCAGACCGACTTTGATACCGTTGATAGCGCCATCGTCAATCTCTGCGCCGTTCGCACGCTTTTCTTCCATTGCCAGGGTCACGCCCAGTACCGGCGCCGCAACGTAAGGATGAGTGTTAAAGAACTCCAGGTGACGTTTAATCGCCTGTTTACGCGCGTCATTATTCTCCGGATACAGGCGACGAATCGCCGGCACCATAGAGAAGCAGAAGCCCAGCGCTTGCATACGTTCGAAGTTCCATGACCCCTGGAACAGGTTAGAACGAAGAAATACGCCGCGAATATCGCTCGGAGTGAGTTTTTTCTCGGTGGTAGTTTTAGTCATATCAACCATTTCGCTCACCTGTTAGTCCAGTTCGTTGTCGAGATCGTTATTGCCAGCAGCCGCTGCAGGCGCGCCTGCTACACGGTTGTATTTCGGGCTCAGCTGGATGTAAAGAATAGCCATCACTGCGCCGATGACACCCAGTGCGACCAGGTTGAAGTTTGTGAAAGCCGCGGTGACGAAACCGAGGTAGAAGAACGGCATCAGGTAGCCTGCGCGCATCATGTTGATAACCATCGCATAACCAACCACGACGATCATGCCGCCAGCGATGTTCAGACCGCCTGTGACGACTTCAGGAATCGCATTCAGCATTCCCTGTACTTCGCTGGTGCCTACGGAGATGGCAACGATAACCGCCGGGATGGCGATACGCATTGCCTGCAGGAACAGAGAAGAAACGTGCAGCCAGGAGAGCGCCGTCAGGTTGCCGTTTTCAGCCGCCTTGTCCGCCGCGTGCTGGAATGCCACGGTGATGGTACGAACGATAATGGTCAGTACCTGGCCTGCCGCCGCCAGCGGTATCGCCAGCGCGATACCGGCGCCAATGCTTTGATGCCCGGCGATGACCAGAACGGTAGAGATGATGGACGCCAGTGCGGCATCAGGCGCAACGGCAGCACCGATGTTCATCCAGCCCAGAGCGATCATTTCCAGAGTACCGCCGATGATAATACCGGTTTTCATGTCCCCCAAAACGGCGCCGATTAAGGTACAGGCGATCAGCGGACGGTGGAACTGAAATTCATCAAGTACCGACTCCATACCCGCGATACATGCGACGATGAACACCAGCACAATCTGAAGAGTGGTAATCTCCATTGTACTTCTCCTATTGCTATCTTAAGTGTGAAAGCTAATTAAATGCCGGCGGTTATTTCGCCACTTTGGCAATTAAATCCATCATTTTCAGTTTCGGATCGGTGGAAACTTTACGCACCTCAAGCTCGATGCCGCGCTCGTTGAGCTTTTTAAAGGCTTCGATATCCTTTTCATCGACGGAAACGGCGTTGTTCACCTGCGTTTTACCTTGACGATAGGCCATACCGCCAATGTTCACGGAAGTGACTTTCACGCCGCCCTCAACGATGCGCTCGACGTCGGTAGGATTGGTAAACAGAAGCATCACGCGTTCACCGGCGTATTTCGGGTTATTGTAGACGCGAATCATCTTCGCGACGTCAACCACATGCGCCGTAACGCCCGGCGGCGCAACTTGCGTCAGCAGCGTTTTACGAACGGTATCCGCCGCCACTTCATCGCTCACAACAATAATACGGCTGACATTGGTCTCTTTGGTCCAGCGGGTAGCGACCTGACCGTGAATGAGGCGGTCATCAATACGGGCAAGCCCGATAACCATATAATCATTCGGGCCCATCGGTTTTGCCGGTGCGGCCGCTTTTGGCGCGGCGGCGACTGGCGCTGGCGCGGCTTTTTCTACCAGTTTCGCTTTCAGCGCTTTTACGCCTTCACGACCGGTTTCTACCGCCAGTGCGACCAGCTCGTCAAAGCTCGGATCGTCGTCACGAGCCATAAACGTTTCGACCAGCATCGGGATGTTGACGCCGGCAATAACTTCATAGCGCTCTTTATCGACGACAATGCGGCTGGCAGCATTAAACGGACTGCCTCCCCATGTATCAACGAGAAATAGCACGCCTTTACTGGTATCGAGTTTAGCCAACTGAGCGTTGTACTTTTCGATCAGCGTTTCGGCATTTTCGCCTGGAACGAAATCGATCCAGCCGACGTTTTCCTGCTCGCCTAACAGCATTTCGGCTGTTTTAAGTAACTGCTCTGCAGCCCAACCATGTGTGCCTATAACAATAGCAATGGTCACTTGCTACCTCCTTTATTATTGTCAACACATCAACTTGACAGATGTATTTTTTGAATCGCCGTCCGCAAGCGAATCGATTCAGATGAGGGTTACAACGAAAAACGCATGATTTTCGTGAATTATTTTAGATATCGAAAAAAATATTTTGTGTGATGGAGATCCGTAATTTTGTTTTCGATAATGAGAAATTTCGAAGTGTAAAATATCCCGGTTACATCTCTTTGCAAAGGAAGGTAAATCTTTGCCAAAAACCAGTTGTCTCTGTTATGTTTAGCTTCCGTTTAATTAGAATGGGGTATAGGGCAGCAGCCCGTTGTATGGATCGTCACCGACGTCATTTCACTCTTTGGCCGTTTTGCGCCTGTCAATCTGGCATATCTTGCCATAGCCTTACTTTGTTTATTGCGTTACCGCCTGCATCCTTTGAGATGTTGTGGGCGCCGTTTAGTCATTCCTTAAGCAGGAGCTTGTCATGGAATTATTAATGGATCCCTCAATTTGGGTGGGTTTACTCACGCTCGTCGTCCTGGAAATTGTCCTGGGTATCGATAACCTGGTCTTTATCGCGATCCTCGCCGATAAATTGCCGCCAAAGCAGCGTGACAAAGCGCGTCTTATCGGGCTCTCGCTGGCGCTGATTATGCGTCTGGCGCTGCTGTCCATTATTTCGTGGCTGGTGACCTTAACAAAGCCGCTCTTTACCGTCTGGGATTTTACCTTCTCCGGCCGCGATTTAATTATGCTGCTGGGCGGTATATTCCTGCTGTTTAAAGCGACCACCGAGCTGCATGAACGTCTGGAAAACCGCGAGCATGACACCGGACACGGTAAAGGCTATGCGAGCTTCTGGGTGGTAGTCACGCAGATTGTCATCCTGGATGCGGTCTTCTCGCTGGACGCCGTGATTACGGCGGTAGGTATGGTAAACCATCTGCCGGTTATGATGGCGGCGGTGGTGATTGCGATGGCGGTGATGCTACTGGCGTCAAAACCGCTGACCCGTTTTGTCAACCAGCATCCGACGGTGGTGGTGCTCTGTCTGAGTTTCCTGCTGATGATCGGCTTGAGCCTGGTGGCGGAAGGGTTTGGTTTCCATATTCCGAAAGGCTACCTGTACGCGGCAATTGGTTTCTCGATCGTTATCGAGGTGTTTAACCAGATTGCGCGCCGCAACTTTATTCGTCATCAGTCCACGTTGCCGCTGCGCGCGCGTACTGCGGACGCTATCCTGCGTCTGATGGGCGGTAAACGTCAGGCAAGTACGCAACATGAGACGGATAGCCCGGCCGCGATATCGGTGTCGGAAGGCGCCTTCGCCGAAGAAGAACGCTACATGATTAACGGCGTACTGACTCTGGCGTCGCGCTCCCTGCGCGGCATTATGACGCCGCGAGGCGAAATTAGTTGGGTGGATGCGAATCTCAGCGTAGCTGAAATCCGTCAGCAGTTACTCTCTTCTCCGCATAGCCTGTTCCCGGTATGTCGGGGCGAGCTGGATGAAATTATCGGTATCGTTCGCGCGAAAGAGTTGCTGGTGGCGCTGGAAGAGGGCGCGGACGTTGCGGCTATCGCCGCGTCTTCCCCGGCGATAGTGGTGCCGGAAACGCTTGATCCTATCAATCTGTTAGGCGTTTTGCGCCGCGCGCGCGGCAGTTTCGTTATCGTCACGAACGAGTTCGGCGTGGTGCAGGGGCTGGTTACGCCGCTGGATGTGCTGGAAGCGATTGCCGGTGAGTTCCCGGATGCCGATGAAACGCCGGAAATCGTTGCCGATGCCGAGGGCTGGATAGTGAAGGGCGGCACCGATCTCCATGCGCTACAGCAGGCGCTGGAAGTTGACCATCTGGTGAACGAAGAGGGCGATATTGCGACGGTCGCGGGGTTAGTGATCGCCGCTAATGGCCATATTCCTCGTGTAGGCGATGTCATTGATGTTCCGCCACTGCGGATCACCATTGTCGAGGCCAACGACTACCGTGTCGATCTGGTTCGGATTGTTAAAGAACAGCCTGCCCACGACGAAGAGGAATAACGTCACACGCAGGAATCAAGTCTATAGATGCGGCATCGCGGACATAATCTGTCCGTTATGTCGGGCGGGCGGCGGCGCGCTGCCCGCCAGCCACTGTGGAAATTCGCTAATGGGCATCGGCTTCGCATAGAGATAGCCCTGTAACATTTGCACGCCATGCTGGCGCAAATGCTGTGCCTGCGTCTGGTTTTCGACCCCTTCCGCCACCAGTTCAATATTCAGTCTTTGCCCCAGCGCGATAATAATATCGGTCACCGTTGAATTGACCGCATCGGTACCGATGGCGGCGGTGAAGGATTTATCGATTTTCAAAATATCCGGCCGCAGTTTTTCCAGCCAGGAGAGCGAGCTGTTTCCTGTGCCAAAATCATCGATGGCTAACTTGACGCCTTTACGATGCAACTCGCGCATCAGGCGGTAATCAACGTCAAGCAACGCGTCGCGTTCCGTGAGCTCCAGCACCAGTTGCTGAACAGGTTCCGCACTAAACCAGTACTGATTAAGATCCTTGAGAAGCACGCCGTGTCGGAAATGGCTTGCCGCCACATTGATGCCGATATGAAACTGATGGTTGACGGGGAAATAGTGCCGTTGCCGAATGGTTTCCGCAATCACATAGCGGGTCAGCGGCGCTATCAGGTTATGCTCCTCGGCGATAGGAATAAAAACATCCGGTGAGATCCAGCCCTGGCGCGGGTTATTCCAGCGTAACAGGATCTCAACGCCGGTACACTGCTGCGTGCGGGCATTAAGCAACGGCTGGCAAAATAGCTCAAACTCCCGTTCGGCAAGGGCCAAATTAATCTCCCAGGAAAAGCTCATTCTGCTGGCCGTTGCCAGCCAGGCGATATAACCGATCAACAGGCTAAGCAATACGGCCAGCGGTAACTGTGTCGGGAGATGTTTGAACGCCAGTACGCCTGCCGACGGCCCGCTGACGCTGATAGTAAAAGGGAAATGCCGCGATGAAAGCTGGTAACGCTCTTCATCTTTTTTTAATTCCGGAAGAGTATCGACCACGCCCCGACCATATAACAGGTGCCGTTTGCCGACCGTCAGGCTGGCGCTGGTAATTTGCGGCTGCTGCGGCTCAAGTAGCATAGTCGCCAGCAAGTCAATATTCACAATTTCCATCACGCCATCCTGTCCATCGGCAGAGGCGGGATACCACTGAATGAGGATCGGGCTTCCCTTGAGTAACGATTGGTCCGTGGAAAGTAGCAGCAGATCGCCAGCTGCGGGAAGATCGGGCTGAAGCTGGCGTATGGGAGTATTGCGGGCGCCAAAAATGCTTGAGCAGTAGAGAATTCCCTCTTTTACCAGCCCGATAGAACGAATGGTTTGCAGGCGGGCGGCTTGCTTACGCAACGGCAAATGCGCGGTCGCGCACGGAAGCTCAAGCAAGGGTAGCAGTATGTTTCGTCCGACCAGGAGAGGATGCAGCACATTATCCAGCGCATCAACGGCATGATTCGCGAATGCAACCGTGCGATGGTGATTTAAGTTCCGCTCCGAAATAAATCGGATGCTCAGCGTAAGAATGAGCGTGACCAGTGCACAAATCGTGCAAACAATGAAACGATTACGGCGATAATGATTGATGATCCGTTGTGCTGTTTGCATGCGGGCCGCCCAATAAGCGTTGGCGACAAAAGCCAACCGCGACACAGCAAGTGTAGTGGGGAAACGTGGAGTCGACGAGGAAGAGATAAAAATTTCGCCCATCCGTAGCAGATGGGCGAAGGGAGGGGAAACGGCGTTTAATCACACTGGACTTTAATAGCCAACCCGCCGCGCGACGTTTCGCGGTATTTGGCGTTCATGTCTTTTCCGGTCTCGTACATCGTTTCGATGACTTTATCCAGCGAGACGCGCGGCGCGCTGGTTCGACGCATGGCCATACGCGCAGCGTTGATCGCTTTAACCGAAGCAATGGCGTTACGCTCGATACACGGCACCTGCACCTGACCGGCAACCGGGTCGCAGGTCAGCCCCAGGTTATGCTCCATGCCGATTTCAGCGGCAACGCAAACCTGTTCCGGGCTGGCGCCCAACAGTTCAGCAAGGCCTGCCGCCGCCATCGAACAGGCGACCCCGACTTCGCCCTGACAGCCGACTTCCGCGCCGGAAATAGACGCGTTCATCTTATACAGCGCGCCAATAGCGCCTGCCGCCAGGAAGTAGCGGGTGTAAATATCCGGGCTGACAGACTCAATAAAATGGTCGTAGTAAGCCAGTACCGCAGGAACGATACCGCACGCGCCGTTGGTTGGCGCCGTCACGACGCGGCCGCCTGCGGCGTTCTCTTCGTTCACCGCCAGAGCAAACATATTCACCCAGTCAATGACGTTCATCGGATCGCTGGAAAGCTTATCGCTGGAAACCAGCATACGACGCAGCGCGGAGGCGCGACGCGGTACGCGCAGCGGCCCCGGCAGCACGCCTTCGGTATTCATACCGCGATCAATACAGGCCTGCATGGTCTGCCAGACGTGACCGAAATACTCTTCAATCTCTTTCTTGCTATGCAGCGCCAGTTCGTTTTGCATCACCATGCCGGAGAGTGAAAGGCCGGTACTGTTGCAATACTCCAGCATTTCTTTCGCCGATTTAAACGGATAAGGTACAGTAACCTCATTCGTCGCTTCCTGGCCGAAATGCTCTTCATCAACGATAAAGCCGCCGCCGATGGAATAGTACGTCTTGCTATAAATGACCGTGTCGTCATGCCAGGCGTGGATCTGCATCCCGTTTTCATGCAGCGGCAAATTGCCGTTGTGAAAACGCATTCCGTCATCTTTCGGGAAGTCGACTTCGTGACGTCCCTGGGCCAGTAACAGACGCTCGCGCGTTTCGACGTCGCGAATAAAACCGGGGATACTATCAATATCCACGGTAGCGGGTTCATTACCCGCCAGACCCATAATAATGGCGATATCGGTATGGTGACCTTTCCCCGTCAGCGACAGCGAGCCGTAGACATCGACAGCGACGCGGGTAACGTTATCCAGTAATCCTTTTTCGACCAGGTCATCGACGAACTGTTTACCGGCCTTCATCGGGCCAACAGTGTGGGAAGAGGAGGGACCAATCCCTACCTTAAACATGTCGAATAGGCTAATCACGATAATACTCCTGACAGGGCAACCGGGGCTTCCGGTTACGATGTTATAACTGCGCATAGTGTAAGAGGGAACGCTGGCATCAGCTTAACTATTCACATGAATTAAACTAATGAATAACCGCGTTTTTACTAATATTGCGACAGTAATCTCAAGTCGTGTCTTGCGCGCGTAAAGTTAAGTATATACACGTTGCCCTTCAGGCTGCCTCTTTGGGGGAGGCGATTGTTACCGCCTTGAGGCAACGTGAATGGCGTTGTGTACAGTCAGGGCTTTACGCCGATTTGCAGCGCCAGCTCACGAAGAATGTTTGCGGTCATGCCCCAAACGAAATAATGCTCATACCAGGAGAGCCATACGCGGTGCGAATTGCCGCGACGGTAAACATCAAGCGGATGATATCGACCCAGTTGCAACGCTTGCGCCAGCGGCATTTCAAACACCGCAGACACTTCGTCTTCACTGGCGCGCCAGGGGAGATTTGGCGGAATAATGCCGACCACCGGGGTGACCTGAAAACCGGTCACGCTGTCTACTGGCGGTAAAACGCCAATCACTTCCACGGCTTGCGGCGGGATGGCGACTTCCTCCTGCGCTTCGCGAAGCGCTGCGGCGATAAGCGAAGCATCGGTATTGTCCACGGCCCCGCCGGGAAAGGCGACCTGTCCGGCGTGTTTGCGCAAATGAATAGCCCGCTGGGTCAACAGCAGCCCCGGCTGGGGGCGGCGAACCACAGGGATCAGTACGGCTGCCTGACGTTGGTTCAACGTTTCATGAGTCATCTGCGGGCGCAAAAGCTGAAAGCGCGATAAGAAATGATCGAGCGTCAGACGGCTGGTATCCACGTATTAGTTCTCCAGTGGGTGCAGGATACGATTAACTTTATCAAAAGTTTCCTGATATTCCGCTTCTTCGTTGCTATCGGCCACGATACCGCCGCCGGCTGAGCAATAGAGTTGGCCCTGCGTTGCCGTGACGGTGCGGATAGTAATACTGGTATCCATCTTGCCGCAGAAACTCAGATAACCGATGCTACCGCACCAGGCGTTGCGTCGCTGCGGCTCCAGTTCGTCGATAATTTCCATCGCCCGCACTTTAGGCGCGCCGGTAATGGAGCCGCCGGGGAAAGCCGCGCGCAGCAGGTCGGTAGCATGAAGCGAGTCCGGTAAACGGGCGGTAATGGTGCTAACCAGATGGTGAACGGCAGGAAATGGTTCGACGACGAACAGTTCCGGCACTTTCACCGAACCCGGCACGGCGACCCGGCCAATATCGTTACGCATTAAATCGACGATCATCAAATTTTCAGCGCGATCTTTCATTGAGTTGGCCAGTTTCTGCGCCTGCTGACGATCCGCCTGCGGATCGTTAAGCCGTGGAAGCGTACCTTTGATCGGGCGCGTCTGAATATGACTGTTCTCCAGTTGGATAAAACGCTCGGGAGAAAGGCTCAATATGGCGCCGTCATGTAAACGAAGAAAGGCGCTGAACGGGGCGCGATTTGCGCGGTTAAGGCGTTCGAAAGCCTGCCATTCATCACCCTCGTAGCTCGCCTGAAAACGCTGGGAAAGATTGACCTGATAGCAGTCCCCGCTGTGCAGCCAGGCCTGCACCTGACGAAACTTCTCGCCATACTCGCAACGCGTCATATTGGATTGCCAGGCCGAGGTAAGCCTGAAGGGCGTGCGGGTCGGCGCGCGCTGGCCAGTGAGCCAGCGATATCGGGCGTCTGCATCGTGATAGCTTATCAGCGACACTACCTGTTTATGGTGATCGACAATCAGCGCCCAGTCGTAAAGGCCAATCGCCATATCGGGTAAAGCGATATCGCGCGCGGCAGTATCGGGCAGAATTTCGAAACGCCGCCCTAAATCATAACCAAACAGACCCAGCGCGCCGCCCTGAAAGGGTAAGTCAGGGTCAGGCTGAGGATGAAAAGGCAGCGCCTCCAGTTGAGTCTGCAAAACGTGTAACGGATCGTCGAGAGTGACGGTAGTCGTGCGCGCAGTACATACCGTGGTTTCCTGCGCGCGCGTGGTCAGTGTGGTGACAGGATCGGCGACCAGAATATCAAAGCGGTTATAGGGATGAATAGCATCACCTGAATGCAGCAGCATCGCCCAGGGCAAATGGTTTACGGGCGCAAAATAGTGTTCAGCGGCGTCCGGACGCCAGGGTAAGGTGATAACAGTGGGAGATAACGTCTTCATCATTCCTGACTCGTTACAACACTACTGGCTTACCGCCGGGTAGCGTGAAATAATTAGCGCTAACAATTTAGCAGGAGTTAATCATGTTTGCAGGTTTACCTTCACTCAGTCATGAACAACAGCAAAAAGCCGTAGAACGTATCCAGGAATTGATGTCGCAAGGTATGAGTAGCGGAGAAGCGATTGCCCAGGTGGCGGGCGAACTTCGCGCCAACCATACCGGCGAACGGATAGTGGCGCGTTTTGAGGATGAAGACGAATAACCGGCTTATACCGCCGCGACAATCTTAATCTCAACTTTATATTTCGGATTCATCAACCCGGCCTGTACGGTACAGCGTACCGGCGCATGGCCTGCGACGACCCACGCATCCCACGCCTTATTCATGGCGGCAAAATCCGCTTTATCGCTCAGGAAAATAGTGGCATCCAGAATACGTGACTTACTGGAGCCCTGTTTTTCCAGCACCGCATCAATTTGCGCCAGAGTATTCGCCGTTTGCTCAAAAGCATCGGCGTCCAGGTTTTCCGGCACGCCGGTATACCACAGCGTATTATTGTGGATCACCACGTCTGACCAACGATCTTCGGCATCAATACGCACGATAGACATCACTTATTCCTCATTTGCTTTCCATTTGAATGGCTCAAGACTGCCACAATGTGGCGCCGCCGTCACCTCTGTAACTGGCGTAAGCCTTTCTACCCTGACATAATCCCCTGTGCAAATTAACAGGGGGCAGTGTGACGGACGATTTTGCAGCAGATGGCCAACTGGCCAAAGCGATAACCGGCTTTAAACCGCGCGAACCACAGCGACAAATGGCGGTTGCCGTAACACAAGCGATTGAAAATGCGCAGCCTCTGGTTGTTGAAGCCGGCACCGGAACCGGGAAGACCTATGCTTACCTCGCTCCGGCGTTGCGCGCCGGGAAAAAAGTCATTATTTCGACCGGGTCGAAAGCGTTGCAGGATCAACTCTACAGCCGCGATCTGCCAACGGTAGCAAAAGCGTTGGCGTTTACCGGTAAGACGGCCCTGTTGAAAGGACGTTCAAACTACCTCTGCCTGGAGCGGCTGGAACAACAAGCGCTGGCGGGCGGCGATTTACCGGTACAAACGTTAAGCGACGTGATATTGCTGCGCTCCTGGTCAAATCAGACGCGGGATGGCGATATCAGCACCTGCGTCAGCGTGGCGGAGGATTCCCAGGCCTGGCCGCTGGTCACCAGTACCAACGACAACTGCCTTGGCAGCGATTGCCCGCTCTACAAAGAGTGCTTTGTGGTGAAAGCGCGTAAAAAGGCGATGGACGCGGATGTGGTGATTGTAAACCACCACCTTTTTCTTGCGGATATGGTAGTTAAAGAGAGCGGATTTGGCGAACTTATCCCTCAGGCTGAAGTAATGATCTTCGATGAAGCCCACCAACTGCCTGACATCGCCAGCCAGTATTTCGGACAATCGCTCTCCAGCCGTCAGTTGCTGGATTTAGCAAAAGACATCACCATCGCCTACCGGACGGAACTGAAAGACACTCAACAGTTGCAAAAATGCGCCGATCGCCTTGCCCAGAGCGCCCAGGATTTTCGTCTGCAACTGGGGGAGCCCGGCTACCGGGGAAATTTGCGTGAACTGTTAGCCGACTCACGTATCCAACGGGCATTTTTACTGCTGGATGATACGCTGGAGCTTTGTTACGACGTGGCGAAGCTGTCGCTGGGCCGTTCAGCGCTGCTGGATGCGGCTTTTGAACGCGCCACGCTATACCGTTCACGGCTGAAACGCTTAAAAGAGATCAATCAGCCGGGATACAGCTACTGGTATGAGTGCACCTCGCGCCATTTCACCCTGGCGCTGACGCCGCTCACCGTGGCGGATAAATTCAAAGAGGTGATGGAACAGAAGCCCGGTAGCTGGATTTTTACCTCGGCCACGTTGTCGGTAAATGATGATCTTCACCACTTTACCGCCCGTCTGGGAATTGAACAGGCAGAATCCATGCTGCTGCCCAGCCCATTCGACTATACGCGCCAGGCGTTACTCTGCGTACCGCGCAACCTACCGCAAACCAACCAGCCCGGCGCGGCGCGACAGTTGGCGGCTATGCTCAGGCCGATTATCGAAGCCAATAACGGGCGATGTTTTATGCTGTGCACCTCGCACGCCATGATGCGCGATCTGGCGGAGCAGTTTCGCGCCACCATGACGCTGCCAGTATTATTGCAAGGGGAAACCAGTAAAGGCCAACTGTTACAGCAATTTGTTAGCGCCGGCAACGCGCTGCTCGTCGCCACCAGCAGCTTCTGGGAAGGGGTGGACGTGCGCGGCGATACGTTATCGTTGGTGATTATCGACAAATTGCCGTTTACCTCCCCGGACGACCCGCTGTTAAAAGCGCGAATGGAAGACTGTCGTTTGCGCGGCGGCGATCCGTTTGATGAGGTTCAACTGCCCGACGCGGTGATTACGCTGAAGCAGGGAGTAGGGCGGCTGATTCGCGATGCGGACGATCGCGGGGTGTTAGTGATTTGTGATAACCGGCTGGTGATGCGGCCCTATGGCGCCACGTTTCTCGCCAGCCTGCCTCCTGCGCCGCGCACGCGTGATATCGCCCGTGCCGTTCGCTTTCTTGCGATTCCATCCGCCGAGTAATTTGTTACGGAGTATGGTAAGATGCGCGCTATTTTATTGATCTAAGCACGAAACCTCATGCGAATTCTGGCTATCGATACCGCCACAGAGGCCTGTTCTGTCGCCCTGTGGAACAACGGTACTATCAATGCTCACTTTGAGCTTTGTCCACGAGAACACACTCAACGTATCCTGCCCATGGTGCAGGAGATTCTGGCCGCCGGCGGCGTCTCGCTCAATGAGATAGATGCGCTGGCGTTTGGGCGCGGTCCGGGCAGCTTTACCGGCGTGCGTATCGGCATTGGGATTGCGCAAGGGCTGGCGTTAGGGGCAAATCTGCCGATGATCGGTGTTTCGACGCTTGCCACGATGGCGCAGGGCGCGTGGCGTAAAACCGGCGCGACCCGCGTACTCGCCGCGATTGACGCGCGGATGGGCGAAGTGTACTGGGCGGAATACCAGCGTGATGCGCAGGGCGTCTGGCAGGGCGAAGAGACGGAAGCGGTGCTGAAACCGGAACGGGTCGGCGAGCGGTTGAAACAGCTTTCCGGCGAGTGGGCGACGGTAGGAACGGGTTGGTCCGCGTGGCCCGATCTGGCGAAGGAGTGCGGTCTGACGCTTCATGATGGGGAGGTGTCGCTCCCGGCAGCGGAAGATATGTTGCCCATCGCCAGTCAAAAGCTGGCGGCAGGAGAGACCGTTGCCGTGGAACATGCCGAGCCGGTTTATTTGCGTAACGAAGTGGCGTGGAAGAAACTTCCCGGCAAAGAATGACTCTCACTACTATTACCCCCCATACTTTATGCTGTGGGGTGGAATAGAGGTCGAGAAAAAGGAGTCGCATCATGGCGGTTCAAAAAAGGTTAATAAAAGGGGCGCTGGCGTGCGCTTTCGCGCTTATGCTGAGCGGTTGCGTGACTATTCCGGATGCCATTAAAGGTTCGAGTCCGACGCCGCAGCAGGATTTGGTGCGGGTGATGAATGCGCCACAGCTCTATATCGGGCAAGAGGCGCGTTTCGGCGGTAAAGTTGTGGCGGTACAAAATCAGCAGGGAAAAACCCGGCTTGAAATCGCGACCGTACCGCTCGACAGCGGCGCGCGTCCTGTTCTGGGCGAAGCCTCGCGCGGCAGAATTTTTGCCGATGTGAACGGTTTTCTGGACCCGGTGGACTTCCGTGGCCAGTTAGTTACCGTTGTCGGCCCGATAACCGGCACGGTTGACGGTAAAATCGGCAATACGCCGTATAAATTTATGCTGATGCAGGCTACCGGCTATAAACGCTGGCATCTTGTTCAGCAGGTCGTCATGCCTCCACAGCCGATCGATCCGTGGTTTTACGGCGGACGCGCCTGGCCTTATGGCTATGGCGGTTGGGGATGGTATAACCCTGGACCCGCAGAGGTTCAGACGATAGTAACAGAGTAACCCTTTGTTTTATCAATAAAAGAAACAGCGGCTGGTCCGCTGTTTCTGCATTCATAGAGACATAATAAAAATAAATAGTGACGCGCTTCGCAACCTTTCAGTTGCGTAATTAATAAACTGGTACGCTGAGTTAATATAATGTTAACGGCTTGTTTATTAACTGGGGTTGTGATGACGACGAACACTCATTTTAGAGGTGATGCATTGAAGAAGGTTTGGCTTAACCGTTATCCTGCTGATGTTCCGGCGGAGATCAACCCTGACCGTTATCAATCCCTGGTTGAACTGTTTGAACATGCGGCGACGCGCTATGCCGATCAGCCTGCGTTCGTCAATATGGGGGAGGTAATGACCTTCCGCAAATTAGAAGAACGTAGTCGGGCATTTGCGGCTTATTTACAACAAGGGCTGGGACTCAAAAAAGGCGACCGTGTGGCGCTGATGATGCCAAACCTGTTGCAGTATCCCGTCGCGCTATTTGGTATTTTACGCGCCGGCATGATTGTGGTGAACGTTAACCCGCTGTACACGCCGCGCGAACTTGAGCATCAGCTTAACGATAGCGGCGCGGCGGCAATCATTATTGTTTCTAACTTTGCCCATACGCTGGAAAAAGTGGTCGAGAAAACGTCAGTACAGCACGTTATTCTGACGCGGATGGGCGACCAGCTTTCTACCGCCAAAGGTACGGTTGTTAACTTTGTCGTGAAATACATCAAGCGTCTGGTGCCAAAATACCACTTGCCAGATGCGATCTCGTTTCGCAGCGCGCTACAGCATGGCTACCGTATGCAGTATGTCAAACCCGAGGTTGTCGCTGAAGATCTGGCTTTCCTGCAATATACCGGCGGTACGACGGGCGTGGCGAAAGGCGCGATGTTGACCCACCGCAATATGCTGGCGAACCTGGAGCAGGTGAAAGCGACCTATGGGCCGCTGCTGCACCCGGGGAAAGAGCTGGTAGTGACCGCGCTGCCGCTGTATCACATTTTTGCCTTAACCATGAACTGTCTGCTTTTTATCGAGCTGGGTGGGCAAAACCTGCTGATTACCAATCCGCGTGATATCCCCGGCCTGGTCAAGGAGCTGGCGAAATATCCATTTACGGCGATGACTGGCGTTAATACGCTATTCAACGCCCTGCTCAATAATAAAGAGTTTCAACAGCTGGATTTTTCTTCGCTGCATCTGTCAGCCGGCGGCGGGATGCCGGTGCAAAACGTCGTTGCGGAACGTTGGGTAAAGCTGACCGGGCAATACCTGCTGGAAGGCTACGGGCTGACCGAGTGCGCCCCGCTGGTGAGCGTCAACCCGCATGATATTGATTATCACAGCGGCAGTATCGGCCTGCCAGTACCGTCAACAGAAGCCAAACTGGTGGATGACGATGACAATGAAGTCGCGCCGGGTGAGGCCGGAGAGCTTTGCGTGAAAGGCCCGCAGGTTATGCTGGGATACTGGCAGCGTCCTGACGCGACGGATGAAATCATTAAAGATGGCTGGCTGCATACGGGCGATATTGCGGTTATGGATGAAGACGGCTTTCTGCGGATTGTCGATCGTAAGAAAGATATGATTCTGGTTTCTGGTTTCAACGTTTATCCAAACGAAATTGAAGATGTGGTGATGCAGCATTCTGGCGTGCAGGAAGTCGCGGCGGTTGGCGTGCCTTCCGGTAGTAGCGGCGAAGCGGTGAAGCTTTTTGTGGTTAAGAAAGATCCGGCATTGACTGACGATGCGTTGATCACCTTCTGCCGTCGCCATCTGACCGGATATAAGGTGCCCAAACAGGTCGAGTTTCGCGAGGAATTACCAAAATCTAACGTTGGGAAAATTTTACGACGAGAACTGCGTGACGAAGCCCGTGGCAAAGTAGACAATAAAGCCTGAGCGTTAAGTCAGCTAACGAGAGACGCCGGTTAAGCCGGCGTTTTTTTTGGCGCGAACCAAAGAGAACACGATTTGAATTACCAAATGATTGAAACGGACGATGCGCTGGCGAGCCTGTGTGAAGATGTCCGCGCATGTCCGGCTATTGCTTTAGATACGGAATTTGTCCGTACCCGCACCTATTACCCGCAGTTAGGATTGATCCAGTTATTTGACGGGGCAAATGTCGCCCTGATCGATCCGCTCGGCATCAGCGACTGGTCGCCGTTAAAAGCGGTGTTGCGCGATACGGGAATCACCAAATTTCTGCACGCGGGTAGCGAAGATCTGGAAGTATTTCTGAATGCGTTTGGCGAACTGCCGGAACCCCTGATTGATACGCAAATTCTGGCGGCGTTTTGCGGGCGTCCGCTGTCGTGGGGGTTTGCGTCGATGGTAGAAGAGTATACGGGCGTGGCGCTGGATAAAAGCGAGTCTCGTACCGACTGGTTAGCCCGGCCTTTAAGCGAGCGTCAGTGTGAATACGCGGCGGCGGATGTCTGGTATCTGTTACCGATCGCCAAAAAGCTGATGATTGAAACTGAAGCCGCAGGATGGCTGCCTGCCGCGCTTGATGAGTGTCGGTTGATGCAGCAGCGTCGTCAGGAGATTCAGGCGCCGGAAGAGGCATGGCGGGATATCACTAATGCCTGGCAACTGCGTACCCGCCAGTTAGCCTGTCTGCAACTTTTAGCTGACTGGCGGCTGCGTAAGGCGCGTGAGCGCGATATGGCGGTGAACTTTGTTGTGCGTGAAGAAAACCTGTGGGCGGTCGCGCGTTATATGCCGGGCAGCCTCGGTGAGCTGGATAGCCTGGGGCTTTCCGGCAGCGAGATTCGTTTTCACGGCAAGACGTTGATATCGCTGGTGGCGAAAGCACAGGCATTACCGGAAGAGGCATTGCCGGAACCCCTGTTGAATCTGATGGACATGCCGGGCTATCGCAAAGCGTTTAAGGCCATCAAAGCGCTGGTGGCGGAGGTGAGCGCGTCGCATCACGTCAGCGGCGAGCTACTGGCATCGCGTCGGCAGATTAATCAGTTGCTTAACTGGCACTGGAAATTAAAACCGCAAAATGGGCAACCGGAATTGATTTCCGGCTGGCGCGCCGAACTGATGGCGGAGAAGTTAACTCTTCTGTTGCAGGAGTATCCGCGTTAACGACGGTAATTGCCGGGAAAACGGCCAGTGAAATAAATGTCCGTATTCGGAATAATGTAAAAAAATAAAAAAGGCAGATTCTTCTGCCTTTTTTAATCCAGGAATTTTCCCATAAAAGAGCTTATTTTGACTCTTCGGCTTCCGGCAACGTTACGTTAAGTTCAAGGATGGAGATATCACCATCTTTTTGCTCAAGCTGGACGGTAACCATTTCCGGATCGATTTGTACGTATTTACAAATGACCTCAAGAATATCTTTACGTAACTGCGGTAAATAATGCGGTTCGGCATCGCTACGGCGACGTTCCGCGACAATGATTTGCAACCGCTCTTTTGCAATATTAGCGGTACTCTTTTTCCGCGAGAGAAAAAAATCCAGTAATGCCATAATTTATCCTCCGAACAGGCGTTTGAGGAAACCTTTCTTCTCTTCTTCAATGAAGCGGAAAGGACGTTCTTCTCCCAACAGACGATCTACGGTATCTGCATAGGCTTTACCCGCATCCGCAGTGGCGTCAAGAATCACCGGTTCGCCCTGGTTAGATGCGCGCAGTACGGATTGATCTTCCGGGATCACCCCGACGAGTTTAATACGCAGAATCTCCAGTACATCTTCCATGCTGAGCATGTCGCCTTTATTGACGCGGCCTGGATTGTAGCGCGTCAACAGGAGATGTTCTTTAATCGGTTCTTCGCCATTTTCTGCGCGACGAGATTTCGATGCCAGAATACCCAGAATACGGTCCGAGTCACGGACAGAAGAGACTTCCGGGTTGGTCGTAATGATCGCTTCATCGGCAAAATAGAGCGCCATCAGCGCCCCGGTTTCGATACCCGCCGGCGAGTCGCAAACGATGAACTCAAAGTCCATCGCTTTCAGTGAGTCCAGTACCTTAGCGACGCCTTCGCGCGTTAGCGCGTCTTTATCCCGGGTCTGCGACGCCGGAAGAATGAAGAGATTTTCAGTACGCTTATCTTTGATCAGCGCCTGATTCAGTGTCGCATCGCCCTGAATGACGTTTACAAAATCGTAAACGACACGACGTTCGCACCCCATAATCAGATCGAGGTTACGCAGTCCGATATCAAAATCAATGACGACAGTTTTCTTTCCCTTCTGGGCCAAACCTGTAGCGATGGCCGCGCTGGAGGTGGTCTTGCCAACGCCCCCTTTACCCGAAGTAACAACAATAATGCGTGCCATAAAAATTCCTTGTTAAAAAGGGATCAATTCAACGGTTGAACTGTCAAAGCGTTGTCTGCTAAACGCAGGCGCGCCGCTTTGCCATAAAATTCTGCCGGGATTTTATCACTCAGCCAGTAAACACCTGCGATAGAGACCAGTTCTGCCGTCAGATGGGTACAAAAAATTTGCGCTTCCCGATCGCCGCTCGCCCCTGCCAGCGCGCGACCTCTCATCATGCCATAGACATGGATATTGCCGTCAGCGATAAGCTCTGCGCCAGCGCTGACGTGACTTGTAACAATCAGATCACATTGTGGAGCATAAATGCGCTGACCGGAACGAACCGGAACATCAATTAATCGCGTTTTTGTGATGGGATTAGCGTTTTGCGGCGGTTCGCTGGGCGTTGCCGGCTCAACGGGCGCAGGCCGAACCGCTTTCTCTTTACCTTCAGTCAGTAAAGGAAGCCCCATCCGATCGATTTCTACTTTCAGGCTGGCGTCTTTACAGCCGCTCACGCCGATAATGCGTAAGCCGGTTGAGGTCACGATCTTATGCAGTTCCGGCCAGTTTACCGGGCTTTCAAGACCGCTAACGTTAATAACGACAGGGGCGTGTTTTAAAAACGCAGGAGCCTGCGCTATTTTGTCTTCTAACGCCTGACGAATAACCTCTGGTTCCGCTTCATGCAAATGAACCACTGATAAGGTGAAGCTACTGCCTTTAAGCTCGATTGGCGTGTTTGACATCCTGGCCTTACTCAATTTGCTATTTATCATCTCCGATACGGAGTGATATTCCGAAGTCCAGAAGGCATGTTATAGTCAGTATTATATTGAGGCAAGTCACCATCCCGTTAATTCAGAGTAAAAGTATGTTTTGTGTGATCTATAGAAGTAGCAAGCGCGATCAAACCTATTTGTATGTCGAAAAAAAAGACGATTTTTCGCGGGTGCCTGAAGCGTTGATGAAAGGATTCGGTCAGCCGCAGTTAGCGATGATGCTGCCGCTTGATGGACGTAAAAAATTAGTCAATGCCGAGCTCGAAAAAGTAAAACAGGCGTTAAGCGAGCAGGGCTATTATTTACAATTGCCGCCGCCGCCGGAAGATTTGCTGAAACAACATCTTTCTTCGGTGGGACAAAATACGTCGCCCGCTGACCGTTAAACGGTATTCGGCGCCGCGCCTGAATTCCATCATGATCTTAGGGGAAAATATGTATCAACATCGTAACTGGCAAGGTGCCTTGCTTGATTACCCGGTAAGTAAAGTGGTCTGCGTGGGCAGTAATTACGCAAATCACATTAAGGAGATGGGCAGCGCGACGCCGGAAGAACCCGTGCTTTTTATCAAGCCGGAAACCGCATTGTGTGATATTCGCCAGCCGCTGGCGATTCCGGCGGATATGGGCGCTGTTCATCATGAAGTTGAGCTTGCCGTGCTGATTGGCGCAACGCTCCGCCAGGCGACCGAAGATCATGTACGTAAAGCGATAGCCGGTTATGGCGTGGCGCTTGATTTAACCCTGCGCGATATTCAAGGGAAAATGAAAAAGGCCGGACAGCCCTGGGAAAAAGCCAAAGGTTTTGATAACGCATGTCCGATTTCAGGCTTCATCCCTGTCGCGGCCTTCTGCGGCGATCCGCAAAATACGGTTATCGGGCTTAACGTTAATGGCGAGGTTCGCCAGCAAGGGTCGACCGCGGATATGATTCATCCTATTGTGCCTCTTATCGCCTATATGAGCCGCTATTTTACGCTCAAAGCCGGGGACGTGGTGCTAACCGGCACGCCGGCAGGCGTGGGGCCATTATTAAGCGGCGATGAGCTGGACATTCGTTTTAATGGCGAAACGTTGTCTACCCGCGTTCTGTAAAATCTGCTTGCCGCCTTCAGCGGCGGTAAAACTTGCATCTGCAGGCCAGACTGGTTATAAGGTGCAGCTTTAGTGCAATGGCGGATACTTTAATGAGCGATACACCTTTCTGGCAACGTAAAACCCTGGATGAAATGACCGATGCCGAGTGGGAGTCGCTGTGCGATGGCTGCGGTCAATGCTGCCTGCATAAGCTGATGGATGAAGATACAGATGAAATCTACTTCACCAACGTGGCGTGCAGGCAATTAAATATCAAAACGTGCCAGTGCCGCCATTATGAGCGCCGTTTTGAATTTGAACCCGACTGTATCAAACTCACTCGCGAAAATTTGCCAGACTTTGAATGGTTGCCGATGACCTGCGCCTACCGTTTGTTAGCGGAAGGTAAGCCCTTGCCGACGTGGCATCCGCTGCTGACTGGATCGAAAGCCGCTATGCATGGCGAGCGAATTTCTGTCCGTCATATCGCGGTTAAAGAATCTGAAGTACGGGACTGGCAGGATCATATTTTAAATAAACCGTCGTGGGCAGAATAAGTCTTCGGCAAAACGGCTGATTGTTTACAATTCTTTAATTTACGCCGGGCGGCCCCTGAAACCAGGAATTGCGTGCAAATTCCGTCACCTGGCGTTATCACCGCTTTCTATTCTTACCTGACGCGCCTTGTCGCTGCGCTCGCGCACGTATGGCGGCGACTCTATACTTTCAAAGCAGTATATCGCTGCCTATCCTGAGGAGTTACCCCATGAATAACCAACCGTTGCGCGTTTCAAAGGATCAGCCCAGGAAGCCTGATAAGACACCCGAAGACGAAGGAAAAAATCCAAAGAAAAACCAAAAGTAGTGCTGTAGGGTATCTTTAATAACTATGGTTCGTTGGAGGCTTTATGTCTGAACGTCCTGATTTAGTCGATCCATTACCAGAGGATGAGCCGCTTCCTGGTGAAAATATTCCGGATACGCCAGAGGGAGACGATCCTCTCGACCCGGATACCCAGAATGAGGTTGAAGATCCTCGTAGATAGCGTCTTGTGCTATTAACCAACCGCCTGATGCACCGTCTGTGCCAGGCGGTTTTTTACATCTTCTAAAGCGAAACATCCTGATAATCCTCAGAAAGATAGCCTATAATTTTTTGTACGTTAAAATAGTAGCGCGTCCATGACGACACTGTCTTATTGCGCTTAGCCGTTTGCGAGTTCAAAGGAGGAAATCAATGAACAGCGAAGAGTTGACACATAAAGCAGAAGAGGAAATCGCGGCACTCATTAGCAAAAAGGTCGCCGAACTACGGAAGAAAACCGGGCAAGAGGTTTCCGAAATAGAGTTCGTGCCGCGAGAAACGATGAAAGGGCTTGAGGGATACCACGTTAAAATTAAACTACTCTAGCGTTTAATTAGCGCCATTAATCACCTGGCTACTGGGCGGGACCCGCCCAGTGGTGACTGGTTTACCGATGTCAGGCTTTTTTCTGTTGATACATTTCCTCGCCCTGATGGTCTTCCTCTACCCAAAAATGAATGTTGAACCGCGCATCATCGCTCAGCTCTACCCGATGCCAGTATTGCGGCGGACTGGTGGCGAATTGCCCGGCATTAATCACCACTTTCACTTCTGGTTCTGTCGCGGTTTCATTCGCAAAGCCATAGTAGGTCACGGTGCCTTCCATCACGCAGAGTTGTCCGAAAACGCCTGCCGCTGTGTTGTGATGAGAGAGCAGTGCCGCCGGAACATTCTCTTTGGTGAAAAAGGGGGTAGAGCGTTTAACTTTCCAGTTTGCCGGGATGCGTAAGTGGGACATAAGACATCTCCCTGATGTGGTGATTAAAAGATGTATTTAATATACACCTTTTAATCACTGACAAACAACGCTTCGGGCAAAAAAACGCTCCCGAAGGAGCGTGTGTATCAACGACCGAACAGGTCGCGTTTTTTAGGCTTAAATGCCTGGGCTATGACGACGGCTATCGCCACCACAAGGTAAGCGGCAAAGATCCCCAACAGCCATTGCGGCATCTCCAGCGTTAAAAACGACCACTGGCGTTCGGCGCAATCACCGGATGCCACAAACACCTGCGGCAGCCATTTACCCAACGGCAACCAGTCTGGAAAGCGCGCCATAAAGTCACAGGTCATGAACGGCGAGGGATGCAACTGAATCATCGTATGTTCATACGCCAGTTGTAGACCCCGCCAGGCGCTGTAAATCCAGATAACCATCGCCACGTATCGCAGCGGCGTTTTCGGCGCTATTGCGCCGACCAGACCCGCGCCCATCACGCCAAACAGGGCGCAACGTTCGTAAATACATAGCACGCAAGGTTTAAGTAACATGACGTGCTGGAACCACAGCGCCACCATTTCCAGCGCCAGGGCGGTAAACGCCATCAGTAACCATGCGCCCCGACCCCGTGAGCACTGGTTTAAAAATCGCAACATAATAATTTCCCTGCAACATGCGTAGAGACCGCAGTGTAAACCAATTCAATTCGTGCGCCACTAGCGGGAAATGAAATAATGTGTAATTGGATAATTATCAGGCAAAAATCGGAGCCGGGCGGTGTATTGCCCGGCCAAACGTTACGAAAGCGTTGCTAACCATCCTGCCTGAGTCATCCATTCGGTGGCCGGCGCAAGAGTGAATTCGACGCACAGTAGCCCTATCAGGGTCAGTACGATAGTGTACGGTAACGCCATCCAGACCATACGGCCATAGGAGAGACGGATTAACGGCGCCAGCGCGGAGGTCAGCAGGAATAAGAATGCCGCCTGACCATTTGGCGTCGCTACCGATGGCAGGTTAGTACCGGTATTGATGGCCACGGCTAGCATCTCAAACTGTTTTAAGCTGATTGCGCCGTTTTCCATTGCCGCCTTCGCTTCGTTGATATAAATGGTGCCGACAAAGACGTTATCTGAGATGGAAGACAACAGGCCGTTAAAGAGATAGAACAGCGTTAGCTGCGCGTGTTCAGAGGCTTGCAAGACGAACTGAATAATCGGCGCGAAAAGATGTTGATCGATAATAACCGCCACAATGGAGAAGAAAACGGTTAACAGCGCAGTAAACGGCAGCGACTCGGTAAACGCTTTGCCGATGGCGTGTTCATCGGTTACACCCGTTAACGCGGTGGCCAGAATAATAACCGACAGACCAATCAGCCCCACCTCCGCGAGATGGAGGGCGAGGGCGGTAACCAGCCAGACGCCAATAATTGCCTGGACTATTAGTTTAATTTTATCCTGTCGGGTGCGCTTCTTACGGCTTTGATCGTCGAATTGCTGCAAGACGTCGCGGACTTTTTCGGGCAACGTTTCGCCATAGCCAAACCAGCGCATTTTCTCGACCAGCATACAGGTTAACAGTCCACATATCAGTACCGGGACGGTGACAGGCGACATCCGTAAAAAGAAGTCGCCGAAATGCCAGCCAGCCGCTTTAGCGATGATCAGGTTTTGCGGCTCCCCGACCATGGTCATGACGCCGCCCAGCGCCGTCCCCACGCCCGCATGCATCATCAGGCTACGCAAGAATCCGCGGAATTGCTCCAGCACCGTTTTGTAATGCGGATCGATATGGCTATCGTCCAGCATATCGTTCTCTTCGCCGCGCGATGAGGCCACACGATGGTAAATCCCGTAAAAACCGACGGCGACGCTGATCACCACCGCAACGACGGTAAGCGCGTCAAGAAAAGCCGACAAGAACGCGGCGGCGACGCAAAAGGCCAGCGACAGAACCATCTTCGAGCGGATACTGAGTAACAGACGGGTAAAAATAAATAGCAATAACTGCTTCATAAAGTAGATGCCTGCCACCATAAACATCAGCAGCAGCAAGACTTCCAGGTTGGCGGCAACCTCTTCACGTACATGGGCGGCGCTGGTCATGCCGATGATGACGGCTTCAATGGCCAGTAACCCGCCGGGCAGCAGGGGGTAACACTTTAACGCCATCGCCAGGGTGAAGATAAACTCTGCCACCAGCAGCCAACCGGCAATAAAGGGATTAGCTAAGAAAATGAATGGGTTAATAATTAAAAAGACAAGTAGTGCCAGTTTGTACCAGTCGGGCGACTGGCCTAAAAAGTTGCGCCACATGGCGCGACCCCATGAGATCTCCATGAAATTTTTCCTTACCTAGAAAAATGAAATAGCGTTTTTATGTTTAAACACAGAGAGTAGCGAGCGCGACGAATGCAAGCAAGTCCTTAACGATATTGGCAGGCGATATCAGAAATGGTGCCTTGATCCCCTTTTTCTTCATTGCGTCCGCTATCAGGTGTTACGCCCGTCTGGTATGATGAGTGCAACTATGTTTTGCTGTGTAATGGAAATCTCACTATGGTCATTAAGGCGCAGAGCCCGGCGGGTTTCGCGGAAGAGTATATTATTGAAAGTATCTGGAATAACCGCTTTCCTCCTGGCACGATCTTACCGGCAGAACGAGAACTCTCCGAACTGATCGGCGTGACGCGCACGACATTACGCGAGGTGTTACAGCGGCTGGCGCGAGATGGCTGGCTGACCATTCAGCATGGCAAACCGACAAAGGTTAATAATTTTTGGGAAACGTCAGGGCTGAATATCCTTGAAACGCTGGCCCGCCTTGATCATGAAAGCGTTCCGCAACTGATCGACAATTTGTTGTCGGTGCGTACCAATATTTCTACTATCTTTATTCGTACCGCGTTGCGTCAACACCCGGATAAGGCGCAGGAAGTGCTGGCCACTGCCCACGAAGTGGCCGACCATGCCGATGCATTCGCCGATCTGGACTATAACATCTTTCGTGGTCTGGCATTTGCCTCCGGCAATCCTATTTACGGCTTGATCCTGAACGGCATGAAAGGGTTATACACCCGCATTGGTCGCCACTATTTCGCCAATCCGGAAGCGCGCAGTCTGGCACTGGGTTTCTATCATAAATTATCGTCGTTATGCGAGCAGGGCGCGCACGACCAGGTGTATGAAACGGTGCGGCGTTACGGGCATGACAGCGGCGAGATTTGGCATCGGATGCAGAAAAATCTTCCCGGCGATTTAGCGATTCAGGGACGATAATCCCGCGATGCCCGGTAAGCGCAAACACTACCGGGCAGCATCTCGATTACAGCGTGTTCATGCGCGGCGGACAACGCTCCAGCAGTTCTACGCTGCCATCCTCATTTTGTTGCTCCAGCATCACATCAAAGCCCCATAACCGATGCACATGTTTCAGTACCTCTTTGCGGCCTTTATCCAGCGGCGCGCGGTTATGCGGGATATAACGCAACGTCAGCGATCTGTCGCCGCGTAAATCCACATTCCAGACCTGAATATTCGGCTCCAGGTTGCTCAGGTTATACTGTGACGACAGTTTTGATCGAATCTCCCGATAACCTTCTTCGTTATGAATGGCGGAGATCTCCAGATAATTATGCCTGTCATCATCAAGTACCGTGAAGAAACGGAAATCACGCATCACTTTTGGCGACAGGAACTGGCTGATAAAGCTTTCATCTTTAAAATCGCGCATGGCGAAGTGCAGCGTTTCCAGCCAGTCGGAACCGGCAATATCCGGAAACCAGTATTTATCTTCATCCGTGGGCGACTGACAAATACGTTTGATATCCTGGAACATGGCAAAGCCGAGCGCATAGGGGTTAATTCCGCTATACCAGGGGCTATTATAGGGCGGCTGAAATACGACATTGGTATGGCTGTGTAAAAACTCCAGCATAAAGCGTTCCGTCACTTTGCCTTCATCATACAGATGGTTCAGGATGGTGTAGTGCCAGAAGGTCGCCCAGCCCTCGTTCATGACCTGCGTCTGTTTCTGCGGATAAAAATACTGGCTGACTTTACGCACGATGCGCAGAATTTCGCGCTGCCACGGCTCGAGCAACGGGGCGTTTTTCTCCATAAAATAGAGCAGGTTTTCCTGCGGTTCAGCAGGAAAGCGGCGTGCTTCGGCGACAGTTTTTTCTTCCTCGCGTTTTGGCAGCGTGCGCCACAGCATATTCACCTGGCTTTGTAGATACTCTTCCCGGCTTTTTTGTCGCGCTTTCTCTTCCTGCAACGAGATTTTCTGCGGGCGCTTATAGCGATCGACGCCGTAATTCATCAGCGCGTGGCAGGAGTCGAGCAGTTTTTCTACTTCATCCACTCCGTAGCGTTCTTCACAGCGGGTAATGTAATTCCGGGCGAAAATCAGGTAATCGACGATAGAACTGGCATCCGTCCAGCTCCGGAAGAGATAATTATTTTTAAAAAAGGAGTTGTGGCCGTAACAGGCGTGCGCCATGACCAGCGCCTGCATGGTGATGGTGTTTTCTTCCATCAGGTAGGCAATGCAGGGATTAGAGTTGATCACAATTTCATAAGCCAGTCCTTGTTGACCATGCTTATACAGACGTTCCGTCTCAATGAACTTTTTGCCAAACGACCAGTGCGGATAGTTGATCGGCATCCCGACGCTGGAGTAGGCGTCCATCATCTGTTCGGAAGTGATGACTTCAATTTGGTGCGGGTAAGTATCCAGTTGGTAGAGTTTCGCCACGCGGTCTATCTCTGCCAGATAGACATCCAGCAGATCAAATGTCCAGTCGGGTCCATCGCTCAAACGTGTGGTGTCCTTGTTCATGGAATCAATCGTTGCCATTCGCGCACCCTCATTGTTGGCGACGCTCTCTGTATGGAGCGCCTCCTTTCAAGCATAGAACACCATGTTAAAAAACGACTTGATCGTGAAAACTTTTCTTTGCGATTTCCTCCACATTGAACGGCAAAAAAACGGGTATTGGCATCATTTTATGCTGTATAGCCATGCCGCGTAGCAGGAGATCCCAAACCAGTGGGATCGCTTGTCTTTAGGGTATATGTGAAGCACGTCACCATAAAAAAGTCATATGTTGAATAATATTTTCATCTGGGTTATCAAGATGTAATCAGAAGATTGTTCTTTTACTATTAACGGAGTGGCTATGCGAGTTGTCATCCTGGGGAGTGGCGTAGTTGGCGTGACCAGCGCCTGGTATTTGAGTCAGGCGGGGCATGATGTCACCGTTATCGATCGCGAATCCGGCCCGGCGCAAGAAACCAGCGCGGCGAATGCCGGACAAATTTCACCGGGATATGCGGCGCCCTGGGCGGCCCCTGGCGTACCGCTGAAGGCGATAAAATGGATGTTCCAGCGCCATGCGCCGCTGGCGGTGCGTCTGGATGGCACCCCGTTTCAACTGAAGTGGATGTGGCAAATGCTGCGTAACTGCGATACCCGGCATTATATGGAAAATAAAAGCCGCATGGTGCGTCTGGCGGAATATAGTCGCGACTGTCTGAAAACGCTACGCGCCGCGACCGGTATCGAATATGAAGGCCGCCAGGGGGGAACGCTGCAACTCTTTCGCACCGCGCAACAGTATGAGAACGCCACCCGTGATATCGCCGTGCTGGAAGATGCCGGGGTGCCGTATCAGCTCCTGGAATCCAGCCGACTGGCGGAAGTTGAACCCGCTCTGGCTGAGGTTGCGCATAAATTAACCGGCGGGCTGCGCTTACCGAATGATGAAACCGGGGACTGTCAGCTCTTTACCCAGCGTCTGGCGCGCATGGCGGAGCAGGCGGGCGTAACCTTTCGCTTTAATACTCCCGTGGAAAAATTACTGTACGAAAATGATCAGATTTACGGCGTGAAATGCGCCGATGAGATCATTAAAGCAGATGCGTATGTCATGGCGTTTGGATCGTATTCGACGGCGATGCTTAAAGGCATTGTTGATATCCCGGTGTATCCGCTGAAAGGCTATTCATTAACCATCCCAATCGTCGAGCCAGACGGCGCGCCGGTATCAACGATTCTTGATGAAACCTACAAAATCGCTATTACGCGTTTTGATAAGCGTATTCGCGTGGGGGGAATGGCGGAAATCGTGGGCTTTAATACCGACTTACTGCAACCGCGCCGCGAGACGCTGGAGATGGTTGTGCGCGATCTCTTTCCGCGCGGCGGTCATATTGAGCAGGCCACATTCTGGACCGGCCTGCGCCCCATGACGCCGGACGGCACGCCGGTAGTCGGACGTACCCGTTATAAAAATCTGTGGCTTAATACTGGACACGGCACCTTAGGCTGGACGATGGCCTGCGGTTCAGGCCAGTTGTTAAGCGATATCTTGTCGGGTCGTACGCCAGCGATACCCTACGACGATCTGAGCGTGGCGCGATACCGTTCCGATTTTACGCCCACCCGCCCGCAACGTTTGCATAGCGCGCATAACTGATAAAGGAAGTGAAATGACCCGCCCTATACAGGCCAGCCTTGATTTACAGGTAATGAAACAAAATTTGGCTATTGTGCGCCGGGCGGCCCCGGAGGCGCGCGTCTGGTCGGTAGTGAAAGCCAACGCCTACGGCCACGGTATTGAACGCGTCTGGAGCGCGCTGGGCGCCACAGATGGTTTCGCTATGCTCAACCTTGAAGAGGCGATTACCCTGCGTGAGCGCGGGTGGAAAGGGCCGATATTGATGCTGGAGGGGTTTTTCCATGCGCAAGACCTGGAGGCGTATGACACTTATCGGCTGACCACCTGCATCCACAGTAACTGGCAGTTGAAAGCGCTGCAAAATGCGCGGCTTAACGCGCCGCTGGATATCTATGTCAAAGTCAACAGCGGCATGAACCGACTCGGTTTTCAGCCTGAGCGGGCGCAGACCGTCTGGCAGCAATTGCGGGCAATGCGCAATGTCGGTGAAATGACCCTGATGTCACATTTCGCTCAGGCCGATCATCCGGAAGGTATCGGGGAGGCGATGAGGCGTATTGCGCTGGCGACGGAAGGCCTTCAATGTTCATACTCGTTATCAAATTCGGCAGCGACGCTGTGGCATCCCCAGGCGCATTATGACTGGGTCAGGCCGGGCATTATTTTGTACGGCGCGTCGCCGTCAGGACAGTGGCGGGATATTGCCGATACCGGACTAAAACCTGTGATGACGCTGAGTAGCGAAATTATTGGCGTGCAGACGCTGAGCGCGGGTGAAAGGGTAGGCTATGGCGGAGGGTATTCTGTGACTCAGGAACAACGCATTGGCATCGTCGCGGCGGGTTATGCCGATGGCTATCCACGCCATGCGCCGACCGGGACGCCTGTGCTGGTGGACGGTATCCGTACCAGAACAGTAGGCACCGTTTCAATGGATATGCTGGCGGTGGATTTGACGCCGTGTCCGCAGGCGGGAATCGGCACGCCGGTTGAATTATGGGGCAAAGAAATTAAGGTCGATGATGTCGCTTCTGCGGCAGGCACGCTGGGCTATGAGCTACTGTGCGCCGTAGCGCCGCGCGTGCCGTTTGTGACAACGTAACCTAACTCAGGCTAAGGCGTCGACCGGTCCACCTGGGGGCGGGTCGACGTTGTCCGGCGACCTTATTCTGCTTCATCTTCGGCGACGCGCACCCCAATCTTGCGTACCACGTTATCTTCTTTTTCAGCTACCGTCCAAATCATGCCGCCAAACTCCACCTGATCGCCGACGACCGGCGCAGCGCCCAGCAGTTGCTGTATGATTTCACCCAGGGTTTGTTGTTTATCCCGGTATTCCGTTCCTTCTTCCAGCCCGTAGATAAGCGCCACGTCGGCGAATTTCGCATTCGCTTCGAGGATAAAATCGCCAAAGAAACGCTGATCTAACGAAACCGGCGGCGACTGGCTAAACAATTTGCCCAGCGCTGGCAGATCGCGCTCCCGGCCAATCACGCAGAGTACGTCGCCTTCCTGCAGGCGAGTGCTACCCGTGGGGTGAAACAGTTCATTATTGCGAAATAGCGCGGCAATGCGGGTTTCGTTCGGCATATGCAGGTCGCGCAACGCCGCGCCGACGCACCATTTGTCGGCGCTCAACTGATAGATGAATTGCTCCCACGGATTATCAGGATGGATGTCAAGCCCCACGCGCGATACTGGCCAGCCAACCGGAGGCACGACCACTTTGGCTCTCTTCGCCGCCCATGACAGCGATGTTCCCTGCAGGAGCAGCGACACCAGTACCACAAAGAAAGCGACATTAAAGAACAGGCGAGCGTTTTCAAGCCCGGCCATCATCGGGAAAACGGCGAGAATAATCGGCACCGCGCCGCGCAGTCCGACCCAACTGATGAAAATGCGCTCCCGAAGATTGAAGCCGCGAAATGGCAGCAGGCCGGTAAACACCGACAGTGGGCGGGCGAAGAAAATCATCCAGATAGAGAGAATAAGCGCAGGGACGGCAATCGGCCACAGATCGGAAGGCGTCACCAGCAGTCCCAGGACCAGGAACATCGCGATCTGCGCCAGCCAGGCCAGTCCGTCAAAGTTTTGCAGGATGCCGTAACGGTTGCGAATCGGACGGTTTCCTAACAGGAATCCGCACAGATAGACCGCGAGAATGCCGCTGCCTTCAAGCGCGGTCGTCAAAGCAAAAATCAGAATACCGCCGCTGAGCGCCAGCATCGGATACAGGCCGCTGGGCAGAGAAATACGGTTGATCATCTGCTGTAGCAGGTAACCGCCGCCGAGGCCAAAAACAATACCGAGACCGAACTGTTGGATAATATGGACGGCAAACATCCAGTCCAGGCCGGTTTCATGCTTCTGGATCATCTCAATTAATGTAATGGTCAGAAAAACGGCCATCGGGTCGTTACTTCCCGATTCGATCTCCAGCGTGGAGCCTACACGTTCGTTTAGCCCTTTGCCGCCAAGCAGAGAAAAGACCGCTGCGGCGTCAGTTGAACCGACTATCGCGCCGATAAGCAGACCTTCGATAAGATCCAGATGAAACAGCCAGGCGGCCATCATACCTGTTAACCCCGACGTGATCAGCACGCCGAGCGTCGCCAGCGACAGCGCGGGGCCCAGCGCTACCCGGAAAGAGCTGGCCTGGGTGCGCATGCCGCCATCGAGTAAAATAATCGCCAGCGCCAGGTTACTGACCATATAAGCGAAAGGATAATTATCGAAAGGAATACCGCCAATGCCATCCACACCCGCTAACATCCCAATGGCGAGGAAAATGACCAGAATCGGGATACCCAGTCGCGATGAGAATGAACTTAACAGGATACTGCTGGTTACAAGGATGGAACCTAAAATAAATAGACTAATAATTGTTGCAGCATCCAACGTTTTATATCTCCTGACTCACACGACTTCGTATTATTTAACATTAACATAATAACGGCCAGGGCAGCGTTTTACTTAGCCTGTCGGGGACTTTTTTTACAATTGCAGCGTAGGATGTCCAGATAAAGTGAGTTGAGTCCCCTGGCGCGTATTTTTAAGCGTCGCGTTTGCCCCGATAGGGAGCGTCACCGTACGCTGTTCATGCCCGAAGTCGAGACCGGTAATCAGCGGAACGGACAGACGAGAACGTAAAAACGCGTAGACGCTTTCCAGAGAATAGCCGGCGTCATACTCGTTGGGCGCCGCGCCGCTAAAGCTGCCGAGAACGATGGCGCTCTGACGGTTTAGAATTCCGGCGTACTCCAGTTGCAAAAGCATACGCTCCACCCGGAAAGGATGCTCATTGACATCTTCCAGCACTAAAATTCCTTTATCGATAGTCGGCATCCAGGCCGTACCGATAAGGGAAATCAACATCGCCAGATTTCCGCCCCATAAGGTGCCCTGTACGTCGCACTGAGGGCCGTCGCCTTGCCACTCTACGGTAAATTGCGCCTTGCGTAGCGCCAGCCAGAAATGTTGCTCGGTGAACGTATTCAGCGTTTCGGCGCCAAAATTTGCCGCCAGCATAGGACCGCTAAAGGTGATGACATTGGCCTGCGCCAGGAGTCCAGCCTGAATCGCCGTAAAATCGCTATGACCGCAAATCAGTAAGGGATTGCGCTGTTGCCGGGAGGCGAGCGCCTGCCAGTCGATACGATCCAGCAAGCGGCTGGCGCCATAGCCGCCGCGAACCGGCATGACGATCGTATCCGGCGAAGTTAGCGAGGCCAGCGAATTAACATCGGCCAGTCGTTCCGCGTCCGTACCGGCAAAACGCTGATAGCGGCGACGAATCACCTCGTCATTCTCCACCTGATGACCCGCGTCAGTCAGGCGCTGAACGCCGCGGAACGCGGCCTGTTGGTTAATACAGTAGCCCGAGGGGGCGATTAAATGAAACAAAGACATGGTAATTCCTTGCTGACAATAGAATGCAAATGTATATCATGCCGCATATATTAGGCGATGTCCCTCGTTGTGCGACGTTTCTGGATGCGCACCAGGGAGGCAACCTAAGTGCCTGGCCGGGGCGGTATGACCTCTTCGGCAGATAAGTTACGGCTATAAGGATAGATGACGTGAAATTAAGATGGTTTGCTTTTTTGGTAGTAATACTGGCTGGCTGTAGCTCAAAACAGGATTACAGGAATCCGCCGTGGAATGCCGAAGTGCCTGTAAAGCGTGCGATGCAGTGGATGCCCATCAGTGAAAAAGCCGGGGCGGCATGGGGGGTTGATCCACATTTAATCACCGCGATTATCGCCATTGAATCCGGCGGCAACCCTAACGCGGTCAGTAAGTCCAATGCGATTGGCCTGATGCAGTTAAAGGCGTCGACCTCCGGGCGCGACGTTTACCGTCGTATGGGTTGGCGTGGCGAACCGACCACCAGTGAGCTGAAAAACCCTGAGCGTAACATCTCAATGGGCGCGGCGTATCTGAGCATTCTGGAAAATGGGCCGCTGGCCGGCATCAAAGATCCGCAGGTGATGCAATATGCGCTGGTCGTCTCTTATGCTAACGGCGCAGGCGCGTTATTGCGTACTTTTTCATCCGACAGGAAGAAGGCGATAGAAAAAATTAACGATCTGGATGCGGACGAGTTTTTTGAGCATGTTGTTGATAATCATCCCGCGCCGCAGGCGCCGCGCTATATCTGGAAGCTTCAGCAGGCGCTGGACGCCATGTAGTTTAGCGTGAAGATTATTCTCGCACTTTATTCGCTCTTTCTCGGGCCTCGCGCTCAAGCGAAAAAATAATCCGCTGCAACTCTCGCTCCACCGCCGGGCTAACGTTAAGGAAACGAAAGCTCAGGCGGGGAGTGGTGATCGTTTCATTTTTCCCATCAATCACCTTACGCTCGCTGATGGCGATAAGCTGGGCGTCAACGTGAAGAATCCCCCATGGCCCCATGTTCAGTTCAACCTGCGAAAAGCGTGCGCCTTCGATTAGTCCGTCGGGGATGGCGGATTCCAGTAGCGCGCCCATGCCGCCCAGGGAAAGATCAAACAGGCGAAAACGTAACGTACGGGTGTCCGGTAGCGTGGTGACGCCGTAATAAGGCGGATACAGCGGCGCGCCAATGCGAAAATACTCCCGGCGCTGGACAAACCACAGTGACGACGGCAGGGGCGTGATAAAGGCCGGCAGCCGCTGATATTCGCCTGTAACGAGTTGCGGCAACGTGAACTCGACTTTTGCGCCCTGCGTTTCTGCGATAATGGCTACCTGCCCGGCACGTAATACGGCGCTATTTTCGTATTCCTGGCTGCCGTAATCCACGATGAGTTTTTCCGGGTCTACCGCCAAAATTTTACTGATGAATTGACCATGCGCCCATGAAATACGCAGTGGAACCTGATTTTTATTTAAATCCCGTAGCACGCCTAATATCGCTAATGGATTTTTTTTCAGGAACTGCTCATTGTAACCACTCACACGAAATAACCCCTGATACGCAGACTATCGTTGGGTTATCGGCATCAGTAGAAAGAACTTAATAGCGATAAATAAATTTTTATGTCCGCGAGATAAATCAGTGTTCAGAAATGCGACGCTCGACTTTGCCTATACTTAAAACGTTTTTACTGGAAAGAGGGTTTGCAAATGGGAATTATCGCCTGGATTATTTTTGGTTTGATTGCCGGCGTTATCGCCAAATTGCTTATGCCGGGGCGCGATGGCGGGGGATTTATCCTGACCTGTATTCTCGGTATCGTCGGGGCGGTCGTTGGCGGATGGCTGGCGACGATGTTTGGTATTGGCGGCAGTATCAGCGGCTTTAATCTGCACAGTTTCCTGGTCGCCGTGGTGGGCGCGATTGTGGTGCTGGTGATTTTCCGCCTTCTGCGACGCGGCTAACCGCTGCAAAACGTGTAAGCGTTGACCCGGTCAGCGCCGGGTCAACCTACTATAAACACGCGTTACTGCGTCGCTGCAGACGGCGTTTTTGTCGGCGTTGCGCTTAACGATGCCGGACGAGTAGACGGTACGCTATCACACGGTTTTTCCTGCGGACAAATCAGATCGAGCATTTTCAGCGTCACGCCGTTGGTCCAGCCAAAGCCGTCCTGAAGTGGATATTCGCCGCCGCCACCGCCGGTTCCGGTGCTGCTGACATCATATTTTTCGACCAGTTTTTTCTCGCGATCGTAGGTGTGCTGCACATTGGTTAAAAAGCGCCAGGTGACTTCCATTGCCACGTCATCCTGCCCATAATTTTGCAATCCTTCGGCAGCGACCCATTGTAACGGCGCCCAGCCGTTTGGCGCATCCCACTGCTGTCCGCTTTTAACCGAGGTGGTAGCCAGCCCGCCAGGCTGTAGCAGATGCGCCTGGGCCGCCGCCGCCACTTTCGCGGCGCGATCTTTCGCGGCGGCGTTTACATAGAGCGGGAACAGTGCGGCAGCGGTGAGTTGGTCACGGATTTTATTGTTCTGCAGATCGTAGTCGGCATACCAACCCTCTTTGTTATTCCACAGATGCATTTCAATGGCTTTTTGCCGCGCGTTGGCCAGCGTATCATATTGCGAGGCTTTGGCCCGATCGCCCGCCGCAGCGCTGGCGCGGGCGAGGGTTTTCTCCAGCTGATACAGCAGAGCGTTAAGATCGACAGGGACAATCGTGGTGGTACGGATGGTACTGAGCTGCTGCGGATTATCCATCCAGCGGGAGCTGAAATCCCAGCCGGAGGCGGCGGCAGAGCGGAGGTCTCGATAGATCTCCGTTGCCGGGCGGTTGGGGTTGCTTTTGGCGGTAGCGATATCTTCAACCCAGGATTCAGGGCGGGGGGTATCCCGATCGTCCCAGTAGCGGTTGAGAACGCTGCCGTCTTCCAGTTTGACGACGCGTTGGTTTTGTTGCCCTGGCTGCAATGTCTCAACGCCCTCCATCCAGTAGGCGTACTCTTTTTGCAGTTGCGGCAGGTATTCTTTCAGCGCATCGTCACCTTCATGTTGCGCCAGTAACTCAACCATAAACGCAAAGAAAGGCGGCTGCGAACGACTCAGGTAGTAGGTACGGTTGCCGTTAGGAATATGCCCCCAAGCGTCAATTTCGTAACCAAAGTTCGCCACCATATCCGCCACCTTATCCCAGTGCCCGCTTTCCGCCAGCCCCAGCATCGTAAAGTAGCTGTCCCAGTAGTAAATCTCTCTGAATCGCCCACCCGGTACGACATAGGATTCAGGCAACGGCAAGAGCGAGTCCCACTTTTCGACGTTTTTAGTTGAACGTGTCAGCACCGGCCACAGGCCATCAATATGTTCACGCAATGACTGCCCGGCAGGCGGGACATATTTTTCACCCGCTTTCGGCAGGGTGAAGTTAACATCAACAAAATGACGTAAATCGAAGCCGGACTGGTTCCGCTGCATACGATAATCCGCAAGAATCATGAGCGGATCGCTATTAGGTATGGCGTCAGCAAAGGTTTTCTGATCGGGGAAGAGTTTTGCATTCTGGACATCATTAAAGAGCGGGCCAAGCAAAATATCCGGCGGCTGCGGAGTTTCAGTGTCGGAAGACGGGTCTGCGGCAGTCGCCGAAAACGATGCAAACGTCAGCAGCGTCCCTGCCAGCGCCAGTTTTATGGCTTTCTGCAGTAGAACAGAACGGCGAATCTCTGGGGGTATCATCAAGTTATCTCCTTAGCGGTGAGCCAAAGCCAACGGCATTTACCATGACAAAACCTTAGTCTACGATGACCAGATACGCGTGATTGAACCGCTATTTTGCGAACAAACAGACATTTTATTGAGACAGAATTTATCGGCGCGCGCGTGGAAAACGGGGGATACAGACAAAAAATCCACGCCGGGACGTGGATTTTAGCGCAATAACTTGTAGCCTTAACCCGGATAGATACCGCGATCTTTACGGGCCAACAGAATGCGCTCACAGGCGACAATATAGGCTGCGGTGCGCAGAGAACAGGATTTCTCAGCCGCTTTCTCCCAGACATGGACAATCGCGTCGGTCATGATTTTGTCCATGCGCGCGTTGATCTCTTCTTCGCTCCAGAAGAAGCTGGCCATATCTTGTACCCATTCGAAGTAGCTGACGGTTACGCCGCCTGCGTTACAGACCACGTCAGGCACCACAAGGATACCACGGCTGGCCAGAACATCATCAGCATCCGGATAGGTCGGGCCGTTAGCCCCTTCCAGCACCAGCTTACACGTCAGGGCTTCCGCGCGCTGACGAGTTATCTGACCTTCAAGCGCCGCCGGGATCAGAATATCCATCTCCAGACGCCAGAACGCATCGCTGGCGATAGTTTCCGCGCCCGGGAAACCGGCTATCTGTTTGTGTTCTGTCTGCCATGCCGTGAGCGCCTTCATGTCAATACCGGTGGCGTTAAACAGGGTCGCGGTATGATCCTGAATCGCCACGACACGGGCGCCAGCGCCTGCAAACAGACGCGCGGCTTCGCTGCCGACGTTACCAAAACCCTGAACCGCAACGCGAGCGCCTTCAACAGCAATATTCGCCCGACGTGCGGCTTCCAGCCCGCTGACGAAAACGCCGCGCCCCGTCGCTTTTTCACGGCCCAGCGAACCGCCAAGATGGATAGGCTTACCGGTGACGACGCCAGTGACCGTCGTGCCATGATTCATGGAATACGTATCCATCATCCAGGCCATCACTTTACCGTTGGTGCCGACATCCGGCGCAGGAATATCTTTCTGCGGCCCGATGATAATGCCGATCTCGCTGGTATAGCGGCGGGTCAAACGCTCCAGTTCACCTTCCGACAGCGAGAACGGATCGACGCGGATGCCGCCTTTGGCGCCGCCGTATGGCAGATTCAGCGCGGCACATTTGATGGTCATCCATGCTGACAGGGCCATCACTTCATTGAGATCAACGTCAGGATGGTAGCGAACACCGCCTTTACCCGGACCTCGGGAGAGGTTGTGCTGCACGCGATATCCTTCGAAATGACGAATAGTGCCATCATCCATTTGTACCGGAATATCGACGATCAGAGCGCGTTTTGGGTGGCGCAGAGTATCCACCCAGGGGGATAACTCGCCCAGATAAGGGGCCACACGCTCGATTTGTTGCAGGTAGGTATTCCAGGCAGATGTGCTGCTATCTGAAGCGTAAGATAACTTATCCATGATAAACCTTAGTGATAAAAGTAATATGTTCTTTAATTGACCGTGGTACATAGTAGATCACACCATGTAGCGATAAATTTAACACTTTTTTAAACAATTAACTCAGATCAAAAATGGCAGGCAGTTGGATTTTCGTTATGATTTTGGATGGGAAGTGGTTAACTATCCGCTATAAGAGGTGATATGTCGCTAATTATGCGATTAATTGCTTAAATATGCGTGATATGTGCAAGGCGGCTATTTGTCATAATTATGACGCACCTCTAAAAGTAAAAATTATGATAACGACATGTATCAATGTTATGTCGTCCTGTCGGTGGGGAAACGTCTTCGCCAGGCGCGTAAAAAGATAAAAATAACCGGAGTCAGACGGCGCTGACCCCGGTTTACCTCTTTATTGTTGACGCGACTCAAGCCACACCAGCGCCAGCGTCGACAGTGAGCACATCAGCAGAATGCCGACAAACCACAGTAAATACCACATCGCTCTCGCTCCCTAATAAAGTTCATGATCGTTGCGGCGGAGGGTCTCCAGGTTGATACGCCCCAACATTTTGTAATAGCTCCACAGCGTATAGAGCAGTACGATCGGCAGAAAAATCAGCACAATCACCAGCATGATTTCGAGCGTCATCTGGCTGGAGGTGCTGTCCCACACCGTCAGGCTGGAGAGAGGACTAACACTCGACGGCATCACAAAAGGAAATAGCGTTATGCCGGCGGTAAAGATGACGCAGGCCTGGGTCAGGGAAGCGAACAGAAATCCACGAATAGTCTGACCGCGAAGGCAGGCATAGAAAGCCAGAATCGGCAGGATCATACCGAGCAACGGGATGATGAGCAGTAGCGGCGAGCGTATAAAGTGGTTCATCCATGCGCCAGGGAGTATCGCCACGCCTTTTAAGAGCGGATTGGAAGGGCCGTTGGCATCTTGCGTGAGTAAGACAAAGCCATCAACGCCGGCCCACAGCCAGTAACCGGCCAGCAGGAAGCAGATCACGATCAGCAGCGCGCTGTGGCGGGTGGCCGACAGAGCCCGTTGACGAATAACGCCCTCCGTTTTCAACTGTAACCAGACGCCTCCTTGCATAATCACCAACGACAGACTCAATAATCCACACAGTAGGGCAAAGGGCGAGAGTAACTGCCAGAAGGTGCCAAAATAGTCAACATGAAGCTGCGGCGTGAAGGCAAACGGCACGCCTAAAAACAGGTTGCCGAACGCGATACCGAATACGACTGGGGGAACCAGGCTGCCGATAACCAGACCGGTATCCCACAGCGCGCGCCAGCGGGCATTGGCGATTTTTCCCCGATAATCAAAGGCCAGCGGGCGAAAGAAGAGGGCACACAGCACCAGGATCATCGCCACATAAAAACCGGAAAACGCGGCGGCATAGACCCGTGGCCAGGCGGCGAATAATGCCCCGCCCGCGAGAATCAACCATACCTGGTTTCCTTCCCAGTGGGCGCCGACGCTATTGATCAACACCCGGCGTTCGTCATCGTTGCGCGCTATCAGCGGGAGCAGGCAACCGACACCCATATCGAACCCGTCAGTTACCATAAATGCTACCAGGATGACGCCGATCAGCAGCCACCAAATGAACCGCAACGTTTCATAATCCAACATGATTGTCTCCTTTATCCCTGTTGTTGCGCCTGTTGTTGATGCTGCATGGCGCTTGGCCCAAGACGCGCGTACTTCTGCATCAGATAGACTTCCGCGATTAAAAACAGGGTGTAAAGTCCGAGGATAAGTCCCATTGAGAAGGCCAACTGGCCCGGCGTCAGCGCGGAGTGAGCGTACCAGGTCGGCAGAATGTCCTGAATCGCCCAGGGCTGACGGCCAAACTCCGTCATAAACCAACCGGCTTCAATGGCAATCCACGGTAACGGCAGGCTCCAGAGCGTCATACGCAATACCCAGCGGTGCTGGTCGATACGCATTCGCAGCGTCTGTATCAACGCAATCAACATCACCACTAACAGCAGCGAACCGCAGCCGACCATAATACGGAAACTCCAGAACACCGGCGCCACCTGAGGAATAGCGCCACGCTGGGCCGCACGATACTGCTCCGGCGTCACATGGTTCATATCCGGGGCATATTTCGCCAGCAGAATGCCGTACCCCAGATCGCCCTCAACGGCGTGAAACGCATTCAGTACCTGCGGCGAGCGATTGCCTTGCGCTATCTCCTGCATGAGTAGCCAGGCCTCCCGGCCACGCTTCAGGCGCGGCAGAGTGTCGTCCATCAGGTTTTTTAACCCCGGAACCGGCGTATCCAGCGAATGGGTGGCCAGAATACCCAGCAGAGCGGGGATCTTCACGGCAAACGCATTACGCTCCTGTTCCTGCTGCGGCCAGGCAATCAGATGAAACGGCGCGGGCGCGGGTTCGGTTTGCCATTCGCCTTCCATCGCCGCCAGTTTCACCGGCTGAATTTGGGCGACCTCGTAGGCCGAACTGTCCCCCAGTTGCAGGGTTCCCAGAATGGCCAGGGTGCCGAATACTGAGCCGATAGCAAACGAGCGCAAGGCCACTTCACGCTCGCGGCCACGTAGCAGATACCAGGCGCTGATGGACATAATAAACATGGCGCCGGTGACATAACCGGACATGACGGTATGGACGAATTTCACCTGGCTCACCGGGTTAAAGACCAGATCGCTGAAGCTGCTCATTTCCATCCGTAATGTATCGATGTTGAAATGAGCGCCGGTAGGATGCTGCATCCAGCCATTGGCATTCAGAATCCATAATGCTGAAATATTGGAGCCGAAGGCCACCAGCCAGGTGACCAGCAGGTGTTGGTATTTATTCAGCCGCTGCCAGCCGAAAAAGAACAGGCCGACAAAAGTGGATTCGAGAAAGAAGGCCAGTAACGCTTCCATCGCCAGCGGCGCGCCGAAAATATCGCCCACATAGTTTGAATAGAGCGACCAGTTAGTCCCGAACTGAAACTCCATGGTCAGGCCGGTAGCCACACCGAGAGCAAAATTGATCCCGAAGAGCTTGCCCCAGAAACGCGTCATATCGCGGTAGGCGGTTTTCCCCGTCACCACATAGATCGTCTCCATGACGGCCAGCAAAAAAATCAGTCCAAGCGTAAGAGGAACAAATAAAAAGTGATACAGCGCGGTCAGCGCAAACTGCCAGCGCGATAAGTCAATGACATCCCACATGCTAACTCCTGTAGGCAGAAAGAGAGTAAAAAGCTAATCAGTACCGGATACCGGTTACGTTCCTGTTGAGAGCGTTAGCGCGTCTCCAGCCATCGGCAGACTTCATCCAGGCGCTGGCGCGAATCGGCCAGATCTTCCGGGGCCGCCAGTACCAGCTCCGGCAAAGGACAAATCTCATAGCTATCGAGCAACGGCCCTTTAAGGGCGTCCAGACAGCGCACATGCCAGAGATGGCGCAATGCTGTAGCGTTGATTTGGCTTTCGCCATACCCGGAGATGCGAATCTGGATGTTCCCGTGTCCGCATAAACGCGCCAGAAAAAGACGATCGGCCTCGCTGAGCGGCAGTTGGGTCAAATTGATGCTGTGAGGTTGCAACGCCGGATCGCGTACGTGCGCCAATAACTCATGGGCCAGCGGCAGTCCATTCATCAGGCCAGCGACAGGCGGAGGCAGCAGAGAGTCGTCAGGCAGCGTATCGGCAGTCGCCGCTTGCCACAATGTCAGGGGCGCGCTACCCGCTTCCAGACGATCCGTCAGCAGACGTCGGTTATGCAGATGGCGTACCCGCCACAGGCCGCAGAAGATGGTCTCCTGGATCTCGCTTTCACTCCCGTCCGGATGCTGAATGCGTACCGAGACTTCTCCTTCGCCCAATAGCGTATTGAGGAATGAGAGATCATCGGCATTCAGGGGAGATAACTCCCATCCCAGCACGTCGCCGACTTCCGGAATGCGCCGGGCAAGCTGACCTCGCAGATCGGTCAACAATGCCATCACCGCCGGGCTGTGAGCGCAGTGCTCCAGCGCCGCCATACTTGGGTCGCCATTGACCTGACAGGTGAGCGGTAAGGGATTCATCGAGAAACTGGCGTCATCAGGCTGCGTACCTGGCCCCAGCAGATGAAAAAAGGCGTTGCTCATTGTGCTGTCTCCTGCGCTGCGGGAGTGTCAACCATCGAACGCATCAGCGTGAGCAGTTCAGCCCAGGGATGAATGCCGCTGAGCGCGCCGCGTAACTCGCCGTCTGTAAAAACCAACGTCGCCGGAAACCGACGAACATTAAAGCGATCGCCGATAGCTTCGCTTTGTTCAAGGTCGGCCACCGCCACCTGCCAGTCAAACTGCGGGAACTCACGCAGGAGTTCGGCAATCATCACCGGGTTATCGCTGACTTCCGGCGTACGCCGCGGATCGCTACTTAACAGGATGACGCCATCTCCAACCAGTTTGATCCAGTCGTCTACCGTGGAAGCCTCTACCGGTTGCCATCCCCGGGTTAACAGGCGTTGCCATAGCGCAGAGAACGGGGTGTCATTCGCCACTTCTTTTGCCCTCCAGACGTGTCTGATACTGACGTATGCGCACTCCCTCATAATTTTCCATCGACAGGCATTTATAGTTCAGGCAGCGTGCGACCTCGTTTGCCTGCGGTACGATCCCCCAGGCGGCCAGTTGCTCCAGGGCGGCCTGTTCCGCCGCCGGTAGCTGGCTGCGAGCTATTTCGCTCAGGCTACCGCCGTAGTCGTCCAGTAGCGCCGGTTGCAGGCCGACCAGCGCAATGTGACAGGGCAGATGCCCGCGGATGTCGGCCAGCGCCAGAACTTCGGAAAAACTGTTTTGATGCAGGCTCATTTTTTTGGCGCTGAGATACGCGGGGATTTTCTCGCCGGCATAGGTTCGCAGGCTGCCCGGCGCCAGGCCGTAATCGATCGCGTCAAGGAGCAGGAGATGGCTGGCTTGCTCAACATAACCTAACAGGTTTAGCCCTTGCGTACCGCCGTCCACAATTTCTACCTCTTCAGGCCAGTGATATCGGGCATACAAACGCTCCGCGACCCGGATACCGAATCCTTCATCGGCCCACAGCAGGTTTCCTAACCCCATCACCACTATGCGTTGCGCATTCATGAGGGCTCCTTGTCGTGCGGTTTGGGGAATTTATGGCTGCGATAGCCATTGATCATGGTGGAGATCACCGTATCGTCGGACATAATGTCTTCCCGGATAGCGAGGTAAACGTGCCCGACGATGAAGGCGGCGATCAGCCACATGCCCAGTCGGTGCCAGCTGTGAATATCGATGGAGTTGCCGCCGGTCCAGTAGAAAAATTCAACCACATAGCGGAACGGCGCAAAGATCGCGTACTGGCTATGCTCGCCAAACAGAGCGAAACCGGTGAGGATCATAAATACCGATAACAGGAAATAGCCGAACATCGCGGCCTGTGCGACAGGGTTATGTCCGATGTCGCTCCCCGGTTTTTTCTCCAGAAACAGATACCAGCGGACCACGGAGAAAGCGCCTTGCCACCAACTGCGACGCCAGACCGGGACGATAAACAGCTCTCGCGAATAGCGGTTGCCGACACAGGCCCAATAAATCCGCCCCAGCAGTAACACAGTAAAGATCATCGCGGCGGCAAAGTGGATCAGCCGGATATAGCCCATATAAAACAGATAGGTCGCCTCGCCACTCACCGACGGCAGCGGTCGGCCAATGAAGTAGCCTGTTACCATCAGTACCAACATGCAGGCCACCGTTAGCCAGTGCCACAGGCGTACCGGCGCTTCAAACACATAGTGGCTGACGGCAGTATCACGCGCCTCCCCGACGCGTGGAGATAGCTTTCCAGTCATCGTTCTTTTCCTTAACGCTTAGCGTACCTGGACGGCAATCAGTTCGCTGCCGTCGTCGCCGAGCACGTGGGTTGAACAGGCGAGGCAGGGGTCGAAGCTGTGCAGCGTCCTCAGGATTTCTAACGGTTGGTCGGGAATCGCCATTTGTGTTCCCATCAATGCCGCTTCATAGGCGCCGATCTGTTTTTTAGGATCGCGCGGGCTGGCGTTCCAGGTGGTGGGGACCACGCACTGATAGAGTTCAATCTTCTGATCGCGTATTGACGCCCAGTGTCCCAACGCTCCGCGAGGCGCTTCGGTAAAACCGATGCCGCGGCAGTGCTGCGGCCAACTGGCCGGTTCCCATTTCTCGGTATTGGCGGTGGCCAGGTCGCCGTTTTTCAGGTTGGTCATAAGCCTGTCGAAAAAATACTGCAGCTTACCGACGGCCCATTGCGCTTCGTGCGCGCGGCATAAAATACGGCCAAGCGTAGACTGGATACCGGAGAGCGGCAGTTTAAGGGCGGACATCATGCGATCTACCGACTCTATGGTGGCGGCATCCCCTTTGTGGTACGCGATAAGCGTTCGGGCAAGTGGGCCGACTTCCATGGCATGACCCCGCCAGCGCGGCGCTTTAATCCAGGAGTAACGTTCCTGCTCGTTGAGCTGCTGGATATGCGTATCGCTGCCTTTGACATCACCCGGGTTGTACCAGGGATCGGTAATGCCGTCAAAAGGATGACGACCCAGCCGATCGTCCGGATAGCGGTACCAGGCGTGATCCACAAACTCCTGTATCTGCTGCGGATCGGCCAAATCTACCGGCATGACATTTTTAAAATCGCCATTGACCACCGCGCCGCCCGGCATTAACAGGCTTTGCTGGCTGAAGTCGTTGGCAATGTCCGGAAATGCGCCGTAGCTCAGCACGCATTTATCCGACAGACCGGTGCCAATTTGACTCCATGCTTTATTGAACTGGCCGATAGCCAGCGCGTCCGGAACCATCACGTTGTTAATGAAGTCGGCGGTGCGGGTGATGATCGACTGCACCAGGTTGAGGCGCTCCATATTGATAGCCCCAACCGCGCCGCTTTGATCGAGATTGATCGCGCACGGCATTCCGCCGACGATCCAGTTAGGATGGGGGTTCTTACCGCCAAATATGGTATGGATTTTGACGATCTCGCGCTGGAAGTCGAGGGCTTCAAGATAGTGGGCAAACCCCATCAGATTAGCCTCTGGCGACAGTTTGTACTGTGGATGTCCCCAATAGCCGTTACGGAATATCCCAAGCTGGCCGCCATCGACAAATTTCTTTAATCGATTTTGTACGTCAAAGAAGTAGCCCGGCGATGACATCGGCCAGGCGGAAAGGCTTTGCGCCAACTGCGAGGTGGCGCGCGGATCGGCTTTCAGCGCATTCAGAACATCAATCCAGTCCATACCGGCTAACTGATAAAAATGGACCAGATGATCGTGACACCACAACGTAGCCAGCATGATGTTACGTATAATATTGGCGTTATCCGGCACCTGGATACCAATCGCATCTTCGATAGCGTACACCGATGCCAGAGCATGTACCCCGGTACATACACCACAAATACGTTCAACAAACGCCCAGGCGTCACGCGGGTCACGGCCTTGCAGAATGATCTCCAGCCCGCGGAACATTGTGCCGCAGGAAACGGCATTGGTAATGACGTTTTGCTCATCAATGTTCACTTCGCAGCGCATATGCCCTTCGATGCGGGTAATCGGGTCCACGATCAGACGACGGCCGGCGTCGTTAACGGTATAACCCTGGGTTTGATACTGGTTACTCATGCCTGTTTATCCTCATTGTCCGGCTGTTGTTCGGCTTGCGCTAACTGTTGTTTGTGGCGTTTACGTTGGTTGAGCGCGCTGGCGATAGCGTGACCGCCAACGCCCGCCGCGACCACGCCCAGCGCGGTCAGCCCCACCGTATCGGCGGTTGAATGGGTACCCATCTGGGGAATATCCACCACGCGGCTATAAAACGAGCCGCGATCCCAGAAACCATTTTCTGAGCATCCCAGACATCCGTGACCGGACTGGATAGGAAAGGAGACGCCGTCATTCCAGCGTGTGGAGGAGCAGGCGTTATAGGTGGTTGGCCCTTTACAGCCCATCTTGTACAGGCAGTATCCCTTGCGGGCGGCGTCATCATCCCAGCTCTCGACAAATTCACCGGCGTCAAAATGGGCGCGGCGGTAGCATTTATCGTGGATACGCTGACCGTAGAACATCAGTGGACGGCCCATGCGATCGAGTTCCGGCAGACGATCAAACGTCACCATATAGGTGATAATGGCGCTCATGACATCCGGGATTGGCGGACATCCAGGGACTTTCACGATCGGCTTGTCGGTGATCACTTTATCGATAGGCGTTGCCTGGGTTGGATTGGGGCGGGCGGCCTGGACGCAACCCCAGGAAGCGCAGTTTCCCCAGGCAATAATAGCGCTGGCGCCCGCGGCGGCTTTCTTCAGTTTTTCAATAAACGGGCGGCCGCCGCTGATACAGAACATTCCTTGCTCTCCTAGCGGCGGATTGCCTTCCACCGCCAGAATGTATTTCCCGGCGTAGCGAGTGGTAATATCGTCAAAGACTTCTTCGGCCTGTGCGCCGGCGGCGGCCATCAGGGTGTCGTCATAATCGAGGGAAATCAGCGAGAGGATCACATCTTTGGCTAGCGGGTGCGAGGAACGGATAAAGGATTCGGTACAGCAGGTGCATTCCAGTCCATGAATCCAGACCACCGGAATCCGCGGTTTATTCTCCAGCGCCCAGGCGATCTTTGGCGTCATTCCGGCGCCCAGTCCCAGCGATGTGGCGGCAAGGCTACAGAATTTGAGAAAGCTGCGTCGGGTCACTCCCTTACGACGCATGGCTTGATAAAAGGTCTCCTCGTTATTCATAACGCGTATTTTTTCTCCTTTTTGCACCACGCTCCGCCAGGGGCATAAGGCGCTTTTGCGGGTCCGTTGACGTTCCGCCAGCAAGGTAAATCATTGTGTTACGCGCGAGCGCGGAAACGAGCCCGATTCACTTTGCACCGGCGTATACCGCCAGAAATAATGTGAAAAAAGCGTATCGGATTAACGATAAGAAACAATGTGAAGTGTGTGGGTATGGCTTATAGCGGTATATTTATACCCATTATCGGTTTTTCGGCGAAAGGGCCGTGGCGGGGAAGGACGGTTGAGCTTGTTCCAGGATGAGGTTTTCAGCGAGTGACCCTGGCCTAATATCAGAGCCAGGCTTAAGAGTTTGCGGGTATGTTGCGTGATCACGATGCAGTCACGCATCCCCCGGATCTTGACGGGCGTAAAGTCAATAAACCTGGCCTGTTGTCAGTTTTACGTTCTTCGTGGTGTGCTCTGACGATAATGTAGTCCACCGACCATATAAATTCTCCTCGCTCACCGCCTGGCCCGATCTCTGACGAAAACTCTGAATCTTCGATGTTTCCAATTGTGAATTTCTACACCAGTCTTTAAGTATCAATGCATTGTACCTGGTGTGCTGCTATAACTGTGTAAGAGGGATTGACGCTTAGAGCCTATCCCATTAGGGCTATTTTACTTGCCATTTTGGACCTGGGCAGTGCTCGCCAAAACGCGTTAGCGTTTTGAACGCCGCTAGCGGCGGCCCGAAGGGCGAGCGTAGCGAGTCAAACCTCACGTACTACGTGTACGCTCCGGTTTTTGCGCGCTGTCCGTGTCCAAACTGGCTGCGCCAATAACGCCTGGTGGGATAGGCTCTTAGTGTTAATGTACACCAAAGGTCGATGTGTTTACCGCACTTGTGGCTTGGTATGCAGTATGTATAATTATTGTGTGAATATTTTCATAAATTGATTTGTCTCTTCTTTGGCCTTTTCTATTGATTTATATTTATATATTTTTGATTGGTATGTGTATTTTTCTAACGCAGGTAAGTATTTAGAGACGTCGTTACCTTTTTTGAAATCTATAGGCATATGAATACTCGCATATAATATATTTATCCTCTGCGATGGCGTTAGCTCAGAATAATTTATACCTTGTTCATAATAAGAAAGCATCACATCATTGCAGATCCTGTCTTTATACGACTGTCCTATGTATGCGATGATAAGTCCATATATAAGTAGCAATCCAAAAGAGACACCTGCTTTGTGGCTATGAAGGAAATTATATTGTAGCCCCACAAAAAAAAGCACTTTTCTGATTAAAACAAGGATGAATGGTAAGGAAAATAAAAAACAACCGAAGTACATAATCACTTCGCCTGAATTCTGAAACATTTTATACCTTCCTGATAAATAATGGGTTAATTATCTGGTTAATATTCGTTGCCTATTATTTCTTTTATAAAAATAGACGATTCATTGAAATTTTTTTTGAAGCTGGAGTAATTGCTAAGTGTTTTCGGTATGCAAAAGATGACTCGCCCATTTTTTACTATGGCATAATATCTTGGATACATTAGCGCTTCTTCTTTTGTGTTTGGAACACCGTCATAGTCTATTTTTTCATCAATAGAGTCAAGTTGGCTAAATAAAAAGACTCTTTTCCTTAGCAACGTATTATGAACAATAGCATTTTCATATATATCAAGTGACATTGTAAGACTCAATGCAGCAAATGAAAGTAATGCAATGATAGAAATTGTTAATATTGCTAATGACAAGCCTTCCAGACAATATAAAACAAGACAAAAGAGTGGGATTGCAGGGAGGTAAGTGACCAACGGGTAAAAACGATCGATTTTTAAATGTGATATGATATTCTGAGGAGATGTGACATGGTCCTGAACGCCCTTGTTAAAGATAATGCTGTAAAGCGTCAAACTATTGTCAATTTTATTTATTGCTTTAGCTTTTATTCTTTGTGTGAATATAAAAAACGTTATCAAAAAGGCAATAAATAAGAAAATGATTAAATTAGAAATAAAACTATCCACGGCATCATCCTGTATATCTACCGAAATTTCTATGGTCACTATTCTACTATTATTAATGAATGTCAATATAAATTTGATGATGGTGCGTCCAGCCGGTTGGATTTGATCTAAAATAAAAATTTCGGTATTTCTCTATAGTCACAGAGCAAACAGAGTTGATTCTTTGTTAAAAAATCATCTCAATATTTTAATATGAATTCCTTCACGCGATTCTGGAGTATTACAGTCTACGATTTTAATGATTTTTTATTCATTCATTATGCGTATTAAATTAATGGCAGTGCAATCGCAAATTATATTTAGTTTCAGAATTGCAAAATGATTATAATTTTGTAGTTCATGCAGTTGGCCTAAGATCCTCGGTGGTGAGTGTAGGGGGAGCGCCTGAACAAGATCTGAGGCTATGTACGATACTGTGATATGAGTTAACCCAAACAGGCTATACGGTATCTATACCTTTCTAAAAAGCTTTTAGTTGGTATAGAGTCTAAACCTTAGACGAAACAACATTCACACTATGGCCCTGGCAGTGCGTATCGGTGAGCATAACGGGGCCTTGTTTATTTATTATACCGTTCTTGTACTTACTTAAAATGAAGATGGAAGAATGTTGTACTCATTTTTGACAGCGTTGTTACGAGATGAGTTGAGACATTGTGAAATGAAAAATCCACGCCATTGCGTGGATTTTATAGGGTTTTACCATTGTCATGAGATTCAGCAAAACCTCATGAGACAACAAATGTTATTTAGACGTTGAACAGGAAGTTCATTATATCGCCATCTTTAACGATGTAATCTTTGCCTTCCGCTCGCATCTTACCGGCTTCTTTCGCGCCTTGTTCACCTTTATAGGTAATAAAGTCGTCAAAGGCGATAGTTTGGGCGCGGATAAAGCCTTTTTCGAAGTCGGTATGGATTTTACCTGCTGCTTGCGGCGCGGTTGCGCCAACTGGAATGGTCCATGCGCGAACTTCTTTCACCCCGGCGGTGAAGTAGGTCTGGAGGTTCAGCAGGCGATAACCCGCGCGAATAACGCGGTTCAGCCCCGGCTCTTCCAGACCCAGTTCAGCCATAAATTCGTCGCGCTCGTCATCATCCAGCTCAGCAATATCAGCTTCGACGGCGGCACACACCGGAACCACGACCGAACCTTCTTTGGCGGCGATTTCGCGAACCTGGTCCAGATACGGGTTATTTTCAAAACCGTCTTCATTGACGTTAGCGATATACATCGTCGGCTTCAGCGTCAGGAAGCTTAAATAACGGATAGCCGCTTTATCTTCGTCCGTCAGGTCCAGCGAACGCAGCATCCCCGCTTCGGCCAGGTGCGGCAGGCATTTTTCCAGTGCGGCCAGTTCCGCTTTGGCGTCTTTATCGCCGCCTTTGGCTTTCTTCTGTACGCGATGGATAGCGCGCTCGCAGGTATCGAGGTCAGCCAGCGCCAGTTCGGTATTGATAACATCAATATCTTCTGCCGGATTTACTTTACCCGCCACGTGGATGATATTGTCGTTCTCAAAGCAGCGAACCACGTGACCGATAGCTTCGGTTTCACGGATATTGGTCAGGAACTGGTTACCCAACCCTTCGCCTTTGGATGCGCCTTTTACCAGACCGGCGATATCCACGAACTCCATCGTGGTTGGTAGAATGCGTTGCGGTTTAACAATCTCAGCCAACTGGTCCAGACGCGGATCGGGCATCGGAACGACACCGGTATTCGGTTCGATAGTGCAGAACGGAAAGTTTGCCGCTTCAATACCGGCTTTTGTCAGCGCGTTGAACAGGGTGGATTTCCCGACGTTGGGCAGACCGACGATACCGCATTTGAATCCCATGATTTAACTCACCTTAATATCTTAATAATCAACCTGTTATAGAAAACAGATTGCAGAAATGGAAATAACTTCGCCTATTATACACGGCGTGCGGCAAAAATGCCGCACATCACTGGTTATTGCGCCTTAAAGGTATGCAAACGGCTTGTTGCTTTGGCCAGACCCTCTTTGAACCACAATTCCGTACAGCGTGCCGCTTCGTCAATGGCCTCATCAATTAATTTTTGTTCAGAAACAGGGGGTTTACCCAGCACGAAACCAACAACTTTATTTTTATCGCCTGGATGACCAATTCCAACGCGTAAGCGGTGAAAGTTGGGATTATTGCCCAGCTTGCTGATGATGTCTTTCAGGCCATTGTGGCCGCCGTGGCCGCCGCCAAGTTTAAATTTCGCCACGCCCGGAGGGAGATCCAGCTCGTCGTGAGCGACCAGAATTTCGTCCGGCTGAATACGGTAAAAACTGGCCATTGCGCCAACTGCTTTACCACTGAGGTTCATGAACGTGGTGGGTACCAGCAGGCGAACATCTTCCCCTTCCAGCGTGATGCGTGAGGTATAACCAAAGAATTTAGGCTCTTCACGCAACGGCGCGCGCAGGCGCTCCGCCAGTAAATCGACGTACCATGCGCCTGCATTGTGTCGCGTCGCGGCATATTCCGCGCCGGGATTCGCCAGACCAACAATCAATTTAATTGCCACGTTTTTTGTCCTGAGTAGATCCATAACTGGCGCGTAGTTTACTGTCTGTCTGCCCGCTTGACAAAACACAGCGACACTCTGAAGTAAATTAAATAATTGCCAGCATTGATTATTAAAAATGTCAACTGTTCAGAGTGTTATTTGTAAAGTTTTGTTAAATGAAACTTTACATTTGTGATCGCACCCGCACTTACAAATGGAAGTGTTGTCTATACTTTACACATAAAGTTTAGGGGGATTTCCTAAAAACAACCCAAAAGTTCCGGAGGTGACATATGAAACGCAAAAACGCTTCGTTATTCGGTAACGTGCTGATGGGGTTGGGGCTGGTCGTGATGGTTGTCGGCGTGGGTTACTCTATTTTAAACCAACTGCCGCAGTTTAATTTGCCGCAATTTTTTGCGCATGGCGCAATACTGAGCATTTTTGTCGGGGCAGTTCTTTGGCTGGCAGGGGCTCGTGTAGGGGGGCATGAGCAGGTGAGCGACAAATATTGGTGGGTACGTCACTATGACAAACGTTGCCGCCGTAACGACAATCGTCGTCATAGCTAACCGGTTCAGGCCCGGTAAGCGTTATCGCCACCGGGCATTGTCCATTAACTGAGTAAATCCGCTAACGCCTCCGTCCTGTTCGGGAAGAAGGTCAGACGCCCAGGAATAGGTTTGATACCGGCACGCGCCATTGTGCGCAGCGGTTGGAACTCCAGATTACTGATACGCAATTCGCAACCCTCCGGCAGACGCTTCACAAAACGCTGAAAAGCATCAAGCCCGCCTGCATCCAGCACTGGTACTGCGTCCCATTTCAGAACGACGATACGTTTGCCCTTAATACGTGACTCAAGGTCGGTAAACAGCCCTTCCGCCGCGGCGAAAAAGAGCGGACCGATAACACGCAGCACCAGCACATCTTCAGGCACATCAACATTGACCGGCGCAAGTCGAGTCATTCGCGCAATACGGCGCATAAACAGCAGGGAAGCAAGGACAATCCCCACGCTGATGGCGATGACCATATCAAACAGAACCGTTAATGACATGCACAGCAGCATAACGATGATGTCGTCTTTCGGCGCATGGCGTAACAGATCCACCACTTTATGGGCTTCACTCATATTCCATGCCACCATCAGCAGTAGCGCCGCCATCGCGGAAAGCGGCAGCCAGGAGAGTAGCGGGGCTAAGACCAGTAGCGCCAGAATAACCAGGATAGCGTGAATTACCGCTGAGACGGGAGAGGTCGCGCCAGCGCGGACGTTGGCGGCAGAGCGGGCAATCGCGGCGGTGGCGGTGATGCCGCCAAAGAACGGCGCGACCATATTCCCCAGCCCCTGGCCGATAAGTTCGCTGTTAGCTTTATGTTTGGTGCCGGTCATGCCGTCCAGCACGACGGCGCAGAGCAATGATTCGATTGCCCCCAGCATTGCCATCGAGAAGGCCGCTGGCAGCAGCGCGCGCAGTGAATCCCAACTTAGCGTGAAATCGGAGCCAGGAAGACTCCACGGCAGCATCAGTTGCGGCAGGAGCTGCGGGATGCCGTTGCCCTGAGTGCCGTCAGCCAGAACGTAATGGAACTGTGAGCCGATAGTCGCCACATTGCCGCCCAGCAGATTAACGATCCCCATCACGGCGCAACCAGCCAGCAGCGCGGGAAGGTGTCCCGGCAGACGAATACCGAGACGCGGCCAGAAAATCAACGTTCCCAGCGTTACCACGCCAATGGCGGCATCGCCAATATTGACGGTGGGCAACGCCATAAACAGCGCGCCGACTTTCTGCAAATAGTGCTCTGGCACATGGGCCATCTGCAGACCAAGAAAATCTTTAATCTGCATGGTACCGATGGTAATACCAATCCCTGAGGTAAAACCCAACGTGACCGACACCGGGATATATTCAATCAATCGCCCCAGTCTCGCCAGGCCGAAAAGGATCAGGAAGAAGCCCGACATCAGCGTGGCGACCAGTAGGCCCGCCAGACCAAACTGTTGCGATACCGGATACAAAATCACCACAAACGCGGCGGTAGGGCCGGAAACGCTAAAGCGCGAGCCGCCGGTTAGCGCGATCACGATCCCGGCGACAGCGGAGGTATAGAGGCCATACTGCGGCGCAACGCCACTGCCAATTGCCAGCGCCATCGCCAGCGGGATAGCAATAATCCCGACGGTGATCCCGGCTATCACATCGCGGGTGAACCGGGAGGCGGTATATTTTTCTTTCCAGCAAGCATCGATGAGAGCGCGGAAAGGCATCACATGTGAGGAAAATAATTTGTTCACAATAATGTTTCATCCATGAGCGCATCATCTGTCAACTAAATGGCAGGTGAAGGAGGCATAAGTCATACAAAAGGGTGTTACAGACAAAAAAACCCGCCGCAGCGGGTTTCAGATCCGGGTTCGATCAATGCTCGAACATGGCGGAAATCGATTCTTCGTTGCTGATACGGCGAATCGCTTCGGCCAGCATACCTGACAGGGTCAAGGTACGCACGTTCGGCAGCGCTTTGATTTCGTCGGTCAGCGGAATGGTGTCGCAGACAACGACTTCATCAATGACGGAGTTGCGCAGGTTGTTTGCCGCATTGCCTGAGAAGATCGGGTGCGTCGCGTAGGCAAACACGCGTTTAGCGCCACGTTCTTTCAATGCTTCTGCTGCTTTGCACAGAGTACCGCCGGTATCGATCATATCATCAACCAGCACGCAGTCACGGCCAGCGACGTCGCCGATGATGTGCATCACCTGAGAAACGTTCGCGCGCGGACGACGTTTATCAATGATAGCCATATCGGTATCGTTCAGCAGCTTAGCGATAGCGCGGGCACGAACCACGCCGCCAATATCCGGGGAAACCACGATCGGGTTATCCAGATTCAGTTGCAGCATATCTTCGAGCAGGATTGGGCTACCGAACACGTTATCAACCGGAACGTCAAAGAAGCCCTGGATCTGTTCAGCATGCAGATCTACGGTGAGAACGCGGTCAACGCCGACGCTGGACAGGAAGTCAGCGACAACTTTTGCGGTAATCGGCACACGGGCGGAACGTACGCGACGGTCCTGACGTGCATAGCCAAAGTAGGGGATAACGGCGGTGATACGACCTGCGGAAGCACGACGCAGGGCATCAACCATAACGACCAATTCCATCAGGTTGTCGTTGGTTGGGGCACAAGTGGACTGGATGATGAAAATATCACCACCGCGTACATTTTCGTTGATTTGTACGCTGACTTCGCCGTCGCTAAAGCGACCTACGGCGGCGTCGCCGAGAGAAGTGTACAGGCGGTTGGCAATACGTTGTGCTAGTTCCGGGGTGGCGTTACCAGCAAAAAGCTTCATATCAGGCACGAGAAGAACCTCAGGCATGCGTCCATTGGTGGAAAGAATCTGCCGAAAACTGTGCGGGCCAGGCAAAATCCTATCCAGGCGGTGTATTAAAGAGCGCGATGCAACGTCTGGAACAAGGTGACGTTGTCACCGAAGCTCAGCTTGCCCGGCTTACTCGTCTTCATTCACGTTTCATGTGCGCTGGTATCGATGCCTCACACCGGTCAAATACGGCATATATGACCGGCGATTCGTCATTTCGCCATCTTCCTGAAACCCGAATGCGTTAGAGTAACTCTCGATGCAATGGGGAGAGGTTGACACCCTTCGCCACAAAAGCATTGAGCCATTCCGGGGCTTGCTCAAGCACCTGGCGAGCACAAGACTCTGTATCGAATTCAGCAAAGACACAGGCCCCTGTCCCAGTCAGGCGCGACGGCGCGTATTCTAACAGCCAGGAAAGCGCCGCATCAACCTCGCGAAAACGTTTTCTTGCGATAACCTCGCAATCATTGCTGAATTCACATTTTAGTAACGTATCTATTGACCTTTTTGGCGTATTACGCGGCAATTGAGGATCTTTAAAGATAACCGGCGTCGGAATGCTTACGCCAGGGTGCGCGACCAGATACCATTTTTCCGGCGGATTCACCGGCGTTAATATTTCGCCTACGCCTTCGGCAAACGCGGCGTGGCCACGAACAAAGACCGGGACGTCGGCGCCGAGCGTCAGGCCGAGCGTCGCCAGTTCATCAATGGAAAGCCCGCATTGCCAAAGATGATTGAGCGCCACCAGAACGGTCGCGGCGTTAGACGAGCCGCCACCCAGACCGCCGCCCATGGGAAGGCGCTTCTCAATGCTGATATCCGCGCCGCTTCCGGCGGGCAGGCGTCCACTCTCCGAGGCGACTTTCATCAACAGCCGCGCGGCGCGGACGATCAGATTGTCTTCATTTTCAACGCCGGTAACCGGCGTTAATAAATGGATTTCGCCATCGTGACGCGGTTCGATGTGGAGTGTGTCGCCATAATCCAGAAACTGAAACAGCGTCTGCAGCGTGTGGTAGCCGTCTGCACGCTGTCCGGTGATATATAAAAACAGATTTAATTTTGCCGGAGAAGGCCAATGGGTCATCATTTCACAATCCAGTTATCCATTTTCAGCTTAATGCGCTGACTGCCGTCTGAAAGCTCCATATTGGCAGGCATGGCAGGCTGCGTTTTGCTGTCATAGCCACCGTAAACCACTTTCCAGTTTTTACCATCCTGGCGGTAGTTCACTTCGCTCAGGCGGTACTGGTCGTCCAGTTTGTAGTCGGTGGCATCGCCAGGCAGACCGAGGATCCACTGCCGCAGGCTGTTTAACGGAATCGGCATCCCGGTGAGTTTGCCGATCATCTCTTCGGCGTCATCGGCGGTATAACGCTGGCCTTTGTTATCCACCAACTGGACGTTGCCCGGCTGGGCGTTAAGCTCCAGCTCGGTGCTGCCCAGCGGATTGGTGAGCAGCAGGCGATAGCGATCCTGTCCGGTCTGTTGCCAGAAGAAGCGCGCATAGACTTTCTGATCATCTGAGATGTAAGCAAAGGCGCCGCGCGTCTGGTATTGATTCAGATGACGCACCTCTTGCTGATGCTGGCGCCACTGAGGGGAATCCGGGCTCTTGCCCGGGCCTTTATGCCCAGGAAGCGTACAGGCGGTGAGAACCAGGCTTGCTAACGGCAGTAGACGAATCAGGCGAAAATCGGGCAGGGTCATAGTGATGACGAATCCTTGTGATACGGTGCAATAATTGCCTGATGGCGTTACGCTTATCAGGCCTGAAAACTGAACCTGCAGGCTGTAAAAACGTTCGCGCCGCGATTCGGCAAATTTTTGCTATCGGTTACAGTTATAGCCTTTAATGCTAGCGCCGCCTGGTGACATCGTCTACTTTCAAGTTGTCTTAAATCATCAAATTAGTGAGCGCTGCCAATTACTCCAAAAGGGGGCTCTCTCTTTTATTGACCACGCGCATCCTGTATGATGCAAGCAGACTAACCATATCAACGCTGGTACTACTCCCGCAGACATGACCCTTTTAGCGCTCGGTATTAACCATAAAACGGCACCTGTATCGCTGCGAGAACGCGTAACGTTTTCGCCGGACACGCTTGATCAGGCGCTGGACAGCCTGCTTGCGCAGCCAATGGTGCAGGGCGGGGTCGTGCTGTCAACCTGTAACCGTACAGAGCTGTATCTGAGCGTGGAAGAGCAGGATAACCTGCAAGAAGCGCTGATCCGCTGGTTATGCGATTACCATAACCTGAACGAGGACGATCTGCGCAACAGTCTGTACTGGCATCAGGATAATGACGCCGTCAGCCACCTGATGCGCGTCGCCAGCGGTCTGGATTCACTGGTGCTGGGCGAACCGCAAATCCTCGGTCAGGTGAAAAAAGCGTTTGCGGATTCGCAAAAAGGCCACCTTAACGCCAGCGCGCTGGAGCGAATGTTTCAGAAGTCTTTTTCCGTCGCTAAGCGAGTGCGGACTGAAACCGATATCGGCGCCAGCGCCGTCTCCGTCGCGTTTGCCGCCTGTACGCTCGCCCGCCAAATCTTTGAATCGCTGTCGACGGTCACCGTACTGTTAGTTGGCGCGGGCGAAACCATTGAACTGGTGGCGCGTCACCTGCGCGAGCATAAAGTACAAAAGATGATTATCGCCAACCGAACGCGCGAGCGCGCGCAAGCCTTGGCGGATGAAGTAGGCGCTGAGGTTATCTCGCTCAGCGATATCGACGCCCGCTTGCAGGATGCCGATATTATCATCAGTTCGACCGCCAGCCCGCTGCCGATTATCGGTAAAGGCATGGTGGAGCGCGCATTAAAAAGCCGTCGCAACCAGCCGATGCTGCTGGTGGATATCGCCGTACCGCGCGACGTTGAGCCGGAAGTCGGCAAACTGGCGAACGCTTATCTTTATAGCGTCGATGATTTACAGAGCATCATTTCGCATAATCTGGCGCAGCGTCAGGCTGCGGCGGTAGAAGCGGAAACGATTGTTGAGCAGGAAGCCAGCGAGTTTATGGCCTGGCTACGCGCCCAGGGGGCCAGCGAGACCATTCGGGAATACCGTAGTCAGTCGGAGCAGATTCGTGACGAACTGACCACCAAAGCGCTGTCGGCCCTTCAACAGGGCGGCGATGCGCAAGCCATCTTGCAGGATCTGGCATGGAAACTGACCAACCGCCTGATTCATGCGCCAACGAAATCACTTCAACAGGCTGCCCGTGACGGGGATGACGAACGCCTGAATATTCTGCGCGACAGCCTCGGGCTGGAGTAGCAGCACACACCACACTTTTTTACAGGGTGAATTTACGCCTATGAAGCCTTCTATCGTTGCCAAACTGGAAGCCCTGCACGAACGCCATGAGGAAGTTCAGGCGTTGCTGGGCGATGCGGGAATTATCGCCGACCAGGACCGCTTTCGCGCATTGTCGCGCGAATATGCGCAATTAAGCGACGTTTCTCGCTGTTTTACGGACTGGCAACAGGTTCAGGACGATATCGAGACGGCTCAGATGATGCTCGACGATCCTGAAATGCGAGAAATGGCGCAGGAAGAACTGCGCGAAGCGAAAGAAAAAAGCGAACAACTGGAGCAACAGTTACAGGTACTGCTGCTGCCGAAAGATCCGGACGATGAACGAAACGCGTTCCTTGAGGTTCGCGCCGGTACCGGCGGCGACGAAGCCGCGCTGTTTGCCGGCGATCTGTTCCGCATGTACAGCCGTTATGCCGAAGCGCGCCGCTGGCGCGTGGAGATCATGAGCATGAGCGAAGGCGAGCATGGCGGTTATAAAGAGATCATTGCCAAAATCAGCGGCGACGGCGTGTATGGCCGGCTGAAATTTGAGTCCGGCGGACACCGCGTACAGCGTGTTCCGGCGACCGAGTCGCAGGGGCGTATCCATACCTCCGCCTGTACCGTCGCCGTGATGCCGGAGCTGCCGGAAGCCGAGCTGCCGGATATTAACCCGGCGGATCTGCGCATTGATACGTTTCGTTCTTCCGGCGCGGGCGGTCAGCACGTTAACACCACCGACTCCGCTATCCGTATTACCCACTTGCCGACCGGCATCGTGGTGGAATGCCAGGACGAGCGTTCGCAGCATAAAAACAAAGCGAAAGCGCTCTCGGTGCTCGGGGCGCGCATTCACGCCGCCGAAACGGCAAAACGCCAGCAGGCCGAGGCGTCAACGCGACGCAATCTGCTTGGCAGCGGCGATCGCAGCGATCGTAACCGGACCTATAATTTCCCGCAGGGGCGCGTGACCGATCATCGTATTAATCTGACGTTATATCGCCTTGATGAAACGATGGAAGGTAAGCTGGATATGCTGATTGAGCCGATTGTTCAGGAACACCAGGCTGACCTGCTGGCCGCCTTATCCGAGCAGGAATAATGGATTTTCAGCACTGGCTGCATGAGGCGGTAAACCAGCTCCGGGACAGCGACAGCCCCCGGCGCGACGCCGAGATCCTGCTTGAGTACGTTACGGGCAAGGGGCGGACGTATATCATGGCCTTTGGCGAAACGCCGCTTACCGACGTCCAGCAACAACAGCTCGCGGACCTGCTGCAGCGGCGTAAACTGGGCGAACCTATTGCGTACCTGACGGGCTTACGCGAATTTTGGTCGCTGCCGCTCTTCGTTTCACCCGCCACGCTAATCCCGCGCCCGGATACCGAATGTCTGGTTGAACAGGCGTTGGCGCGATTGCCGGTCAAAACCTGTCGTATTCTGGATTTAGGCACCGGAACCGGCGCGATTGCGCTGGCGCTGGCCTGCGAGCGACCGGATTGCGAGGTGACTGCGGTCGATCGTATGCCTGATGCGGTTGCGCTGGCGATACGCAACGCGGAACATTTGGCTATCCGGAATGTGCGTATACTGCAAAGTTGTTGGTTCAGCGCGCTATCGGGGCAGCAGTTCGACATGATTGTCAGCAATCCGCCCTACATTGATGCGCAGGACCCGCACCTTGGCGAAGGCGATGTACGCTTTGAACCGCGCTCGGCGTTGGTGGCGGACGAAAACGGTATGGCGGATCTTACGCATATTATCGATAACGCCCGCCAGATGTTAACGCCCGGCGGCTTCCTGCTGTTGGAACACGGTTGGCAGCAAGGCGAAGCGGTAAGAGCGGTTTTCAGGCGGTCTGGTTACTCGGATGTAGAAACGTGTCGTGATTATGGTGGTAATGAACGCGTGACCTGCGGACGTTTTACGCCATGACAATTGCAATGTTGCTCACGCTTCATCTTATCTGTGTTGCGCTCTCCGTCAGTTTGTTTGTCGCTCGTTACTGGTGGCGCTATTGCGGCCATGCGTTGGCCGCCGCGCGCTGGACACGAATCGTGCCTCCCGTCATAGATACCCTGTTACTGCTTAGCGGTATTGGGTTAATCGTTAAAACGCACATCCTGCCATTCACGGAGTCGGGCTCATGGCTGACTGAAAAACTGTTTGGCGTTATCATCTACATCGTTTTGGGTTTTATTGCGCTTGATTATCGTCAGGCGCGCAGCCAGCAGGCGCGTTTTATCGCTTTCCCGCTGGCGCTGGTGGTGCTGTACATCATCATTAAACTCGCCACCACAAAAATACCGTTACTGGGGTAAGTCATGAGGTCGTTAGCTGATTTCGAATTTAACAATGCGCCGCTGTGTGATGGCATGATCCTGGCATCAGAGATGATTCGCCTGGATTTTCCCACGCAGTTTGTCTACGACGAACTGGAACGTCTGGTCAGTCTGGCGCAGGAAGAAATTAGCCAGCTCCTGTCTCAGGATGAGCAACTGGAAAAATTGCTGGCACTTTTTTACGGCGAGTGGGGGTTCACGGACTCCCGCGGCGTCTACCGTCTTTCTGATGCTTTATGGCTCGATAAAGTCCTGAAAAAACGCCAGGGTAGCGCGGTATCGTTGGGCGCTATTTTATTATGGATAGCAAACCGTCTTGATTTGCCGTTGGTGCCCGTTATCTTCCCAACGCAGTTGATTTTGCGTATTGAATCGCTGGAAGGGGAAATGTGGCTGATTAACCCATTCAACGGTGAAACGCTTGATGAACATACTCTGGAAGTCTGGTTAAAAGGCAATATTAGTCCGGTCGCCGAGTTGTTTAACGAAGATTTGGACGAGGCGGATAACGCCGAAGTGATTCGTAAGCTACTGGATACGCTGAAATCCTCGCTGATGGAGGAACGGCAAATGGAGCTGGCGCTGCGCGTTAGCGAAGCATTGTTGCAATTTAACCCGGAAGATCCTTACGAAATCCGTGACCGCGGGTTGATCTACGCGCAGCTTGAGTGTGAACACGTTGCGCTGACTGATTTAAGCTACTTCGTTGAACAGTGTCCGGAAGACCCGATCAGCGAAATGATTCGTGCGCAGATCAACACCATTGCGCACAAGCAAATTGTTCTACATTAATTAACCGACATTTTACCTATAAGTGTAAGGCGATCCTATGAAACAAAAAGTGGTTAACATTGGCGACATTAAGGTGGCAAATGACCTGCCGTTTGTGCTGTTTGGCGGTATGAACGTGCTGGAGTCACGCGATCTGGCAATGCGCATTTGTGAGCACTACGTAACCGTTACCCAGAAGCTGGGTATTCCTTACGTGTTCAAGGCCTCTTTTGATAAAGCCAACCGTTCCTCTATTCACTCTTACCGCGGGCCGGGTCTGGAAGAAGGGATGAAAATCTTCCAGGAGCTCAAACAGACATTTGGCGTAAAAGTGATCACTGACGTCCATGAAGCCAGCCAGGCGCAGCCTGTTGCTGATGTGGTTGACGTGATTCAGCTCCCGGCGTTTCTGGCGCGCCAGACCGACCTGGTGGAAGCGATGGCGAAAACCGGCGCTGTGATTAACGTGAAAAAGCCGCAGTTCGTAAGCCCGGGTCAGATGGGCAATATCGTGGACAAGTTCCATGAGGGCGGTAACGATAAGGTGATTCTGTGCGACCGCGGCGCGAACTTCGGTTATGACAACCTGGTGGTGGATATGCTGGGCTTTAGCGTGATGAAAAAGGTCTCCGGCAACTCGCCGGTGATTTTCGACGTTACCCATGCGCTGCAATGCCGCGACCCATTTGGCGCCGCCTCTGGCGGTCGTCGTGGTCAGGTGACCGAGCTGGCGCGCGCCGGTATGGCTGTCGGTCTGGCGGGCCTGTTCCTGGAGTCGCATCCGGACCCGGCTAACGCGAAGTGCGACGGTCCTTCCGCGCTGCCGCTGGCGAAACTGGAGCAGTTCCTGACCCAGATAAAAGCGATTGATGATTTGGTGAAAAGCTTCGACGAGCTGGATACCGAGAACTGATTGCGGTTTTTAGCTTGTGTAGGCCGGATAAGATACTATCCGGCTTTTTTATATCAGGCAAAAATCGTCATCAGATAGGCGGCAAATAAAGCCAGATGCGCCGCGCCGTTTAGCACGTTGGTGCGTCCGGTAGAGAACGAAATATGGCACAGCACTAACGAGGCTACCATCACTACCATTTCCGGCGCGCCTAAACCAAACACCAGATCATTACCTGTCGCCCAGGCGATGAGCGTGACGACCGGCACGGTTAATGAAATCGTCGCCAACACCGATCCGAAGAACAGATTCATTGCCCGCTGAACCTGATTATTCAGTACCGCCTTCAGCGCGCCCAGTCCTTCCGGCGAGAGAATTAACAGCGCGACCAGGAAACCGGTAAAGGCGACCGGGGCGTTCATGCTGGTCAACAACGCCTCCAGCGGGCTGGCATTCATTTTGGTAACGGCAATGACCGCAATTAAATGAATGAGTAACCAGACCGTATGCCAGCCGCTACTGTGCGCGGAGGGTTTACCGTGGTGTGGATTGTCATCATCGCCTTCATCTTCATGTTCATAGATAAATAAGCTCTGGTGCGTTTTGGTTTGAATCAACAAAAATACGCCGTACATCGCGGCGGAAATTAACGCGACCAATAATGCCTGACCGGTAGAGAAATTGGCTTGCGGCAATGCCATTGGAAAAACCAGCACAATAATCGCCAGCGGAAACAGCGCGATAAGATACTGCTTAATCCCAAATAAATTCATATATTGCGTTGCGAATTTACGCCCGCCCAACAACAACGAGAAACCGACCAGTCCCCCGGTGACAATCATAATAATAGAGTAGAGCGTATCGCGCATAAGCGTTGGCGCAGCATCGCCGGTAGCCATCAGCGCGGAAATTAAACTCACCTCAAGAATAACGACGGACAGGCTTAAAATAAGCGATCCATAGGGTTCGCCGAGTCGATGCGCTAATACATCGGCATGACGGACCACGCTAAATGCGCTGCTTAAAATACCAATAAGTGCAAGGATATTGATGCCAATAACCACTGGTAGTGACTGGCTGCTTCCCCAAAGGAACAGCACTACCAGCGCAAGAACCGGGAAAATAAGCGAAGTCTCCTTATGGCGGGTTTTCACCGCCTCACAAGCATGTGTCATGAGGGTCTCCCTTGTGCAGGTGTTAATATTTTGGAAAGAGTAAAGAAGGTAAAAATAGCAGAAATTTGTATTTTTTTAGTGGTTTTTTACGTAGTTTTACGGCGTAGACGATTTTTTTCTTTCAAGGTCAGTAAAACAACGATCTTGTTTTAACAGTGTTTAAATAACAAAAAGTTAATTTCCGTAAAAAGCAAAAATCCTCCTCGACTGGCGTAATAACGCATTGTTTACCACACTTAATGTTTTCCCTGAAGTCGGAGGCGCTGATGCCGTATAAAGCCAAAAGTGATTTACCCGATAATGTGCGGAATGTTCTTCCAGCCCATGCCCAGGACATTTACAAAGAAGCCTTTAATAGCGCCTGGGAGCAATATAAAGATAAAGCCGATCGTCGTGATGACGCCAGCCGCGAGGAAACCGCACACAAAGTCGCCTGGGCGGCGGTTAAAAACGATTATGAAAAAGGCGAGGATGATAAATGGCATAAGAAAAAATAAACGCGGTATTACTCACGTGTTAGCCTGATTTTCTTGCCGGAAGTCTATCCTGACGCGGGAGCTTTTCCCGCGTACAGATTCAAAATGTCAGCACTTTGTCCGCTGCCAGCGTCCATTGCGCCAGCTCGACCAGCGTTCCGATTTCCACACCGTCAATCAGCGGCAGGGGAGTGATACCACGTCCGTCCGCACAGGTTTTGCATAATTTTACCGGTACGTTTTGCGCGGTCAGAATTTCCAGCATTTGCTGAATATTGTAGCCTTCGGCTGGTTTTTGACCGCGTAACCCTGCGGTTACGGCATCTGACATCAAAAACAGGCGTAAATCGAGATGGCTTTCCTGCTCGCGCAGCGCAATGGCCAGACGCAGGCTATTAAATAATGATTCGCTGCCGTAGGCGGCGCCGTTAGCGATAATGACGATATTTTGCATGGATAACCCTTCTCCTTGAGAAATTTTGTCGGCAATGGCGTTATGTTACCTCGGGAACCGGGTGCCGCCAAATGCGTGGAGAAAATCCCGGGACGCTCTGCGGAAAAAATAAGGATATTCCTGGAAGCACGAGAAAAGGCTGCAAAACCTGTCCGGACACGTTATGGTTTACTCTGATGCCATTCCTCTTATCTTTTGTTGTAGAAGTTGCCGACACGTTGAGCCGTATTGTTTTTCGTTCATTCTCACTCTCGCTTCTCTTGCTGGCTGCCAGCGGTACGATCCGTGCGCAGGCGCAAGACCCTTTCACGCAAAACCGTCTGCCGGATTTAGGCATGATGCCGGAATCCCACGAAGGGGAAAAGCATTTTGCCGAGATGGCCAAAGCGTTTGGCGAAGCCAGCATGAAAAATAACGATCTGGATACCGGTGAACAGGCGCGGCAATTTGCTTTCGGACAGGTACGCGATGTGGTCAGCGAGCAGGTTAACCAGCAGCTTGAAAGCTGGCTATCAGCCTGGGGCAGCGCCAGCGTGGATATTAACGTCGATAACGAAGGTCATTTTAACGGCAGTCGCGGAAGCTGGTTTATCCCTTTACAGGATAAACAGCGCTATCTGACCTGGAGCCAGCTTGGTCTTACGCAACAGACTGACGGACTGGTAAGCAACATTGGCGTAGGACAGCGCTGGGCGCAGGATGGCTGGCTTCTTGGCTATAATACCTTTTACGATAATCTGCTGGATGAAAATCTACAGCGCGCCGGTTTTGGCGCGGAGGCGTGGGGAGAATATTTGCGTTTATCCGCCAACTATTATCAGCCTTTTGCCGACTGGCAGACGCATACGGCGACCTTAGAACAGCGAATGGCGCGCGGGTATGATATCAACGCGCAAATGCGGCTGCCGTTTTACCAGCATATCAATACCAGCGTTAGTCTGGAGCAGTACTTTGGCGATAGCGTGGATCTGTTTGACTCCGGAACGGGGTATCACAATCCTGTCGCGTTAAAACTGGGTCTCAACTATACGCCAGTACCTTTGCTTACCATGACCGCCCAGCACAAACAGGGCGAGAGCGGGGTCAGTCAGAATAACCTGGGGCTGACGCTTAACTACCGCTTCGGCGTGCCGCTCAAAAAGCAGCTTGCCGCCAGTGAAGTGGCGCAAAGCCAGTCATTACGCGGTAGCCGCTATGATACGCCGCAACGTAACTCGCTGCCGACAATGGAGTATCGGCAGCGTAAAACGTTAACGGTTTTTCTGGCGACGCCGCCCTGGGATCTTACGCCTGGTGAGACGGTTGCGTTAAAATTGCAGGTGCGCAGCGTGCACGGTATTCGTCATTTGAGCTGGCAGGGCGATACACAGGCATTAAGTTTGACGGCAGGAACGGACACCCGCAGTACCGAGGGCTGGACAATCATTATGCCGGCCTGGGATCACCGCGAAGGCGCGGCAAATCGCTGGCGTTTATCGGTGGTAGTTGAGGATGAAAAAGGTCAGCGTGTCTCTTCCAATGAGATCACGCTCGCGCTGACTGAACCGTTTATCACGATGCCGGACGATAATCCGCATTGGCAACCGTTCCAGGAGCAATAATTAAAAGATGCGTTCCTGATGCACCCAGACGGCGGCCTCCACGCGCGATTTCAGCTTCATTTTCTTGAGCATATGTTTCACGTGCACTTTGACCGTACTTTCGGTGATATCCAGACGTCGGGCAATCATCTTATTCGGCAATCCCTGCGCGATGAGCTTCAGAATATCGCGCTCACGCGGGGTGAGTTGCGTTACATCGCGATCGGTGGTGGCGCGGTTGGCCCGCAGGCTGGCCGCCAGTACCGGCGTTAACGCTTCACTTAATACCATTTCGCCGGCGGCGGCCTGTTGTAACGCTTTGAGCAAGTCCTCCGGCTCCATGTCTTTCAACAGATAACCATCCGCGCCGCGCTTTAGCGCCGTGACGACATCTTCTTCATGGTTGGATACGCTGAAAACGACAATACGTCCTGACAGCGCTTTTTCGCGTAATTTATCCAGCGTTTCGAGACCATTCATTCCCGGCATATTCAAATCAAGGAGGATCAGATCGGGATCGAGCGATTCCGCCAGGTCAATACCCTGCTCACCGTTGCTGGCTTCTCCGACCACGCTGATATCGGGCGCCATACTCACAAGCTGCTTTACACCCGTCCGTAGCATCGGATGGTCGTCGATTAACAGGATGGTTGCCGGTTCCTGATTATTCATGGGTATCTCCCTGGGTTTCTGTGAAGTTTGTTTCTGGAATAAAAGTAACAGTGACCTCTGTTCCGCCAGTCTCGCGTCGGCGTACCTGGCAATCGCCGCGCAAACTTTGCGCCCGATCGCGCATGATGATCATGCCGTAGTGATTACTGCGTTCGGCGTTTTCCGGGACGCCGCAGCCATTATCCTGCACTTTTAGTTTGACCTGTTTGCCACATTGCGTCACTGTCACCACCACATCGTCGGCATGAGAGTGTTTAAGGGCGTTGCTGAGGGCTTCCCTGGCAATTTGCAACAGGTGTATCGCCTGGTGTGAAGGCACCAGGCGGGGGGGAAGCTGATAATCCAGTTTTACCGTAAAGCCAAACCGGGCGCTGAACTCCTGGCAGCTTGCCTCCAGCGCCGGACGTAGCCCGGGTTCCGTCAACTGTAACCGGAAAGTGGTTAACAGTTCGCGCAGTTGCGCCCAGGAGCAGTTTAGCTCATTGCGAATTTGGCTGAGTAACTCACGGCTGCTTTCCGGTAACACGTCGCCCTGCATTTGCAGGCAGCTCACCTGCATCTTCATACAAGAGAGCGACTGGGCAATAGAATCATGCAGTTCGCGGGCAATGGTGGCACGCTCTTCCATGACAATCAACTGCTGCTGGCGCTCCTGATGCCTGTCGAGCGCCAGAGTCGCGGTAAGCTGTTCAACCAGCGTGTCCACCAACTGTTGCTGATCGTGGCTGAGATGGCGTCCATAGGGCAGCGTCGCCAGCAAAATACCGTATTGGGTGTGAGAGTCGGTGAGCCGCCATTTTAAGGTGGTGCCGCCGTTAATCATCGGCAGGGCGCTACGTGGGCAAAGGTGGCAGCCTTTATCATCGCAACTGATGTCCGACTGACAGGTAAATTCCTGGTGATTATCTTCATCTTCCAGGTCATAGACTCGCAGCTCAATATCATGCAACTGGGTTAAATTTTGCAGGCCATTCAGTACCGGTGAAAGACGCTCACATAGCGGAGCCTGTGAATGCAGTCGGCGGTTGGCTTGCCACAAAAACGAGAGAATCTGGTTTTTATGTTCCAGACCGGCTGTTTTTTCCTGTACGCGCTGTTCCAGTACCGCATAACTTTCGGCCAGTTCTTCAGACATATTATTGAGCGCAGAACCCAACGCGGCCATCTCATTGCGTCCACTGATATTGGCACGTTGGGTAAAGTCGCGCTGACTGACGGCGCGCGCCATTGATAATAACTGTTTCCAGGGCTGCAAAAGGCGAACACGTAGCCAGATAATCGTAAATACCAGCAATAGCGCCATAAAGATCGCCATTACCCGGTGAACTAATACCACGCGTTCGATACGCAATTCAGTAGTATGGTCGAACGACGTCACCAGGCGATCCAGGCCCGCCACAAAGCGTGTGACATCTTCTGCGACCGCGTGCGCGTTTTGCGCGTGCTGTAGTCCTGGCGAGAGTTCGTTATGCCAGTAATCCTGCAACGCTTTAAGCTGCTTCTGCTGCCCGTCTCGCTCAGCGGCGCGGGTCAGTTCCGGGCTGAATGCCGTTTGCTCCATCTCATCCAGCAGCTTTTGATCTTTAGCATCCAGCGGGACAGCGGCCAGTAGTCGATAGCTTTGCATACGCAATGAGCCCGCTTTATTAATCGCATGAGCGCTACCCTGCACGCCCTGAACCAGCCAGCCGGAAACCGCCATCCCCGCCACGCCGATAGCGGTAGAGAGCATGACAATCAGCGCCAGTTGGTTAACCAGCGTAAGAGGAGAGAAACACCGTTTAAACATGTTACCTTCTTTCTTCGGGGTAATGTCGCCGAAAAAACGTAGCAAAAAAGAGGGGCGTCAATCGGCTGTGCCGCTATTCTCAACGATACAGCGGAGTATACCCATACCTATAACGAGTTACTCCTTAATTGCCGCCGTAAAGAGGTATCTGCGACGGGAAGGAGTAGACAGACACAGCATGGTGAAAAACCACAGCTTTTTTACCAAAATAGCCTACTCATTAAGGGTAATAACGCTTTTTAGTCGCCGGTGATGACGACTTTTCCTTTGATTTATATCAACTTACCTTCGGCAGTAAACCCTAATGTGGCAGACATCAAATCAAGAATCAGAGGTGTCTATGAGTCACTCATCCGCCCCGGAAAGGGCAACTGGCGCTGTTATCACGGAATGGCGTCCGGAAGATCCGGCGTTCTGGCAGCAGCGCGGCCATCGTGTCGCTAGCCGTAATTTGTGGATTTCTGTCCCGTGTTTACTGCTGGCGTTTTGCGTCTGGATGCTATTCAGCGCAGTGGCGGTGAACCTGCCGAAAGTGGGATTTAATTTTACGACCGATCAGCTCTTTATGTTGACTGCGCTGCCATCTGTTTCCGGCGCGCTGCTACGGGTGCCTTACTCCTTTATGGTGCCGCTATTTGGCGGACGTCGCTGGACAGCGTTCAGCACCGGTATCCTCATCGTGCCTTGCGTATGGTTAGGCTTTGCCGTTCAGGATACCAGTACGCCCTTTAGCACTTTCATTATTATTTCCTTGCTGTGTGGTTTTGCCGGCGCGAACTTTGCCTCCAGTATGGCGAACATCAGCTTTTTCTTTCCTAAACAAAAGCAGGGCGGCGCGCTGGGTCTGAACGGCGGTCTGGGCAATATGGGCGTGAGCGTGATGCAGCTGGTTGCGCCGCTGGTGGTTTCGCTCTCTATCTTTGCCGCCTTTGGCAGCCACGGTGTAGAGCAGCCGGACGGTTCTCAGCTCTATCTGGCGAACGCGGCCTGGATTTGGGTGCCTTTCCTGGCCATTTTTACGCTGGCGGCGTGGTTCGGCATGAACGAACTGGCGACGTCTAAGGCCTCGCTAAAAGAGCAACTGCCGGTGCTCAAACGTGGTCATCTGTGGATCATGAGTCTGCTGTATCTGGCGACCTTCGGATCGTTTATCGGTTTCTCCGCGGGGTTCGCGATGCTGTCTAAAACGCAATTCCCGGATGTGCAGATCCTGCATTATGCGTTTTTCGGTCCGTTTATCGGCGCGCTGGCGCGTTCGGCAGGCGGCGCAATTTCTGACCGTCTGGGGGGGACCCGCGTCACGCTTATCAACTTTGTCCTGATGGCGATTTTCAGCGGTCTGCTGTTCCTGACATTACCTACTGGCGGCGTTGGCGGTAGCTTTATCGCGTTCTACGGGGTATTTCTGGCGCTGTTCCTGACGGCTGGGCTGGGGAGTGGTTCTACCTTCCAGATGATCTCCGTTATCTTCCGTAAACTGACGATGGACCGGGTAAAAGCGGAAGGCGGGTCGGACGAAAGAGCCATGCGTGAAGCGGCGACCGATACGGCGGCGGCGCTGGGCTTTATTTCCGCGATTGGCGCGATTGGCGGCTTTTTTATTCCGAAAGCGTTTGGTTCATCTTTAGCCTTAACCGGTTCGCCAGTCGGCGCGATGAAGGTCTTTCTTATTTTCTATATCGCCTGCGTCGTTATTACCTGGGCGGTATATGGACGTCATTCTAAAAATAAAAAGTAACTTTTGATTATCCTTTGCGCGGCGTTAGACCGCGCTTTTTTTACCTGCATTTAGTTACAACATACTTATAGCCAAAAAGAGAGGCTCGACAGGGCTGACCACGCACATCTTTATCGGTCATCCAGGGGGATACCCCTTAATACCCACTTGTTGAAAATTTAACATTCATGTCGTGCGTAAATTTAATTTTATGCAATTAAATCAGTAATATATATAAATAAAACTCCTCCTCCAAAAGGAGTATGCAGGAGGTTTGCGCGCCATTTGCATCCCTGTCCGCCTTGATCGTTATCAATTCTCACGCCCATTCAGCGCGTTACCTTCGCCCTTAGTTAAGCAATGTCGATTTATCAGAGAGCCGTAAGGTTCCATACAGGAGAAACCCGATGAGTAAATTCCTGGACCGGTTTCGCTACTTCAAGCAGAAGGGCGAAACCTTTGCCGATGGGCACGGCCAGCTTCTCGAAACAAACCGGGACTGGGAGGACGGATACCGCCAACGTTGGCAGCATGACAAAATTGTGCGCTCAACCCATGGGGTGAACTGCACCGGTTCTTGTAGCTGGAAAATTTATGTCAAAAATGGTCTGGTGACCTGGGAAACACAGCAAACCGATTACCCGCGCACCCGTCCTGATATGCCAAACCATGAACCTCGCGGCTGCCCGCGCGGGGCAAGTTACTCCTGGTATCTCTACAGCGCTAACCGACTGAAATATCCGCTAATGCGCAAACGTCTGATGAAGATGTGGCGCGAGGCGAAAAAACTGCATCGCGATCCGGTAGAGGCATGGGCCTCCATCATTGAAGATGCCGATAAAGCCAAAAGCTTCAAACAGGCGCGTGGTCGTGGCGGCTTTGTTCGCTCCTCATGGCAGGAAGTGAACGAGCTGATCGCCGCTTCCAACGTGTACACCGTGAAAACCTATGGCCCTGACCGCGTCGCGGGCTTCTCACCCATTCCGGCGATGTCGATGGTTTCCTACGCTTCCGGCGCACGTTATCTTTCGCTGATTGGCGGTACCTGCCTGAGCTTCTACGACTGGTACTGCGACCTGCCGCCAGCCTCCCCGCAAACCTGGGGCGAGCAGACCGACGTGCCGGAATCCGCTGACTGGTACAACTCCAGCTATATTATCGCCTGGGGCTCTAACGTGCCGCAAACCCGTACGCCGGACGCCCACTTCTTTACCGAAGTACGTTACAAAGGCACTAAAACCGTCGCGGTGACGCCGGACTATGCTGAAATCGCCAAACTGTGCGATCTGTGGCTGGCGCCGAAGCAGGGGACCGATGCGGCGATGGCGCTGGCGATGGGCCACGTCATGCTGCGCGAATTCCACCTCGACAACCCGCGCCAGTACTTCACCGATTATGTCCGCCGCTATACCGACATGCCAATGCTGGTGATGCTTGAAGAGCGTGATGGTTATTATGCCGCAGGTCGTATGCTGCGCGCTGCCGATCTCGTTGATTCGCTGGGGCAGGAAAATAACCCGGAATGGAAAACCGTCGCTATCAACAGCAACGGTGAAATGGTGGCGCCAAACGGTTCAATTGGTTTCCGTTGGGGTGAAAAAGGCAAATGGAACCTCGAACAGCGCGACGGGACTACCGGTGCAGAAACTGAATTGCAGCTCAGCTTGCTGGGCAGCCAGGATGAGATTGCTGACGTGGGCTTCCCGTATTTCGGCGGCGAAGGTTCAGAGTACTTTAATCATGTGGCGCTGGATAACGTCCTGCTGCATAAACTGCCGGCAAAACGTCTGCAACTGGCCGATGGTTCTTCAGCGTTAGTCACTACCGTTTACGATCTGACCATGGCTAACTATGGTCTGGAACGCGGCCTGAACGATGAAAATTGTGCCGCCAGTTATGACGATACCAAAGCGTATACGCCAGCATGGGCCGAGCAGATCACCGGCGTGCCGCGGGCGCAGATCATCCGTGTCGCACGGGAATTCGCCGATAACGCGGACAAAACGCACGGGCGTTCAATGATTATCGTTGGCGCCGGTCTGAACCACTGGTATCACCTCGATATGAACTATCGCGGGCTGATCAATATGTTGGTGTTCTGTGGTTGCGTTGGTCAGAGCGGTGGCGGTTGGGCGCACTACGTCGGCCAGGAAAAACTGCGTCCGCAGACCGGCTGGCAGCCGCTGGCGTTTGCCCTTGACTGGCAGCGTCCGGCGCGTCACATGAACAGCACCTCTTACTTCTATAACCACTCCAGCCAGTGGCGCTACGAGACGGTGACCGCCGAGGAGTTACTGTCGCCGATGGCGGACAAATCCCGCTATAGCGGTCATCTGATTGACTTCAATGTGCGCGCCGAGCGTATGGGCTGGTTGCCGTCAGCGCCGCAGTTAGGCACCAACCCGCTGTACATTGCGCGTGAAGCGGAAAAAGCCGGTATGACGCCGGTAGACTATACCGTCAAATCCCTGAAAGAGGGTTCGATTCGCTTTGCCGCCGAGCAGCCGGAAAACGGTAAAAACCACCCGCGTAACCTGTTCATCTGGCGTTCTAACCTGCTTGGCTCTTCCGGTAAGGGCCATGAGTACATGCTGAAATATCTGCTGGGTACTGAGCATGGTATTCAGGGGCTGGATCTCGGCAAGCAGGGCGGTGTGAAGCCGGAAGAAGTGGAGTGGCGTGACAATGGCCTGGACGGCAAACTGGATCTGGTGGTGACGCTGGACTTCCGCCTGTCGAGCACCTGCCTGTACTCCGATATCGTACTGCCGACCGCCACCTGGTATGAAAAAGACGATATGAATACCTCGGATATGCATCCGTTTATTCATCCGCTGTCTGCCGCCGTAGATCCGGCCTGGGAATCGAAAAGCGACTGGGAAATCTACAAAGGCATTGCGAAGAAATTCTCCGAAGTCTGTGTAGGCCACCTGGGTAAAGAGACTGACGTCGTGACGCTGCCGATCCAGCACGACTCTGCCGCTGAACTGGCGCAGCCGCTGGACGTGAAAGACTGGAAAAAAGGCGAATGCGATCTGATCCCAGGGAAAACCGCGCCGCACATCATGACCGTCGAGCGCGATTACCCGGCGACTTACGAACGCTTTACCTCTATCGGCCCGCTGATGGAGAAAATCGGCAACGGCGGGAAAGGGATTGCCTGGAACACGCAAAGCGAAATGGACTTGCTGCGTAAGCTCAATTACACCAAAGCGGACGGTCCGGCGAAAGGTCAGCCGATGCTCAACACGGCGATTGACGCGGCAGAGATGATCCTGACGTTAGCGCCGGAAACCAACGGTCAGGTGGCGGTGAAAGCCTGGGCGGCGCTGAGCGAGTTTACCGGTCGCGACCATACGCATCTGGCAACCAATAAAGAAGAAGAGAAAATCCGCTTCCGCGATATTCAGGCCCAGCCGCGCAAAATTATCTCCAGCCCGACCTGGTCTGGTCTGGAAGATGAGCACGTTTCTTATAACGCCGGTTATACCAACGTTCACGAGCTGATCCCATGGCGTACGCTGTCTGGTCGCCAACAGTTGTATCAGGATCATCAGTGGATGCGCGACTTTGGCGAAAGTCTGCTGGTGTATCGCCCACCGATCGACACCCGCTCGGTGAAAGCGGTGATGGGGCGTAAATCCAACGGTAATCCGGAGAAGGCGCTCAACTTCCTGACGCCGCACCAGAAATGGGGTATCCACTCGACCTACAGCGATAACCTGTTGATGCTGACCTTGTCGCGTGGCGGCCCGATTGTATGGATGAGCGAAACCGACGCCAAAGATCTGGGCATTGAAGATAACGACTGGATCGAAGTCTTCAACAGCAACGGCGCATTGACCGCACGCGCAGTGGTCAGCCAGCGTGTACCGGCGGGCATGACCATGATGTACCACGCGCAGGAACGTATCGTAAACCTGCCGGGGTCGGAAATTACCCAGCAGCGCGGCGGTATTCATAACTCGGTGACGCGCATTACGCCGAAACCGACCCATATGATCGGCGGCTATGCGCAGTTAGCCTACGGCTTTAACTACTACGGTACCGTCGGCTCCAACCGCGATGAGTTTGTGGTGGTACGTAAGATGAAGAACATTAACTGGTTGGATGGCGAAGGCAATGACCAGGTACAGGAGAGCGTAAAATGAAAATTCGTTCACAAGTCGGCATGGTGCTGAATCTCGATAAGTGCATCGGCTGTCATACCTGTTCAGTCACCTGTAAAAACGTCTGGACCAGTCGCGAAGGTATGGAATACGCGTGGTTCAACAACGTAGAAAGTAAGCCTGGCGTTGGTTTTCCGAATGACTGGGAAAATCAGGAAAAATGGAAAGGCGGCTGGATCCGCAAAATCAACGGCAAACTACAGCCGCGCATGGGCAACCGGGCGCTGCTGCTGGGTAAAATCTTCGCTAACCCGCATCTGCCGGGCATCGACGACTACTACGAGCCGTTTGATTACGACTACCAGAACCTGCATACCGCGCCGGAAAGCAAACATCAGCCGATCGCGCGTCCGCGCTCGCTGATTACCGGCCAGCGGATGGACAAAATTACCAGCGGGCCAAACTGGGAAGAGATTCTGGGCGGTGAGTTCGAAAAACGCGCCAAAGACCAGAACTTCGAAAACATGCAGAAGGCGATGTACGGCCAGTTCGAAAACACCTTCATGATGTACTTGCCGCGCCTGTGCGAGCACTGTCTCAACCCGGCGTGCGTGGCGACCTGCCCGAGCGGTGCTATCTACAAGCGTGAAGAAGATGGCATCGTGCTGATCGACCAGGACAAGTGCCGCGGCTGGCGGATGTGTATCACCGGTTGCCCGTACAAGAAAATTTACTTCAACTGGAAGAGCGGCAAGTCCGAGAAGTGCATCTTCTGCTACCCGCGTATCGAAGCCGGTCAGCCGACCGTTTGCTCCGAAACCTGCGTGGGCCGTATCCGCTACCTTGGCGTACTGCTGTATGACGCAGATGCCATTGAAAGCGCCGCCAGTACGGAAAACGAAAAAGATCTGTACCAGCGTCAACTGGACGTGTTCCTCGATCCAAACGATCCGGCTGTCATTGAGCAGGCGCTGAAGGACGGCGTGCCGCAGAGCGTGATCGATGCGGCGCAGCAATCGCCAGTGTACAAAATGGCGATGGACTGGAAGCTGGCGCTCCCGCTGCATCCGGAATACCGCACGCTGCCGATGGTCTGGTACGTGCCGCCTTTGTCACCGATTCAGTCTGCCGCCGACGCGGGTGAACTGGGCAGCAACGGTATTCTGCCGGATGTAGACAGTCTGCGTATCCCGGTGCAGTACCTGGCGAACCTGTTGACCGCTGGCGACACCCAGCCGGTACTGTTGGCGCTGAAACGGATGCTGGCGATGCGTCACTACAAACGTGCGGAAACCGTAGACGGTAAAGTGGATACCCGCGCGCTGGAAGAGGTGGGTTTAAGCGAAGCCCAGGCGCAGGAAATGTATCGTTACCTGGCGATTGCTAATTATGAAGATCGCTTTGTGGTACCGAGCAGCCATCGTGAACTGGCGCGTGACGCATTCCCGGAGAAAAGCGGTTGTGGCTTTACCTTCGGCGATGGTTGCCACGGGTCTGATACCAAATTCAATCTGTTCAACAGCCGCCGCATCGACGCTGTTGATGTGACCAGCAAAACGGAGCCGCACGCATGATTGAACTCGTCATTGTTTCGCGTCTGCTCGAGTACCCGGATGCTGCCCTGTGGCAGCATCAGCAGGAGTTGTTCGATGCGCTCGCGTCATCTGAGAACCTGGATAAAGAGGATGCCCAGACTCTGGGCGTTTTCCTGCGCGATTTAACCGCGCAGGACATGCTGGATGTACAGGCCGCCTACAGTGAACTGTTTGACCGTGGTCGCGCTACATCGCTGCTGCTGTTTGAACATGTACACGGGGAATCCCGCGATCGCGGTCAGGCGATGGTTGACCTGATGGCACAGTATGAGCAGCACGGTTTGCAGCTCGACAGCCGCGAACTGCCCGATCATCTGCCGCTGTATCTGGAATACCTTGCGCAATTGCCGAAAAGCGAAGCGTTAGGGGGGTTACAGGATATCGCGCCGATTCTGGCGCTGCTCAGCGCACGTTTGCAACAGCGTGACAGCCGTTATGCGGTGCTGTTCGATCTGCTGTTAAAACTGGCGAATACCGTTATCGACAGCGATAAAGTGGCTGAAAAAATTGCGAATGAAGCACGTGATGATACCCCACAGGCGTTGGATGCGGTCTGGGAAGAAGAGCAGGTGAAATTCTTCGCCGATCAAGGGTGTGGCGAGTCGGAAATCTCCGCTCACCAGCGTCGTTTTGCCGGGGCCGTGGCGCCGCAATATCTGAATATCACCACCGGAGGACAGCACTAATGCACTTCCTGAATATGTTCTTCTTTGATATCTACCCGTACATTGCCGGATCGGTATTTCTGATCGGTAGCTGGTTACGTTACGACTACGGCCAGTACACCTGGCGGGCGGCTTCCAGTCAGATGCTGGATCGCAAAGGAATGAACCTGGCGTCAAACCTGTTCCACATTGGGATTCTGGGTATTTTCGCCGGTCACTTCCTGGGCATGTTAACGCCGCACTGGATGTATGAAGCTTTTCTGCCGGTCGACGTGAAACAGAAGATGGCGATGATTGCCGGTGGCGCCTGCGGCGTGCTGACGCTGGTTGGCGGTATTTTACTGCTCAAGCGTCGCCTGTTTAGCCCACGTGTCCGCGCCACCACTACCGGCGCAGATATTTTGATTCTCTCGCTGCTGGTGATTCAGTGCGCGCTGGGGCTGCTGACCATTCCGTTTTCCGCCCAGCATATGGACGGGAGTGAAATGATGAAGCTGGTCGGGTGGGCGCAGTCAGTTGTGACCTTCCACGGTGGCGCATCCGCACATCTGGACGGTGTAGCTTTTATCTTCCGTATGCACCTGGTACTGGGGATGACGCTGTTCCTGTTATTCCCATTCTCGCGCCTGGTGCATATCTGGAGCGTGCCGGTCGAGTATCTGACCCGCAAATACCAGATTGTACGTGCGCGTCACTGATTTTCTCTCGATGCCCTAAACTCCGCTTCGGCGGAGTTTTTTTATGGCTGTTTGCCGGAGTGCGGCATAAATGCCTTATCGACCGCCGCCTTGTTTCGTTTACAGCGGATCTGCCATGTCTGGCATCTGAATCCGGACTCTTTGTTTTTGGGTTTATTCAGCATCTGTGCGAGTTTTTTGTAAGCAGAAAAAGGATGATGCAGCATATTATCACGCCATAAACGACAATAAGGATAGTTGTATGCGTTTTTCATCAATTTTCAAAATAATAATATTAAATATATTTATTTCAAAAATGGCTCACGCTGCTGTCTGCGAGGATCGCTATCCCCCCGACTCAGAAGAATGCCAGTACGTTCAGGAATTAGAGCAAAAAGCGGAACAAGGAGATGAAAGCGCGCAGTTCTCGCTTGGAAGCTGGTATGCGGAGGGGCGATACGTTAAGCCTGATTATAAACTAGCCATAAAATGGCTGGAGAAAGCGGGTAAACAAGGTTCTGATTTTTCCTATTTCATCCTTGGCTATCATTACAACTATGGTGAAAATTTTCCACTTAGTCGACAAAAAGCGCTGGAGTGGTATCGCAAGGCGGCAGAGCTAGGGGATAGTAGTACGCAAGAAATCCTCGGTGACGCCTATATGTATGGCGATGGGTTTCCCCAAAATACCCAGCTAGCGCTGGAGTGGTATCGAAAAGCCGCCTCTCCAACCAATGATGCGGGTGTTGTCCGCGGACAGGGTTCAGCTTCGTCAGCACAATTTAAGCTTGGAGTAATGTACGCCCACGGTCAGGGCGTTCCTCAGGATTATCAGCAAACGGCGATCTTGATGCGTAAAGCGGCGGAAAATATGTACTACCCCGCGCAACTTTATCTCGGTGTTGCCTATTTTTATGGTGAAGGCGTGCCTCAGGATTATCGTCAGGCAGTTTACTGGCTTAATAAAGGTATACCAAGCAGCTATACGCCAGGCCACATTCCGCTGGATGCGCTCTATGATAAAGCGCATCCCGCTGACCGGGTTCACTCTCAGACGTGGTATCGAAAAACAGCGCAACGCGTGATGGCAAAGGTACAGTACAATTTTGGCGTATGGTATTACAACGGTTATCACTTATTGAAAGATCACAACCTGGCGCTGGAGTGGTATCGCAGAGCCGCAGCGCAAGGATTGGCCGAGGCGCAGGATGCGATCGGCGTGATGTTTATGCAGGGTGAGGGCGTTTCTCAGGACTACCAACAGGCGCTGGCGTGGTATCGCAAAGCCGCTCGCCAGGGGCTGCCTGCTGCGCAAACGCATCTGGGCATCATGTCTGCTTTTGGTCGCGGCGTCGCGCAAAGCGACAGACAGGCTATCGCATGGTATCGAAAAGCAGCAAAACAGGATTTTGCGAAAGCGCAATATCAGCTTGGCGTAGCATATAGCACGGGAAGAGGCGTGCCTGAAAATAGCCGGAATGCGCTGAAGTGGTACCTCAAAGCGGCAGAGCAGGGGTTTACTCCGGCACAATCAGCGCTTGGGGAAATTTATGCTCATGGGCGCCAGGGTGTGCCTAAAGATAATAAGCAGGCCTATATTTGGTATTACATGGCAAGTATGTATACGGAAAAATCTAAGGATGATTGTTCAGCGCTCATTGCCGAAAGAAACCGACTCAAGGGAACGCTTACCCCAGATCAACTTAGCGAGACATATGCCGCCTTTAATCTCATCTGGCGAAAAATTGACCAGTCAAAGGAGGCGAAAAAGATTGCCAGGAAGAAGTATTGATAAGATAACCAATAAGCTATGGCACCATGGTGTGAAGTCTGCCTGTGGGGTAAGGATACGGGGCAGTGCTGATTGATTTGAAATTGGTGCCTTATGAAGTAATGGTGGTGGGGGAAGGATGACTCAGCGCTGCGCGCTTCGCCCTTCGGGTCGTTGCCTGCGGCAACGCTTTCTCGCTTTCGCTCGAATCGAACCTTAGTCGAAGCTTCTCATCCTTCCCCATATGGATAGAATTATGACAAACCGATGTCGAATGAAGGTTAGATGCTTTCTGAAGATCATGATGGTGGTGGGGGAAGGATTCGAACCTTCGAAGTCGATGACGGCAGATTTACAGTCTGCTCCCTTTGGCCGCTCGGGAACCCCACCAGGGGTAATTCAAATTGTAGGTAAAGCTTGAAGATGGTGGTGGGGGAAGGATTATTCGTCGCTTCGCTCCTCACCCTACGGGCCGTTGCCGTTGGCAACGTTCTCTCGCTT
>NZ_JBGDXT010000003.1:144733-474787 GCF_046550615.1 Salmonella sp. SAL04214
CCGACAAGTGCAAACTTCTGCATTGCTCATCGAGTTAACTACATCGCTGTAGTGAATAATGGTGGTGGGGGAAGGATTATTCGTCGCTTCGCTCCTCACCCTACGGGCCGTTGCCGTTGGCAACGTTCTCTCGCTTTCGCTCGAGTCGAACCTTAATCGAAGGTTCTCACCCTTCCCCGACAAGTGCAAACTTCTGCATTGCTCATCGAGTTAACTACATCGCTGTAGTGAATAATGGTGGTGGGGGAAGGATTCGAACCTTCGAAGTCGATGACGGCAGATTTACAGTCTGCTCCCTTTGGCCGCTCGGGAACCCCACCACGGGGTAATGCTTAATACTGGCCCGCTTCCTTTCGGGAAGCGGGGCGCATCATATCAAATGACACGCCGCTGTAAAGCATTCCTTTGCCTGAAATGAACTGTTTGCGTACTTTTCATCCGTAACGGATTAAAGCTAATCAATTCATATTACTGACGATTAAAGAATAATCGTCCGATTGCCGTAAACAAAGACCCGCTGCGCCAGAACCTGATACAGCGCGCGGCTTAATACGTTTTTCTCAACGTCGCGCCCGGCACGCATCATATCTTCTGCGGTGTAAGTGTGATCGACATGAATCACGTCCTGCATAATGATTGGGCCTTCATCCAGATTATCATTCACATAGTGCGCGGTAGCGCCGATGATTTTCACGCCGCGCTCATAGGCCTGATGATAAGGACGCGCGCCGATAAACGCCGGCAGGAATGAGTGGTGGATATTGATAATTTTGTTCGGGAAGCGCGCCACAAAACCTGGCGTCAAAACACGCATATACTTGGCCAGCACCACATAGTCCGGTTGATGGGCATCAATGGCGTCCGCCATCTTCGTGTCATGCTCTTCACGCGTTAATCCCTCATGGCTGACCAGTTCGAAAGGGATCTCAAAACGTTCAACCAGCGAGCGTAACGTTTCATGGTTGCCAATGACCGCGGCGATTTCAACATCCAGCCCGCCATAGTTGGCTTTCATCAGCAGGTCGCCCAGACAATGCGCCTCTTTGGTAACCAGAATCACTACCCGACGGCGTCCGGCGGGATTGAGTTCACGAACAGAGCCTTCCGGTAAGGCGCTGTCCAGATCGGCCAGAAGAGTGGAATCATTGAAGATGCCTTCCAGCTCGGTCCGCATAAAAAAGCGTCCGGTGCGATGGTCCACAAATTCATTGTTTTGCACAATATTAAGCTCGTGCTTATAGCAAATGTTGGTAATCCGCGCGATAAGGCCTTTTTGATCGGGACAAATAGTACGCAGAACTTTACGTTGTAGTGATTGCATTGCCGGAAAAATCCTGTTGAGAGTGTTTGCTGTATCGATACTGTCAGGCGTCACTGGCCGCAGCACTTTTTAAATTTTTTGCCTGAACCGCACGGGCAGGGATCATTTCGACCCAACTGCGGGCGGGTACCGTCAATATAATACCACTGACCGTTTTCTTTGATAAAACGAGAGCGTTCGATAATCGCCCCGGTTTTCCCTTGTTCGGAAAAGCGCGCGATAAAACTAACATACCCTGTATTTTCTGCTTCTGACCAGGTATGTTCAAAAATAGTCAGGCCGAGCCACCTGGTATTGGCAAATCCGGCGATGATATCATCACGAAACGCGGCCGCATTGCAGGTTGGATGCCAGCTCTTAATTAAGTAATCTGCGTCTTTCATCACAAAAGCGCAGTAACGAGAGCGCATGAGATGTGACGGATCGGGTGCTACTCGTTCTCCGGACACAATACGACCACAACATAGGCTATACTCGTCAGCGCTACCACAGGGACAAGGCTGAGACACAATAATCTCCCTGAATATAAAAAACGGCGTTGAACGCCAGGGTGGCATTATGTTAACTGAGCAGTGGCGATGTTGCTACGTCTTGAAGCCAGGGGAAGTCGTTAAGTACGATGAGAAAAATGAAAATAGGGCTGGCGCTGGGATCTGGCGCAGCGAGAGGATGGTCTCATATTGGGGTCATCAAAGCCCTCAAGCAAACAGGCATTGATATTGATATCGTTGCAGGATGCTCAATAGGTTCACTGGTCGGCGCCGCGTATGCCTGTAATAAATTATCGGCGCTTGAACAGTGGGTATGTTCATTCCGCTACTGGGATGTTTTACGCCTGATGGATGTATCCTGGGGCAGAGGAGGGTTGCTTCGCGGCGAACGCGTATTTAATCACTATCGGGATATTATGCCCGTCACGGATTTTGACCACTGTTCAAGACGTTTTGGCGCGGTCGCGACGAATCTTAGCACTGGACGAGAGCTATGGTTTACTGAAGGCGATCTACACCTTGCTGTACGCGCGTCTTGCAGTATGCCAGGGCTGATGTCTCCGGTTGAGCATAACGGTTACTGGCTGGTAGATGGCGCAGTCGTTAATCCGGTACCTGTTTCGTTAACCAGGGCGCTGGGGGCCGATATCGTTATTGCGGTAGACCTGCAACATGATGCCCACCTCATGCAGCAAGATTTACTCTCTGTAAATGTCGGGAATATCAATGAAGAGAGCGATGATGCGCTGCCCTGGCATAAGCGTTTAAAAGAACGTTTCAGTAGCCTGACTTCACGCCGTGGCGTGAGTTCGCCTGGGGCAATGGAAATCATGACAACCTCCATTCAGGTGTTGGAAAATCGTCTTAAACGTAACCGTATGGCTGGCGATCCGCCTGATATTCTCATTCAACCATTCTGTCCGCAAATCTCTACGCTGGATTTTCATCGCGCCCATGCCGCTATTGCGGCGGGTCAGTTAGCCGTAGAGAAAAAGATGGACGAACTTATACCCTTGGTGCGTACCGACGTTTAATGTACCTTTTACGATCACTTAAGCAAATTCTGACAGGCGCAAGCGGCAATACCATGCCACTATTGATTAAAGCCAGTCAGGGGAGAGAACATGACGCAGCCATTGGTCGGAAAACAGATTCTTATTGTTGAAGACGAGCCTGTATTTCGCTCGCTTCTGGATTCGTGGTTTTCCTCTTTGGGAGCGACAACGGCATTGGCAGGCGACGGGGTGGATGCCCTGGAGTTGATGGGGCGTTTTACCCCTGATCTCATGATATGTGATATCGCTATGCCGAGAATGAACGGTCTCAAACTGGTAGAAAACTTACGTAATCGCGGAGACCAGACGCCTATTCTGGTTATTTCCGCAACAGAAAATATGGCGGATATCGCCAAAGCGTTACGCCTTGGGGTTGAAGATGTCTTGCTGAAGCCGGTAAAAGATCTCAACCGCTTGCGGGAAACCGTATTCGCTTGCTTATACCCTAATATGTTTAACTCGCGGGTTGAAGAAGAAGAACGCCTGTTTCGTGACTGGGATGCAATGGTGAGTAATCCAACCGCCGCAGCGCAATTGTTGCAGGAATTGCAGCCCCCGGTACAGCAGGTGATTTCCCATTGCCGCATTAATTACCGGCAGCTCGTCTCCGCCGATCAGCCTGGACTGGTGCTGGATATTGCGCCGCTATCTGATAACGAACTGGCATTTTATTGCCTGGATGTCACCCGGGCGGGCGATAACGGCGTGTTAGCCGCATTGTTGCTGCGAGCGCTATTTAACGGCTTATTGCAGGATCAGCTCGGCCAACAAAAGCACCGTTTACCGGAGTTAGGCGCGCTATTAAAACAGGTAAATCATCTGCTCAGACAAGCCAATTTACCTGGGCAATTCCCGCTATTTGTCGGCTACTATCACAGTGAGCTCAAAAATTTGATTCTCGTCTCCGCCGGATTGAACGCCACCTTAAATACGGGCGCTCATCAGGTTCAAATTAGCAGCGGCGTGCCGCTAGGAACATTGGGTAACGCCTACCTTAACCAATTAAGCCAGCGTTGCGACTCATGGCAGTGTCAAATATGGGGCGCAGGAGGGCGTCTGCGATTGATGTTGTCTGCGGAATGACCAAACGGAAGAGTGAGCGGAAATTGCTTTACCGGCCTTTCCCGACGAGTGTTACTATCTGCGGCAGATTTATAAGTATTTGTCTTAATTATACCAATATAAGTCCTTTTTGGACCTGAGGCTTGTTCTGGTACTGATATACTGGAACACGATACAGATTAATGAACACGTTCAATACATGAACAGTCCAGGAGAATTTTAAATGGCTGCCCTTAATTCGAAAGTCAAAAAAGCCGTTATCCCGGTCGCGGGATTGGGAACCAGGATGCTGCCAGCGACCAAAGCTATCCCGAAAGAGATGCTGCCGCTGGTTGATAAGCCATTAATTCAGTACGTCGTGAACGAATGTATCGCTGCTGGCATTACTGAAATCGTGCTTGTTACGCACTCGTCTAAAAACTCTATTGAAAACCACTTTGATACCAGTTTTGAGCTGGAAGCGATGCTGGAAAAACGCGTTAAGCGTCAGCTTCTGGAGGAGGTTCAGTCTATTTGCCCTCCGCATGTCACTATTATGCAGGTACGTCAAGGGCTGGCAAAAGGCCTGGGCCATGCCGTATTGTGCGCGCATCCCGTTGTCGGAAACGAACCTGTCGCTGTTATTCTGCCAGACGTTATTCTTGACGAATATGAGTCCGACCTGTCTCAGGATAACCTGGCTGAAATGATCCGCCGTTTCGACGAAACCGGCAATAGCCAGATTATGGTTGAGCCGGTAGAAGATGTGACTGCATACGGCGTGGTAGATTGCAAAGGCGTTGAGCTGGCGCCGGGCGAAAGTGTGCCGATGGTTGGCGTGGTTGAAAAACCAAAAGCGGATGTTGCGCCGTCTAACCTTGCGATTGTTGGGCGTTATGTGTTGAGCGCGGATATCTGGGCGTTGCTGGCGAAAACCCCTCCGGGCGCCGGGGATGAAATTCAGTTGACCGATGCTATCGATATGCTGATCGAAAAAGAAACGGTTGAAGCCTACCACATGAAGGGTAAAAGCCATGACTGTGGTAATAAGTTAGGATATATGCAGGCATTCGTTGAATATGGCATCCGTCATAATTCGCTGGGTGCTGAATTTAAAGCCTGGCTTGAAGAAGAAATGGGTATTAAGAAGTAACGATACGTTATAAATTTTTTAACAGAAGCGCTGGTAAATCCGGCGCTTTTTTTATGCCTGGGGTCGTCAGCAGAGAGCTCAGGCAAAAAAAATCCCGCCAGCGGCGGGATTTTAAGCATCCAGGAAGTAAATTATTCCTTGATCAGGAAATCTTCCAGTTGCTTACCTTGTTCTTCCATTGCTTTTTTGATTACAGCCGGTGTACGACCCTGGCCAGTCCAGGTTTTAGTTTCACCGTTTTCGTCAACATAGCTATATTTAGCCGGACGAGCTGCGCGTTTAGCTTTGGTGCCGGATTTAGCGGCAGCCATGCTATTCAGCAGTTCATTCGGGTCAATGCCGTCGGCAATTAACATTTCACGATACTGTTGCAGTTTACGAGTGCGTTCTTCCACTTCAGCAGCAGCAGCGCTTTCTTCTTCACGACGCTCATTAACGACAACTTCTAATTTTTCCAGCATTTCTTCAAGCGTTTCCAGAGTACATTCTCTTGCCTGCGCACGAAGAGTACGGATGTTGTTCAGAATTTTAAGTGCTTCGCTCATTGTAGTAATCTCAAACTTATATTGGGGTGGTTTGTTGAGCTAATAATAGAGCGATAAATTCAGTTGTGCAATAGCCAGGAATGTAAGGAATTCAAAATTACGCTTTATTAAGCACACGTTTTAATTATCTCAACTTAAATTTTCCTTGAGACGCCGCACAAAAAAGAGCTTATTGGCAGGGGGGATACTCACCGTCTGTCGCTAAAAATTTAGGAGTCAGGTCACATTTTATCATGATGAAATACGATCTCATTGCAGAGATATCAATCTCTTGTATTAGCTTTCCTTACAAGAAAACCCTATTACTTTGCACCGGGTATGAGTAACGGTAACAATAAGTACAAGGTTTTCATATTGGCGGGTGATGATAAGCATTGTTGATGAATTTTAACGGCATAATTTGTGAAGGAATGTGTATATACCCTTCATACTTCAAGTTGCTTATGTGTTGGCTACGCTCGCTCACCCCAGCCACATAGATATCTATGCTCCTGGGGACTCACTCCCTTGCCGCCTTTAAGCAACGCGAATTATTTTGGGTATAGTGAGCGATGTTTGTACAATTCTTAATACTCACCGGAGCGCGAGCCGCGCCGTCGCGTCGGTAAATTATGGTACAATCCCGCCAATCTTTATTTCACTCAGGTGAGGTCCTGCGACCAATGGCACAGCTATATTTCTACTATTCGGCAATGAATGCGGGTAAGTCGACTGCACTGCTGCAATCTTCATACAATTATCAGGAACGCGGGATGCGTACCGTCGTATATACGGCGGAAATCGACGATCGTTTCGGCGCAGGCAAAGTCAGCTCTCGTATCGGTTTGTCGTCGCCGGCAAAATTGTTTAACCAAAATACATCCTTGTTTGAAGAGATTCGTGCCGAGAGCGCGCGGCAGACAATACATTGCGTGTTAGTCGACGAAAGCCAGTTTTTGACTCGCCAGCAGGTTTATCAATTATCCGAGGTTGTCGACAAATTAGATATTCCAGTACTTTGCTATGGGCTACGAACAGACTTTCGTGGGGAGCTCTTTGTCGGCAGCCAATACTTGCTGGCATGGTCAGATAAGCTGGTGGAATTAAAAACTATCTGTTTCTGCGGTCGTAAAGCCAGTATGGTTCTGCGCCTTGATCAGGACGGCAGGCCTTATAACGAAGGCGAACAGGTGGTTATTGGCGGGAATGAACGCTACGTTTCAGTTTGCCGTAAGCATTATAAGGACGCGCTGGAGGAGGGCTCACTGACGGCGATTCAGGAGCGCCATCGGCACATATGATACCTGAGGTAAAGATCGGCTTATAAAACGCCCTGTAGCGCTTTGGAGGTCATTATTCAGGCCTCCTGACGAAGGGCGTGCCGTGAGCACGTAGGCCAGATGATCAGCATAGCGCCTTCAGGCATCAGATAAACAGGTAAAACAAAAAAACGGCCTCAATTGAGGCCGTTTTTGTCATGCTAAAGCAGATAACGAATTAAGCGGATTTTTTCGCTTTCTTCTCTGCTTTCGGTGTGGCAACGACGTCTTTCTTCGCTGCAACTTCACCTTCGGTGAAATCACGACCGTAGTAGGTATCCAGCAGAATCTGTTTCAGTTCGGAGATCAGCGGATAACGCGGGTTAGCGCCGGTGCACTGGTCATCGAAGGCATCTTCAGACAGTTTGTCAACGTGTGCCAGGAAGTCAGCTTCCTGCACGCCTGCTTCACGGATAGACTTAGGAATGCCCAGCTCAGCTTTAATGCTTTCCAGCCATGCCAGCAGTTTTTCAATCTTAGCGGCGGTACGGTCGCCCGGCGCGCTCAGGCCCAGGTGGTCAGCAATTTCAGCGTAACGGCGGCGTGCCTGCGGACGATCGTACTGGCTGAAAGCGGTCTGCTTGGTCGGGTTGTCATTCGCGTTGTAGCGGATAACGTTACAAATCAGCAGGGCGTTCGCCAGACCGTGCGGAATGTGGAACTGAGAGCCCAGTTTGTGCGCCATGGAGTGACATACACCGAGGAAGGCGTTGGCAAACGCGATACCGGCGATAGTCGCTGCACTGTGAACACGTTCACGCGCAACCGGGTTTTTAGACCCTTCGTGGTAAGACGCCGGCAGGTTTTCTTTCAGCAGTTTCAGAGCCTGCAGAGCCTGACCGTCAGAGAACTCAGAAGCCAGTACGGAAACATAAGCTTCCAGGGCGTGAGTTACCGCATCCAGACCACCGAACGCACACAGGGACTTCGGCATATCCATCACCAGGTTGGCATCGACAATCGCCATATCCGGGGTCAGGGCATAGTCAGCCAGCGGATATTTCTGACCGGTTGCATCGTCGGTCACAACCGCAAACGGTGTGACTTCAGAACCGGTACCGGAAGTGGTGGTGACGGCGATCATTTTCGCTTTCACGCCCATTTTCGGGAACTTGTAGATACGTTTACGGATGTCCATAAAGCGCAGCGCCAGTTCTTCGAAGTGAGTTTCCGGATGTTCGTACATGACCCACATGATTTTCGCGGCGTCCATCGGGGAACCGCCGCCCAGCGCGATGATTACGTCCGGTTTGAAGGAGTTCGCCAGCTCAGCGCCTTTACGAACAACGGAAAGCGTCGGGTCGGCTTCAACTTCGAAGAAAACTTCGGTTTCAACGCCAGCCGCTTTCAGCACAGAGGTGATCTGGTCTGCGTAGCCGTTGTTGAACAGGAAGCGGTCAGTCACGATGAGCGCACGTTTGTGGCCATCAGTAATCACTTCATCCAGCGCGATGGGCAAAGAGCCACGGCGGAAGTAGATAGATTTCGGAAGTTTGTGCCACAACATGTTTTCAGCTCGCTTAGCAACGGTTTTCTTGTTGATCAGGTGTTTCGGACCAACGTTTTCAGAGATGGAGTTACCACCCCAGGAACCACAACCCAACGTCAGGGAAGGTGCGAGTTTGAAGTTGTACAGGTCACCGATACCACCCTGAGAGGCCGGGGTGTTGATCAGGATACGCGCGGTTTTCATCATCTGACCGAAGTAAGCAACGCGTTCTGGCTGGTTATCCTGGTCAGTGTACAGGCAGGAGGTGTGACCGATACCGCCCATAGCGACCAGTTTTTCTGCTTTTTCTACCGCTTCTTCGAAATCTTTCGCACGGTACATCGCCAGAGTCGGAGACAGTTTTTCGTGTGCGAACGGTTCGCTTTCATCAACGACCGTAACTTCACCGATCAGAATCTTGGTGGTTTCTGGTACGGAGAAGCCTGCCAGTTCAGCGATTTTGTAGGCTGGCTGACCGACGATAGCGGCGTTCAGAGCGCCATTTTTCAGGATAACGTTTTGAACCGCTTTCAGCTCCTGGCCCTGCAGCATGTAGCCGCCGTGGCTGGCGAAACGTTCGCGAACGGCATCATAGACGGAATCAACAACGACAACAGACTGTTCAGAAGCACAGATTACGCCGTTATCGAAGGTTTTAGACATCAGAACAGACGCCACAGCGCGTTTGATGTCAGCGGTTTCATCAATGACAACCGGGGTGTTGCCTGCGCCTACGCCGATAGCCGGTTTACCGGAGCTGTATGCTGCTTTAACCATGCCCGGACCACCGGTCGCAAGGATCAGGTTAATGTCAGGGTGATGCATCAGCGCATTTGACAGTTCTACGGAAGGTTGATCGATCCAGCCAATCAGATCTTTCGGCGCGCCGGCAGCGATAGCCGCTTGCAGAACGATGTCTGCCGCTTTGTTGGTTGCTTCTTTAGCGCGCGGATGCGGAGAAAAGATGATGGCGTTACGGGTCTTCAGGCTAATCAGCGATTTGAAGATCGCGGTAGAGGTTGGGTTAGTGGTTGGAACGATACCGCAAATAATGCCGATAGGTTCAGCAATGGTGATGGTCCCGAAGGTGTCGTCTTCAGACAGCACGCCGCAGGTTTTTTCATCTTTATAGGCATTGTAAATATATTCAGAAGCGAAGTGGTTTTTAATCACTTTGTCTTCCACGATACCCATACCGGATTCGGCGACGGCCATTTTGGCCAGCGGAATGCGGGCATCAGCGGCTGCCAGAGCGGCGGCGCGGAAGATTTTGTCGACCTGTTCTTGAGTGAAACTGGCATATTCACGCTGGGCTTTTTTTACACGCTCTACGAGTGCGTTAAGTTCAGCGACATTAGTAACAGCCATAATGCTCTCCTGATAATGTTAAACTTTTTTAGTAAATCATCTGCGCGATACGTGAGTATAGACAGATCGACGATACTTTGTATAAATGCCTGAAATTCAGGTGGTTACTTAACGTCCGTTTCGCTCTGATTTACTAAAAGAGCTTCTGCGTTAGTATCATTTAACTCTAACGCGTTACGTCCAGGTGGCGTAAGCAAGATTACTCACTTCTGAGTAGCGATTGTGTGATCTAAATCAAGATTACGCAAAGCTGACACCTTTCAGCAGGCCATTTTAGCCTTTTATGTAAATTGTTAAGAAATCGTTGTCATGAAGAGTGAGTGGATTAGCATAACGAGTACATATAAATAACAGCGATGAATGGATGAAATTAGGTGTAGATAAGAGGTGAACTATGCGAATAAAAGGCGTATCTTCTGCGCGTTTTGATCATTAACGAAAATTGACTTCATCCGGCTAACGCTTCGGAGCTAACCGTGATTCAACCGCTTTTTGATTTTCCTGTTTACTTTAAGTTCTTTATCGGGCTCTTTGCGCTGGTTAACCCGGTGGGGATTATCCCCGTTTTCATCAGCATGACCAGCTACCAGACGGCCACGGCGCGTAATAAAACTAACCTCACCGCGAATCTGTCGGTTGCGATTATCTTGTGGAGTTCCTTATTCCTCGGCGATGGCATCCTGCAGCTGTTTGGTATTTCTATTGACTCGTTCAGAATTGCGGGCGGTATCCTGGTTGTCACCATTGCAATGTCGATGATCAGCGGGAAGCTGGGGGAAGATAAACAAAACAAGCAAGAAAAGTCAGAGACGGCCATACGCGAGAGCATTGGCGTTGTGCCGTTAGCGCTGCCGTTAATGGCAGGGCCAGGGGCGATTAGCTCCACTATCGTCTGGGGGACGCGTTATCACAGCATCGCGCATTTGCTTGGCTTTTCAGTTGCCATTGCGCTTTTTGCGCTTTGCTGCTGGGGCGTGTTCCGTATGGCGCCGTGGCTGGTTCGTTTGCTGGGGCAAACCGGTATCAACGTTATTACCCGAATCATGGGGTTGTTGTTAATGGCGCTCGGCATCGAATTTATTGTCACAGGAATAAAAGGCATTTTCCCCGGCTTGCTCAACTAAACTCCCACCTGTTGATTTACAGGCGGCGCCGTAAGGGGGCCGCCTTGTGACATTCCCAGTGACATTCCCACGTAACACTTCTTACTTTGATAAGCATTCAGCGTTTAAATGATAAAAAATACTAATATAATCTAATGCTATTTATTTTTATTAATCAAACTATTATCAACATTACTGAGTCCGTGAGAAGCGGTAGGTCTGTTATTTTATTCACACCATACTCTGGGGCTTGATGAAGGATTATTGAAATGTTATTAGTTGTTTCAGCTCCATCGTAGATGAATGTGCTAAATAATGAGCATTTGTTAAATTTGTGTGTGTTTTCTGGCGCAGGTATATCCTACGCTGTGACAGCGAGACGGCTTTCTTTCAAATTGTTGATTATAAAGAATAAATTAAAGCTTTTTAACATTCTTGAACTGTTTTTCTGGGCAGGAAATTTTCCATAAAAGAGAATTGGTTAACAAAATTGTAAAATGAATTGGCGGTTCAGAAACGCATTTGATACTTTTCGGCCAAACATTTTGCAGAAGATTTCACATTGTTGATAACTATTTTCATTTAGATGGTTGTCAGAAATAACGTGCGACGTGGGCAGGTACGTCGTATACCGAATCGACGAAAGGCGATCGAACGAATCGTCAGAATAAATAAAGTCGGTGATAGCAAAAGCAGTGACAGACCTGGCAGTACACCACCAGTGCTGCACAGGAACCCTGACGGGATTAAACAGGCTGGTAAAAACCAGTAATTATAATGAGTGGAGTACAAACACAATGTCTAACATCACGAAAAAAAGTTTGATTGCAGCGGGAATACTCACTGCGCTCATCGCCGCCAGCGCCGCGACTGCGGCAGACGTGCCCGCCGGCGTTCAGTTAGCCGACAAGCAAACGTTGGTACGTAATAATGGATCAGAAGTGCAGTCTCTCGACCCGCATAAAATTGAAGGCGTGCCGGAATCGAACGTCAGCCGTGATCTCTTTGAAGGCTTATTAATTAGTGATGTCGAGGGGCATCCTTCACCGGGCGTCGCGGAAAAATGGGAAAATAAAGATTTTAAAGTCTGGACATTCCATCTACGTGAAAATGCGAAATGGTCAGATGGTACGCCCGTCACCGCCCATGATTTCGTTTATAGCTGGCAACGCCTGGCCGATCCTAATACGGCATCGCCGTACGCCAGCTATCTGCAATACGGTCATATTGCTAATATCGATGACATTATCGCCGGTAAAAAACCCGCCACCGATCTGGGGGTAAAAGCGCTTGATGATCACACCTTTGAAGTGACCTTAAGTGAGCCGGTGCCTTATTTCTACAAATTGTTGGTCCACCCTTCAGTGTCTCCTGTACCGAAATCGGCGGTCGAAAAATTTGGCGATAAATGGACGCAACCAGCCAATATTGTCACTAACGGCGCTTATAAGTTAAAAAACTGGGTGGTGAACGAACGTATCGTGCTGGAGCGTAACCCGCAATACTGGGATAACGCCAAAACCGTCATCAATCAGGTGACTTATTTGCCGATCTCTTCGGAGGTGACGGATGTCAACCGCTACCGCAGCGGCGAGATCGATATGACTTATAACAATATGCCGATCGAATTATTCCAGAAACTGAAGAAAGAGATCCCGAATGAAGTCCGCGTAGACCCTTATTTGTGTACCTATTATTACGAAATTAATAATCAAAAAGCGCCGTTTAACGATGTCCGCGTGCGTACCGCGCTGAAACTGGCGTTAGATCGCGACATTATTGTTAATAAGGTTAAAAATCAGGGCGATTTACCCGCTTATAGCTACACGCCGCCGTATACCGATGGCGCAAAACTGGTAGAGCCTGAGTGGTTCAAATGGTCCCAGCAACAGCGTAATGAAGAAGCGAAGAAATTGTTGGCTGAAGCCGGTTTTACGGCGGATAAGCCCTTAACATTCGACCTGCTGTATAACACCTCCGATCTGCATAAAAAACTGGCCATTGCCGTGGCGTCTATCTGGAAGAAAAATCTGGGCGTCAATGTGAATCTGGAGAATCAGGAATGGAAAACCTTCCTGGATACCCGTCATCAGGGCACCTTTGATGTCGCCAGAGCCGGGTGGTGCGCAGATTATAATGAACCGACCTCATTCCTGAATACTATGTTGTCCGACAGTTCAAATAACACCGCGCATTATAAGAGCCCGGCGTTTGATAAGCTGATTGCCGACACGCTGAAAGTGGCGGACGATACGCAGCGCAGCGAACTCTACGCTAAAGCGGAGCAGCAGTTAGATAAAGACTCGGCTATTGTGCCGGTGTATTACTACGTTAACGCGCGCCTGGTGAAACCTTGGGTGGGCGGGTATACCGGTAAAGACCCGCTGGATAATATTTATGTGAAAAACTTATATATTATCAAACATTAATGGCAAGACATGGGACAACTGCGGTTGTCCCATGGTGTCTTTTTTCATCGCACTATAACTTTCCCTGGCGGATCTTTTGTCACGTCCGGGAAGTAAAGGCACAGGCCAGAAGGTACGGGCAATGTTGAAATTTATTTTACGCCGCTGTCTGGAAGCGATTCCGACGCTGTTTATTCTTATTACCATCTCTTTCTTTATGATGCGCCTCGCGCCGGGTAGTCCTTTTACCGGCGAGCGCGCATTGCCGCCGGAAGTGCTGGCCAATATTGAAGCAAAATATCATCTGAACGATCCCATCATGACGCAGTACTTCAGCTACCTGAAGCAGCTGGCGCATGGCGATTTTGGACCATCGTTTAAATACAAAGATTACACGGTCAACGATCTGGTTGCCGCCAGCTTCCCCGTTTCGGCGAAACTTGGCGCCGCCGCTTTTTTGCTGGCGGTCATTATTGGTGTCAGCGCTGGCGTGATTGCCGCGCTAAAGCAAAATACGCGATGGGATTATACGGTGATGGGATTTGCCATGACCGGCGTCGTTATCCCCAGTTTTGTGGTGGCGCCGCTGCTGGTGATGGTCTTTGCGATAACCTTGCAATGGCTGCCTGGCGGCGGCTGGAACGGCGGGGCGTTAAAATTTATGATCCTGCCGATGGTCGCGCTTTCACTGGCCTATATTGCCAGCATCGCTCGTATTACGCGCGGCTCAATGATTGAAGTTCTGCATTCGAACTTTATTCGTACCGCGCGGGCAAAAGGATTACCGATGCGCAGAATCATCTTCCGCCATGCGTTAAAACCTGCGCTGCTGCCGGTTTTATCCTATATGGGGCCAGCCTTTGTCGGCATTATTACCGGCTCAATGGTGATCGAAACGATTTATGGCTTACCGGGCATTGGGCAGCTTTTCGTTAATGGCGCGCTCAACCGCGATTACTCGCTGGTGTTAAGTTTGACCATTCTGGTCGGGGCGCTGACCATATTATTTAACGCCATTGTCGATGTGCTCTATGCCGTTATCGACCCGAAAATTCGCTATTGATACTGGAGCTCGCGATGATGTTAAGTAAGAAAAACAGCGAGACGCTGGAAAATTTCAGTGAAAAGCTGGAGGTGGAAGGTCGCAGCCTTTGGCAAGATGCCCGTCGGCGCTTTATGCATAACCGTGCGGCGGTGGCCAGTCTTATTGTCCTGTTTCTGATAGCCCTGTTCGTGACAGTGGCGCCTATGCTGTCGCAATTTACCTATTTCGATACCGACTGGGGCATGATGTCCAGCGCGCCGGATATGGCGTCCGGTCACTATTTCGGCACTGACTCTTCCGGGCGCGATCTGTTGGTGCGCGTTGCCATCGGCGGGCGTATCTCATTGATGGTCGGGATTGCCGCCGCGCTGGTGGCGGTCATTGTCGGAACGCTGTATGGCTCGCTGTCCGGCTATCTGGGCGGCAAAATTGATTCTGTGATGATGCGTTTGTTGGAGATCCTCAACTCATTCCCGTTTATGTTCTTTGTGATTTTGCTGGTGACGTTTTTTGGGCAGAACATTCTGTTGATTTTCGTCGCCATCGGCATGGTCTCCTGGCTTGATATGGCGCGTATCGTGCGTGGCCAAACCCTAAGTCTTAAACGTAAAGAGTTCATCGAAGCCGCGCAGGTGGGTGGTGTGTCGACCGCCAGCATTGTGATCCGCCATATTGTGCCTAACGTCCTGGGCGTAGTGGTAGTGTATGCATCGTTGCTGGTGCCCAGCATGATTCTGTTTGAGTCTTTCCTCAGTTTCCTGGGGCTTGGGACGCAGGAACCGTTAAGCAGTTGGGGAGCGTTGTTGAGCGATGGCGCAAATTCAATGGAAGTCTCACCGTGGCTGCTGCTGTTTCCGGCTGGCTTTCTCGTGGTGACGTTATTCTGTTTTAACTTTATTGGCGATGGCCTGCGTGATGCCCTCGACCCGAAAGATCGTTAAGGAGTACAGCCATGAGCTTATCAGAAACCGCAACTCAGGCGCCGCAACCGGCGAATGTACTGCTGGAGGTAAATGATCTTCGTGTTACGTTCGCTACGCCTGATGGCGATGTGACGGCGGTCAACGATCTGAACTTTACGCTTCGCGCTGGAGAAACGTTAGGCATTGTTGGCGAGTCTGGATCGGGGAAATCGCAAACGGCGTTCGCATTAATGGGACTGCTGGCGACGAATGGTCGAATCGGCGGTTCCGCGACCTTTAACGGACGTGAAATTCTTAATCTACCTGAGCGCGAACTGAATACGCTGCGCGCAGAACAGATTTCGATGATTTTTCAGGACCCGATGACCTCGCTAAATCCTTATATGCGCGTTGGGGAGCAGTTAATGGAAGTCCTGATGCTGCATAAAGGAATGAGCAAAGCGGAAGCTTTTGAAGAGTCCGTCAGAATGCTGGATGCCGTAAAAATGCCGGAAGCGCGCAAACGGATGAAAATGTACCCGCACGAATTTTCCGGCGGAATGCGTCAACGTGTGATGATTGCGATGGCGCTGTTGTGCAGGCCGAAACTGCTTATTGCCGATGAGCCTACCACCGCGCTTGATGTTACCGTGCAGGCGCAGATTATGACCTTGCTTAATGAGCTAAAGCGCGAATTTAATACCGCCATTATCATGATTACCCACGATCTGGGCGTGGTCGCGGGTATTTGCGATAAGGTCCTGGTAATGTATGCCGGGCGTACCATGGAATACGGTAAGGCGCGCGATGTTTTTTATCAGCCCGTCCATCCGTATTCGATAGGACTGCTTAATGCGGTGCCGCGTCTGGATAGCGAGGGGGCGGAAATGCTGACGATTCCGGGCAATCCTCCCAATTTATTGCGTTTGCCTAAAGGTTGTCCATTCCAGCCGCGTTGTCCTCATGCGATGGAGATCTGCAATAATGCGCCGCCACTTGAAGCGTTCAGTCTTGGTCGCTTGCGCGCCTGTTTTAAACCGGTGGAGGAACTGCTATGAATGCTGTGATTGAACAACGTAAAGTTCTCCTCGAAATCGCCGATCTGAAAGTACATTTTGATATCAAAGAAGGGAAGCAGTGGTTCTGGCAACCGCCGAAAACTGTGAAAGCGGTGGACGGCGTTACGCTACGCCTGTATGAAGGCGAAACGCTGGGCGTGGTGGGCGAATCCGGCTGCGGCAAGTCGACGTTTGCGCGCGCCATTATTGGTCTGGTGAAGGCGACAGACGGTAAAGTCGCCTGGCTGGGAAAAGATCTGCTGGGCATGAAAGCGGATGAGTGGCGCGAGGTGCGCAGCGATATCCAGATGATTTTCCAGGACCCGCTGGCGTCACTCAATCCGCGAATGACGATTGGCGAAATTATCGCTGAACCGCTGCGCACTTATCATCCTAAACTTTCGCGCCAGGACGTGCGTGACCGCGTGAAAGCCATGATGCTGAAAGTGGGGCTGCTGCCGAATCTCATCAACCGTTATCCCCATGAATTTTCCGGGGGGCAGTGCCAGCGCATCGGTATCGCCCGGGCGTTGATCCTGGAACCTAAGCTTATTATTTGCGATGAGCCGGTGTCGGCGCTGGACGTTTCTATTCAGGCGCAGGTGGTGAATTTGCTCCAGCAGTTACAGCGAGAGATGGGGCTGTCGTTGATTTTTATTGCGCACGACCTGGCGGTCGTAAAGCACATCTCCGATCGTGTCCTGGTGATGTATCTCGGTCATGCAGTAGAATTGGGCACCTATGATGAGGTGTACCATAATCCACTGCATCCTTATACCAAAGCGCTGATGTCGGCGGTACCGATTCCCGATCCCGATCTGGAGCGAAATAAGAAGATACAATTGCTGGAGGGCGAATTACCTTCGCCCATTAACCCGCCTTCCGGCTGCGTGTTCCGTACACGCTGTCCGCTAGCCGGGCCAGAATGCGCGCAAACTCGACCGGTGCTGGAAGGGAGTTTTCGCCATGCCGTTTCCTGCCTTAAAGTAGACCCGTTATAATCGCAAGGGCTGACAATTCGTCAGCCCTTCTTTTAGGTGAGGTTACCGTGTCACTTTCTTTGTCGTCGGTTCGCCGTCGTCTTTATCATAATCTGTTCGATTTGACTACGCGCTCAGGTCGCCGTTTTGAAGGGTTATGCGCGCTGTTTGCGCTGCTTAGCGTACTGGTTATTTTTGTTGAATCAGGCGTAGGAACGGAATATCACCTGACATTTGATGAATGGCATATTTTTGTCTGGCTGGAGCTCTGCGTTACCCTGATATTTACCGGTGAATACTTGCTCAGACTGTTTAGCTGGCCCGAACCGGCAAAATACGTTTTTAGTTTCTGGGGATTTATTGATCTGGTGACGATTTTGCCGCTGTACGTCATGTGGCTGTGGCCGGAAATTAGCCTGAACTATATGTTTGCCTGGCGCGCTATGCGAGCGATTCGCGTGCTGCGTATTCTTAAACTGCTACGCTTTATGCCATCCCTGCGCGTATTCTGGAGCGCCATTATTAGCGCGCGTCATCAGCTTATTCTGTTCTATTCATTTATTGCGATCGTGATGATTATTTTCGGTGCCCTGATGTATCTTATTGAAGGACCGAAATATGGCTTCACGACGCTTAATGCCTCGGTGTATTGGGCGATAGTGACAGTCACAACCGTGGGGTACGGTGATATTACGCCGCATACGCCGCTGGGACGTATTGTCGCGTCGGTGCTTATTTTGATTGGTTATTCGGTGATTGCGATTCCTACAGGACTGATTACCACGCACATGAGCAGCGCGTTTCAAAAACGTCACTGGCAGCGAAAATGTCCGCAGTGCCAGCAAAGCCAGCATGAACATAGCGCGCAATATTGTAACCGATGCGGCAGTAAGCTACCGGATTAAACAGGCTTGCCGGAGGGCGCAATCAGACGCCATCCGGCCTGAACCGCTTATTCGCGCCAGAGAATATGGCACAGCTTGTGGTCCTTTTCCCGGCACAGCAGAACGCGGGCGAAAATGTCGTTAATTTCGCCGTCTTCGGTATCCGCCAGGCCAATCACCACCTCGGCAAAAAAGTCTGGATTCAGGTCAAAATCGACGTGCTCTTGCCAGTCTTCAGCGGGATCAAACAACTCCGCGCCGCCGCGCTCCTCGAATTGCAAATTGAACAGAATGATATCAGCCGGATCAAGATTATCCGCCGCCAACTCAAGAAAAATATCGTAAGCCTGCTCAAGCGTTTCGTCTTCAGTCAGGCGATTGTTCAGATCCATTTCCATAGTGACTACCTGTTTACTCATGTTGGTCACGTTTTACAGCAATGGACTAAAGAAGTAAAACAATCGCTCGGTAATACGCTGCCATAACGGACGTTTTACCCACAAACGCGCATCTAACAGGCGGGAGCGCGAAATATAATCGTCCTGTACCGCAGCCAGATCGGCGCCGAAACCCGTATCATCAATGACCAGCGTAATCTCGAAATTAAGCCACAGGCTACGCATGTCGAGATTCACGGTACCGACCAGGCTCAGTTCGCCATCGACCAGCACGCTTTTGGTATGCAACAGCCCGCCTTCGAACTGATAGATTTTCACGCCCGCCGCCAGTAACTCGCTAAAAAAGGCGCGACTGGCCCAGCCGACGAGCAGTGAATCATTTTTACGGGGCAGGATAATACTGACATCCACGCCGCGCTGCGCAGCGGTACAAATGGCGTGCAGCAGATCGTCGCTGGGGACGAAATATGGCGTGGTCATAATTAAATATTCGCGCGCAGCATAGGTGGCGGTTAATAGTGCCTGGTGAATGAGATCTTCCGGAAAACCAGGACCGGAAGCAATGGTATGAATGGTATGCCCGCTGGCCTGCTCAAACGGCATAATATTCATGTCCGGCGGGGGAGGCAGAATGCGTTTACCCGTCTCGATTTCCCAATCGCAGGAGTAAACAATCCCCATTGCTGTCGCAACGGGGCCCTCCATCCGCGCCATCAAATCGACCCATTGCCCAACGCCGGCATCCTGTTTGAAAAAACGCGGATCCACCATATTCATACTGCCGGTATAGGCGATGTAATTGTCAATCATCACCATTTTACGGTGCTGGCGAAGATCCATACGGCGTAAAAAGACGCGCATCAGATTCACCTTCAGCGCCTCTACGACTTCAATGCCAGCGTTACGCATCATGGCCGCCCAGGGGCTGCGGAAGAAAGCGACGCTACCCGCGGAGTCCAGCATAAGCCGGCAATGGATGCCGCGGCGGGCGGCGGCCATTAGCGATTCAGCGACCTGATCCGCCATGCCGCCTGGCTGCCAGATGTAAAACACCATTTCGATATTATGCCGCGCCAGTTGGATATCGCGAATAAGCGCCTGCATGACATCATCGGAGTCGGTAAGCAATTGCAACTGGTTGCCTTTGACGCCCGCAATCCCCTGACGTCGTTCGCACAGCTTAAACAAGGACGATGCGACGCTACTGTTTTCTTGCGCGAAAATGTGTTTGCAGGCTTTGAGGTCATTCAACCATTTGGCGGTAGACGGCCACATGGCGCGGGCACGCTCGGCGCGACGTTTGCCTAAATGCAATTCGCCCACGGACAAATAGGCGATGATCCCGACCAGCGGAAGGATATAGATGATTAACAACCAGGCCATTGCGGAGGGAACTGCGCGCCGTTTCATTAGAATACGTAATGTGACGCCGGCAATGAGAACCCAGTATCCCAAAATGACCAGCCAACTCACCACGGTGTAGAAGGTTGTCATAACTTTAAAAATCCTTTAGAAAGCGTGTTGTTAAGAGTTTACGCGTCAGGATTCACATGGCAAATAAAAACACGGGAAAAGCGCTGGTCTGCATCCGGCGAGGGGGTATAATGGCGCTTCTGTTACAGTGAGAGTCGTAAACATGAAGCGTAGTAGAACGGAAGTGGGGCGCTGGCGAATGCTACGTCAGGCGAGCCGCCGTAAAGCGCGTTGGCTTGAAGGGCAATCACGCCGTAATATGCGTATCCATACCATCAGGAAATGCATCTTTAATCGTCAGCGTAATTCATTACTCTTTGCGATTCACGGTGTGTGAGCCAGAAAGGGCACCGTATGCGGTGCCCAACAGGCCATCCTTTTCAAAAGATCTTCTTATATGGTTTGACCGAAACCTGCGCATAGACGCCCGCTGCGACGTAGGGGTCCGCATCAGCCCAGGATTGCGCCGCTTCTAAAGATTCAAATTCAGCAATCACCGTTGACCCGGTAAATCCGGCTACCCCAGGATCGTTACTGTCCACTGCGGGCATCGGCCCGGCAGTTAATAATCGCCCTTCATCATGCAGAAGTTGCAGGCGCGCCAGATGCGCGGGCCGTACCGAGAGGCGTTTTTCAAGCGAGTTGGCATTGTCCTGAGCGTAAATAACATACAGCACGGGTAGAGCTCCTTAATCGGTAAAAGTTGCTGATTACGTTATTGGAAAGGGCATTTAACTGCAATGTAAAGATACCGACTTTGTTAAACATGCACATTTTGTGTGGTGTTTTTGCGCGATATCATCTTTTAAATGCCGCTATCGGCAATGCCTTATTGAATATGATTGCTATTTGCATTTAAAATTCAGCTCTGGTTTTTCAACTGAAACGATTATGACTTCAATGACCCTTGATTTACCTCGTCGCTTTCCCTGGCCGACACTCCTTTCCGTAGGCATTCATGGTGCTGTAGTGGCAGGTTTGCTCTATACCTCGGTACATCAGGTTATTGAATTGCCTGCGCCAGCGCAGCCTATCACGGTGACAATGGTTTCACCCTCTGACCTGGAGCCGCCCCAGGCGGTTCAGCCGCCGCCGGAGCCGGTGGTTGAACCCGAACCGGAGCCAGAGCCGATCCCTGAACCGCCTAAAGAAGCGCCCGTGGTGATTGAGAAACCCAAACCTAAGCCAAAACCCAAGCCAAAACCGAAACCGGAACCGGTGAAAAAGGTTGAAGAGCAGCCGAAGCGCGAAGTCAAACCGACCGCGCCGCGTCCTGCCTCACCGTTTGAAAATAGCGCCCCGGCGCGGCCAACAAGCAGCACCTCGTCGGCGACCAGCAAGCCGGCGGTGAGCGTGCCCACTGGACCTCGCGCTCTGAGCCGTAACCAGCCGCAATATCCGGCGCGAGCACAGGCGTTACGTATTGAAGGCCGCGTAAAGGTGAAGTTTGACGTGACCTCTGCTGGGCGAGTGGAAAATGTACAGATTCTGTCCGCGCAGCCAGCCAATATGTTTGAGCGTGAAGTTAAGAATGCGATGCGCAAATGGCGCTATGAAGCAGGCAAGCCGGGTTCCGGGCTGGTGGTCAATATTATCTTCCGTCTGAACGGTACGGCGCAGATTGAGTAATCTCTGGCGCCGCCAGCCAGGAATATACCATCACCTGCTGGCGGCGTAAGTGGGTATACTTAACCCTGAACCGGGAGCGGGCGAGGTTTACCGTCCGGATCGACGGCAACATAAATAAACAGCGCCTCGGTGGCCTTGTAGCGCTGTCCAATCGGTTCTGACGCGACTTTTTTCACCCAGACTTCAATATTGATGCTAATAGACGTCGTACCGCGTTTAACGCAGCGCGCGTAGCAACATACGACATCGCCAACCGCGACGGGGCGCAGAAATGTCATTCCTTCCACGCGTACGGTTACAACCCGACCGTGCGCGATCTCTTTGGCCAGTATCGCGCCGCCAATATCCATTTGCGACATCAGCCAGCCGCCAAAAATATCGCCGTTCGCATTGGTATCGGCAGGCATGGCCAATGTACGTAAAACCAGCTCGCCCTGAGGAGTATTATCCATTGTTGTCATTGTAAAACCGACTATCAGAAAAAATTACAGCCGCGATGCTACTATGAATTTTGTGTGGAGAATAGAGGGAATAAAGGTACTGACGGGAAAGCGCAGGGCGTAAAGGCGGAGAAAATATCGCCAGGCGTTCGCAGCCTGGCGATGATAAGTCACGGGAGGGTTATGATTTATCTTCCTGTGGCAGATGCCGGTAGATATAGACGCCGCTCAGCAGGGTAAAAATGAGCGTCAGCGCCGTGAGTCCGAAGACCTTAAAGTTAACCCAGATATTTTGCGGCAACCAGAAGGCGATATAAATGTTAGCCAGACCGCACGCAATAAAAAACAGCGCCCACGCCAGGTTCAGCTTTGACCAGACCTGCTGCGGCAACGCCAGTTCTTTACCTAACATACGTTGGATTAACGGTTTTTTCATCACCCACTGGCTTATTAACAGCGCGCCGGCGAACAGCGCATAAATAACCGTCACCTTCCATTTAATAAATTCATCGTTATGGAAGAAGAGCGTCAGACCGCCGAAGACGGCAACCAGAACAAAGGTAATCAGCGCCATCTTCTCTATTTTCCGATAGCGCACCCAGCTATAAATCAGCACGATTGCCGTCGCGACAATCAGTGCGGAGGTCGCCGCATAGATGTCATAAAGTTTATAAAACGCAAAAAAGACAACCAGCGGTAAAAAATCCAGAAACTGCTTCATTCTTCGATTCCATCATCAACGAGCGTCGAATGCGCCGCGTAACGGCGCATTGCGGATTATTGGCGAATCAACATATACAGGCGGAATAAGTAGATAAGCAATACTGCGGAAATCAGATTGCTCAACGTATTCGCCAGTACAGCGCCTACATTTGGGGTCAGTACAGCGAAGCTGGGCGCGAACAGCAATAGCAATGTTTTAGCCAGTAACCAGCCTATCACCGCGGGCGCGACCAGTCTCATGTTAGCCCAGGCTAAACGCATACTGCTGCGCATTGCGGCAAACACGCCCATTTTCTCTTCAACCAACATCACTGGCGCAAGCGCCAGCACAATGGCCATAATAATCCCCGGAACGACAATCAGCATTATACCGATTTGCACTAACAGGGTAGTCAGAAAAATGAGAATAAACAGTTTAGGCAATGCAGGGGCGCTGGCGCCGATAGCGCGCAGCGCGCTAACCCGATGTCCCGCTGAAACTAACTGAGTCATCAGGATGATACCGCCGGCCAGAATAGCGTTGCCGATAAGCCCGGAAAACGTCGAGGCGGCAGAGGCGCGCAACAGGATCTGCTGCTGCTCTGGCGTCATATTTTGTACCAGCTCAAACAGGCCAGCGCTGCCTGCCAGATGTTCTCCTTCACTGAGTTGCGCGATTTGCGCATCGCTGGGTGAAAAGGCATGACCTAAGACCACCGTGATAAATGCGCACAGCAACGAAACCAGCAAGATAGTAATAAATTGATTTCGGAAAAAATTTCCGGCGTCACGGTAAACGGACTTCGCCGTGATAGACATGCACTCTCCTTGAGTTTTGCAGGTGTTAATTTGCGGACAATTGTACCCTGGATAACTCTACAGTGGCAGCATCAGCAGTTGTATGGAAAAGCATATCTTTGTAAAGCGGCGGTAATCCGTATCGCGCGCGGGCGCGATTGCACGCCTCATTCACTTCGCCTCCTTCGCCCGATATCGAAAATTCGCGACAGGTTGAAGGGCGGTTTTCATAAATAGCGCAACTGACGTTTTCACCCGGCGTGCCAATTAGCGCTTTACAGTGCGGCTGTTTTTGGTTGGTACCGGCCATACAACGTAAAAAAGGGGTAACAGGCTCGGTTAATGACGCCGGAACGCGTCCGCTGGCATCGTCGCCTTCAGCCCAATAAAAGGAGACACGAAAATAGGCACAACAGGCACCGCATGTCATGCATGGGTTAAGAACGCTCATGATTCACCTGCAAAAAACTCACGTATCAATAGATTACAACGGAAATTAATCTGTCCCGCAGTGTTCGCGAATCTTAACGCCACGCGCCATTGCGGGACATTGATTACCTTAGCCAGCCTTTATCGCCAGGGCAACAGGAGCAGACAAATATTTGCATAGCGTGAATATGTCAAAATTGATCTGAATTCCTATAACCAGGATTTTCAATACAAGTTCTAAATTAATCTGGATCAATAAATGTTAAATTATAAGAACAAATGTGATCTGTGTTAGATCACTTATTACTTCATTGTGGGTATATTCATCACGCTTTTATAACCATAACGATGGAGCGGGTATGAAAAAATTTACAGTGGCGGCACTGGCGTTAACAACTCTTCTCTCAGGCAGCGCGTTCGCGCACGAAGCCGGAGAATTCTTTATGCGTGCAGGTCCGGCAACCGTCAGACCTACAGAAGGGGCGGGTGGTACGCTGGGGCATTTAAACGGGTTTGATGTGAGTAATAACACGCAACTCGGCCTGACATTCACTTACATGGCGACGGACAATATCGGGGTTGAATTGCTGGCGGCCACGCCGTTCCGCCATAAGGTGGGTACGGGCGCGACGGGAGATATCGCCACGGTTCACCTGTTACCGCCAACGTTAATGGCGCAGTGGTACTTCGGCGATTCCAGCAGCAAAGTGCGTCCTTATGTCGGCGTGGGGGTGAACTACACCACCTTCTTCGATAACGACTTTAACGATAATGGTAAAAAGACCGGGCTGTCCGATCTGAGCTTTAAGGATTCCTGGGGCGCGGCAGGGCAAGTTGGGGTAGATTACCTGATTAACCGCGACTGGTTAATTGGCGCCTCTGTCTGGTACATGGATATTGATACTACCGCCAATTATAAAATGGGCGGCGTGCAGCAGCATGACAGCGTGCGTCTGGACCCATGGGTATTTATGTTCTCGGCAGGCTATCGTTTCTAATCGCGTGATGTTGTGACGAAAAAAGACCCCGCCAGGCGGGGTCAAAAAAGGACATGACACACGGATTTTACTTGTCGGAACTCACTTGTCTTCTTTCGGTTCGCCGCAGCCTAGTTCTGCGCCAGTGAGAGGATCAACGGTGGGGTCCGATTTCGTTCTTTCTGCCATCGCTTTGAGCAGCGCCAACTGCTCGCGCGGCAATTTCACTGTCGCCAGGCCATCGCCGCCATCAACAGCAGGCATCGGTTCTGCGACATAGTTGAAGTTCTCATCGCTATTCCAGCTACCTCGCGGATCGTCGCCTTGCGACATGTTGTAGTACACGTCGGTATACTGTTCTACCGGCGGTAATTTACCCGGCGGGAAGTTGTTACGAATCGAATACAGCGCCTTTTCAAAAGAGAGCTGGTGCGCGACTTCACGGGTCATTAAGAAACTGAGCGTGTCTTTTACGCCAGGATCGTCGGTCAGATTAATCAGGCGTTCATAAATGATCTTCGCTCGCGCCTCTGCCGCGATGTTTGAGCGTAGATCGGCTGTGACTTCGCCGATAGTATCAATATAAGCCGCGGTCCACGGTACGCCGCCGGAGTTAGTCAACGCAGGGCCGCCGCCATACAGCAGAGAGGTGATATGGCTGTCATTACCATTCTGCGTCAGCGAGCGATAAAGTTCCGCTTCGCTTTCGGTGCCTTCCGCCAGCTCGCCTTTAGCGCCTTTATTAAGCATTCCTACCAGTGAGCCGATAATTTCCAGATGACTCAGCTCCTCGGTGGCGATGTCCATTAACATCTCTCTACGACCGGCATCATCATCGCTTAAACCTTGCGTGAAGTAGCGGCAGGCGGCCGCCAGTTCGCCCTGCGGGCCGCCAAACTGTTCCAGCAGCAGGTTCGCTAATCCAGGATTAGGTTCGCTCACTCGCACAGTATATTGAAGTTGTTTTACGTGTCGAAACATATTGCCTCCTGCTTATTATTTATTTTTTGGCTTCAACGCCATCTGCTTCAGATCGCAGTAAAAATTGTTCCGTTGTCTGCGGAATATGTTTGATAAGCCAGTCAGCCATTTGCATTTCTTCTTTCAGAATGGCTTCAATCGTCGGAATTGAGGCAGTGTCGCCAGCTTTTTTTGCCGCCGCCAGCAGGGAGGTATAACAAGCAATTTCGAACTGCTCGAAAACATAACCGCTAATTGAGCCTTTGACAATTTCATCGGAAGGGAACATGCCACCGATAGATTGCCCCATTGCTGCCATTTTACTCATGGAGTCTTTCAACACCGAACGGGAAATGCCATTACGGTCCAACACTTCTTCGAGCATGGTAATTTGATGTTTGGTTTCACTAATATGTTGTTCAATTCTGGCTTTTATATCAGGATAATTTTCAATACGGCTGGCCATAGATTCAAGCATCGATTCTGCCTGTTTTTCCATGGCATGGGCGTCACGAAGCCAGTCATGATAATGTTCAGTATAATTCATTTTACATTCCTCAATGCGTGATAATCTGCTCCGATAATAAAATCGGAATCATGCAAGCTGATAATTAAAAATATTATTTCGATTTGCGTTCAGCACTTTTATTAACATTGCTGACTGCTAAATCGGTAAGTTTTAAATCAGTTTGTTTTTCCTCGTCGAGGGTTTCTTTGAGCAGTTTTAATGCTTTGCTATAGCCGAGCTGCTCGGCCAGGGTGGCTAGCGTGCCGTAGCTGGCGATTTCGTAATGCTCGACTTTTTGCGCCGCGGCGATAAGCGCTGCATCGCGTACTTCGTTTTTCTCCGTACTTTCGATGACTTCATTGGCTTCTTCAATCAGCCCTTCCATAGCGACGCATTTCATTCTTTTCAGTTTAATGCCAGATTCAGATTCGACGATCTGATCAATACGTTCAATCTGACCCTGGGTTTCTTCAAGATGAGATTGAAAGGCCTGGCTTAATTTTTCATTGGACGTGGCTCTGGCAAGTTTAGGAAGAGCCTTGGTTAATTGTTTTTCTGCACTATAGGTATCTGAAAGTAGATGGATAAAAAGGTCTTCAACGGTTTTGATATTCATAAATCTAATTCTCCTGGGCAAAATACTGCGAGCCAGAAGACTCGCAGATTGCTTGATAAAAGCATGTGTTATATTTACATTACAGTAAATCAGGAATTATCGGATTTACGTCCGCCGTGACTATTCTGACCACCTTTTTTACCGGCTTCAGAAGCTCGTTGCGGATCGTTTTTGAAATTCCCACCGCTATGCTGACCGCCTTTGCGGCCCGCTTCAGATGCTTTTTCACGATTCTCGGCGAAATTTCCTGAACCACCACGATGTTCGGCCATATTATTTCTCCTGTCTCGTTGCTTGCTGAAAAATCGGTTTTAACCGTGTCGACACCCTATTAAAATTAGTTGGTTAAACCGATTAGTCAAATTGACGGAAATAGTTGTGATTTACCGCGTAAATAACGCACAAAAAATGGTTTAGGGATAATATATTCTATATTTTCTTTTAGAATAAGCGATTTAACAGAAAATGCTTTACATTGTTATTAATAACAAACGTCACTATCTGCGGCCATAGAAACGTTAATGCATTGTTTGTTGACATTTCTTTACATAAAGGCGGGGGAAATTGACGTGAAAACGCTAAATTTTTCGGCGTGATTAGGAGTTTTCTTAGCAAAAATTGACTTCAGACTTTTTGAAAGCTGGGCAGAGAATAACACCAAAAAGATTGATGATGTACGCCTGAATCGTGATTCTGGTTCGGCGCAAGCTCTCATTAAGCCGCCAGCGTTATGCTGACGGCTTAACCCGTTATGCGCGGCTGGCGGCTTTCATCGCTGAGACAAAGGACCTGAGCTCCGCCAACATCTGTTCGGGAGACGCGTGGTTTTTCTCGATAATGTTGACAATGGCTGAGCCGGAGATAGCGCCAGCCGCCCCGGCACGCACGGCCGCAGACACCTGTTCCGGCGAGGAGATACCGAAGCCCTGTAACGCAGGCGCGGCGTGGTACTCTTTAAGCTTCTCAATGAGATGATGCAACGGCAATGCGCCACGGTTTTCCGCGCCGGTGACGCCCGAACGCGAAAGCAGGTAGGTGTAACCGCGGCCGTAAGATGCGACCTGGCGCAGAAGATCGTCATCCGCATTTGGCGGGCAGATGAAGATCGGCGCGATGTTATGCCGTAACGCCGCCTGGCGGAAGGGGGCCGATTCTTCAACCGGGACATCTGCGACCAGCACGGAATCTACGCCAACCTGTTCACAACGGGCATAGAACGCATCTATGCCGTTATTGAACACCAGATTCGCGTACATTAGCAGGCCAATCGGAATGGTCGGGTGTTTTTCACGAATCAGCGCCAGCATTTCAAAACACTGAGCCGGCGTGACGCCAGCGGCGAAGGCGCGTAAGTTCGCATTCTGGATGGTAGGGCCATCGGCCAGCGGATCGGAGAAGGGAACCCCCAGTTCCAGAGCGTCGGCGCCAGCGTCAATCAGTGTGTCGATAATTTTCAGTGACTGTTCAATGCCAGGGTCGCCCAGGGTGACGAAGGGGACAAAAGCGCCTTCCCGGCGATCGTTGAGTTGGGCAAATAAATTTTCGTAGCGTTCCATCAGATTTCCCCTCGCGCTTTCAGGATATCGTGTACGGTAAAGATGTCTTTATCTCCGCGGCCAGAGAGATTGACCACCAGCAGTTGCTCTTTTTCCGGCTGCTCGCGCATCATTTTCAGAGCGTGCGCCAACGCGTGGGAGGATTCCAGCGCCGGGATAATTCCCTCATGGCGGCACAACGTTTTGAAGGCTTCCAGCGCTTCATCATCGGTAATGGAGACATAATCCGCGCGTCCGATGCTGTTCAGGTACGCATGTTGCGGCCCAACGGATGGGAAATCGAGTCCGGCGGAAATGGAATAGGACTCTTCAATTTGCCCGTCCGCTGTTTGCATCATCGGCGCTTTCATCCCGAAATAGATGCCAACGCGACCATGTTTAAGCGGCGCGCCATGCTCGCCGGTTTCAATACCGTGACCGCCAGGTTCAACGCCTATTAGCCCGACGCCGGTATCATTAATAAAATCCGCAAACATCCCGATAGCGTTTGAGCCGCCGCCGACGCAAGCGATAACGGCATCTGGCAGACGGCCCTCTTTGTCGAGGATTTGCGCTTTCGTCTCTTCGCCAATCATGCGTTGAAACTCGCGAACGATGGTGGGATAGGGATGCGGTCCCGCCGCCGTGCCGAGCATATAGTGCGCGGTTTCGTAACTACCGGACCAGTCGCGCAGCGCCTCGTTACAAGCATCTTTTAGCGTAGCGGAGCCGCTATGAACCGGGATGACCTCAGCGCCCATCAGACGCATACGGAAGACGTTCGGCGACTGGCGCTCAACGTCTTTGGCGCCCATATAGATACGGCATTTCAGACCCAGCAGGGCGCTGGCGAGCGCAGAGGCGACGCCGTGCTGACCGGCGCCGGTTTCAGCGATAATCTCGCTTTTCCCCATCCGTTTGGCCAGTAGCGCCTGACCCAGTACCTGATTGGTTTTGTGTGCGCCGCCGTGCAGTAAATCTTCGCGCTTTAAATACAACGTGGTACGCGTACCGGCGGTAATGTTCTGGCATTTCGTCAGCGCGGTGGGGCGTCCCGCGTAGTTTTTTAGCAGATCGGTGAATTGCGCCTGAAATTCAGGATCTTTTTGCGCGCTGACGAAGGCCTCTTCAAGCTGGTTCAGCGCAGGCATCAGGATCTGCGGCACATACATGCCGCCGAATTCACCAAAGTAGGGGTTGAGAAGTGTTGTCATGTTTTTTCCTTAATATGCGCGCAGTGTCTGAAAAACCGAGGCCAGAAGACGAGCATCTTTGATGCCCGGCTGTGACTCCACACCTGAATTAAAATCGAGACCGGCACAGCCGACTTGCGCCGCCTGGACGCAGTTATCGGCCGCCAGCCCGCCCGCCAGTAACACATCATCCAGCGGTTGCCCCTGTAGCAGTGACCAGTCGAAGCGCTGCCCGCTGCCGCCTTGCCCATTGTCGAAAATGTATTTATCGACATGGTGATAATCGCGTGCGGGAAGGGCATCGCTAACGCTCAGCGCCTTCCAGATTTGCACATTGCGCGGCAACGCCTCGCGCAGCGCGTTGACATACGCCTGGTCTTCACTGCCATGTAGCTGTACGGCAGAAAGCGACAGGACGGCGGCTTTCTGGCAAACATCGGCGATATCAGCGTTCTGGAAAACGCCGACATACTGCAATGGCGCGCCGCTTATCACTTCTCGCGCCTGCTCAACGCTCACCGCGCGTGGAGATGAGGGCACAAAAATCAACCCGCCATATATGGCGCCAGCGTCACAGGCCGCTTTAGCGTCCTGGGCGCGGGTCAGGCCGCAGACTTTATTCTCGCCAAGCAGCACGCGACGGACGGCGGCGTTAAGATCGTCATGCGCCATTAACGCCGAGCCAATTAAAAAACCGTTGGCGAAGTGGCTCAGTTCGCGTACCTGACCATAGGTGTTAATCCCGGACTCGCTGATGACAGTCACGCCGTGGCCCAGTTTTGGCGCCAGCTGGCGGGTGCGATTCAAATCAATCGACAGATCGCGCAGATCGCGATTGTTGATACCTACCACTTTTGCGCCTAACGCTATCGCGCGCTCCCGTTCTTCGTCATTACTGACCTCCGTGAGCACGCCCATTTTCAGACTGTGCGCGACGGCGGAGAGTTGGCGATACTGTTCGTCATCCAGAACCGAGAGCATCAGTAAACAGGCGTCGGCCTGATAGTAACGGGCAAGGTAGATCTGATAGGGATCGATAATAAAATCCTTACACAGAATCGGCTGCGGCGCGCTTTGGCTAACGACCGGCAGAAAATCGAAGCTCCCCTGAAAATATTTTTCGTCGGTGAGCACCGAGATCGCCGAGGCGTAATGTTGATAAATACTGGCAATACGCGCCGGATCGAAATCGTCGCGAATCACGCCTTTTGATGGCGATGCTTTCTTACACTCCAGAATAAAGGCGGTACGCGCGCCCTGGAGCGCATCATAAAAATGGCGTGTACTTGGCTGGATCTCATTTTGAAAGCTGGCCAGCGGCTGTTGCTGTTTGCGGGCTTCTACCCAAATCGCCTTGTCTGCGACGATTTTCGCTAAAACGGTTTGCATTATTTACCCTCTTGCCGCCAGTGCGGTGACTCTGTCATATGCGGTGCCGTTGCGCAGAACATCAAGCACGGTTTGCGCGTTGGCCTTGAGATCTTCCTGACCATGCAGACGCATCAGCATCGCCACGTTGGCGGCGACGGCGGCCTCATGCGCGGCATCGCCTTTACCTTGTAATAACCGCGTCAGAATGTCACGGTTTTCTTCCGGCGTGCCGCCAGCCAACTGATCCTGATGGTAAGGCGTCAGGCCAAAATCCTCCGCCGTAAGTTGATAGCTTTTAATTTCGCCGTCATGCAGCTCCGCGACAATCGTCGGCGCATGGAGCGAAACCTCATCCATGCCGCCGCTATGTACCACCGCCGCGCGCTGATAGCCCAGTACCCGTAAGGTTTCCGCAATCGGCAGCACCAGTTCCGGGCTATAGACGCCAATCAATGCCAGCGGCGGATGCGCCGGGTTGATCAGCGGGCCGAGTACGTTGAACAGGGTTCGCGTTTTTAACTGTTGGCGAACCGGCATCGCGTGACGGAATCCGGTGTGATATTTCGGCGCGAACAGGAAACAGACGCCCAGTTCATCTAACGCCTGACGTGATTTATCGGCGTTCATATCCAGATTAATACCGAACGCCGCCAACAGATCGGATGACCCCGATTTGCTGGACACGCTACGGTTGCCGTGTTTCGCCACTTTCAGTCCACAGGCCGCTGCGACAAAGGCGCTGGCGGTAGAGATATTGATACTGTTACTGCCATCGCCGCCGGTACCAACGATATCCGCAAACAGATAGTCCGGGCGCGGGAACGGGGCGGCATTTTCCAGCAACGCAGTGGCGGCGCCGGCAATTTCATTGGGATGCTCGCCGCGAATTTTCATGCTCACCAGCGCGGCGGCGAGCTGTTCAGGCTTAAGTTCGCCGCGGACGACCGCCGAAAACAACTGGTGGCTCTCTTGTTGCGTCAGAGTTTGCGCCTGATAGAGTTTCTCCAGAATCGGCTGTAGGGTGTTGGTCGGTTCCAGCTTTTGCTGCGCCCAGGCTAATGTTTGCTCCAGCAGACGCGCGCCCTGCGTCGTCAGGATGGACTCAGGATGAAATTGAAAACCGCAAACGCGATCCGCATCATGACGTACCGCCATCACCATGCCGTTGAAATGGGCGTTAATGGTCAGCCCGGCAGGAACATTACTGCCGACCAGCGAATGATAACGCGCGACCGGTAGCGGATTCGCCAGCCCGGCGAACATCGCCTGACCGTCATGCTCAATGCTGGAGGCTTTTCCATGCAGGATTTCTCCCGCCTGTCCGACATAACCGCCGTAAGCTTCGACAATCGCCTGATGCCCCAGACAAATGCCGATGATTGGTAACTTGCCGCGTAGTCGGGTCAGCAGCTCCGGCATACAGCCTGCCTCGCTGGGAACGCCCGGACCGGGGGAGAGCATTAGCACCGGATTTTTCATTGTCGCCAGGCGATCGATAAGCGTCTGCGCCGGAATATGGTTACGGTAAATCACCACGTTATGACCGTTGGTCCGTAGCTGATCTGCCAGGTTCCAGGTAAACGAGTCGATGTTATCGAGCAGCAGAATATCAGCCATCAGAAGGTCTCCTGTGCATGATGCGCGGTGGCGATAGCACGCAATACGGCGCGCGCTTTATTACGGGTTTCATCGGCTTCAGACTGCGGAACAGAGTCCAGCACAATTCCGGCGCCCGCCTGTACGGTGGCGATACCGTTCTCCACCAGCGCGGAGCGGATAACAATACAGGTGTCCAGATCGCCGTGGGCGGTGAAGTAACCGACCGCGCCGCCATAGCTGCCGCGGCGCTGTCCTTCCGCATCGGCAATCAACTGCATGGCGCGTACTTTCGGCGCGCCGCTCAGGGTGCCCATGTTCATGCAGGCGCGATAGGCGTGCAGCGCGTCGAGATCGTGACGCAGTTCGCCCACCACCCGGGAAACCAGATGCATCACGTACGAATAGCGGTCAACTTTTGTCAGATCGGCAACGTAGCGACTGCCCGGCGTACAGATGCGCGCCAGGTCATTGCGCGCCAGATCGACCAGCATCAGATGTTCGGAAAGCTCTTTATGGTCGGTACGCATGTCCAGCTCAATACGGCTGTCGAGATCTCTGTCCAGCGTACCATCGGCGCGGCGACCGCGTGGACGGGTACCCGCGATGGGGTAAATCTCAATCTGACGGCTGGCGGCGTCATATTTCAGCGAGCTTTCCGGCGACGCGCCGAAAAGCGTGAAATCATTATCCTGCATAAAGAACATATACGGGCTGGGGTTGCTCTTTTTCAGCACGTAGTAGGCAGCCAACGGCGACGGGCAGGGCAATGAAAAGCGGCGCGACGGCACCACCTGAAATATCTCCCCCGCGCGGATGGCTTTTTGCAACTGGCGTACCACCGCGCCGAACGCGTCATCGCTCTGATTACATTCGCAGCGCATGTCCGGCACCGGCGTCACCGGCAACGGCGGCGCAGGCTGGGTTAACTGTTGGCTAAGGTACGCCAGGCGGGCGTTCAGGCGCTGTTTTTCCCGGTCGCTGGCGGTGAACAGACTGGCCTGAATACGGGTGCTTTTTTTCTGATGATCTATCACCATCAGCGTTTCCGCTAAATAAAAGCAGTAGTCCGGGCAGTTATTGCCAGCCTCAAGGTGTGGCAGCGCTTCAAAGCCAGCGACCAGGTCGTAGGCAAACAGACCGCCGAAAAACATAGCCTCCCGCTCTTGCGTCGGTATGTTCACCACCCCCTGTAACAGGCGGAACGCATCAAATACCGACAGAGAGCATAAACGGGCGTCTTCATCTAATAATGGGCTGACGGGCGGGAAGCGTAGAACGCGACCGGCAGGCAGGACTTCGTTCTCCACGCCAGCGGGCAGGGCGGTATCCAGTAGCGGCAATAACGAGGCGCCATTATCAGATAACGCCTGAATGGTGACAGTGTCACCTAAAGCGGTAATGCGCAGCGCGCTATCTACCAGCAGCAGGCTTTTTAAATCGTCTTTACTGTCGATATCCGCGGATTCCAGCAGCAGCGTTGCCGGGCGATCGCCGCAGACCTGGTGAAAAAGCGCCGTTGGGTTTTCCCGGTAGGCGGCATCGCAGGTCAACAGTTCGAGCGTGGGTTTTGGTGTTTGCATGGTTATTCTCATTATTTTGTTCAAAAAAAAGCCCGCTTAACAGGCGGGCCGGGTATCGTTTGGCTGATTACAGCTGTTCATACACCGCCCGCTATCAGGAAGTGCGCCACCAACCGTGTAATGCAAATGTCGCTGCCATTTTAGATACCCTCTTCATGTGAACTTTCGTACTAGTTAACTAGTTCGATGGAATAATGTCAACACCTATTTCAGTATATTTGCCGGAACCGTTATGATGTACATGACATACCTTTATCTCTATGGGAGCCGCCTTGAGCGACACGAATTACGCAGTGATTTACGATCTGCACAGTCATACCACGGCGTCCGATGGACTGTTGACGCCAGAAACATTAGTACACCGTGCGGTAGAGATGCGAGTCGGCACGCTGGCGATTACCGATCATGACACCACAGCCGCGATTCCTGCGGCAAGAGAAGAAATTTCACGTTCCGGGCTGGCCCTGAATCTGATTCCCGGCGTGGAGATTTCAACGGTCTGGGAGAATCATGAGATTCACATTGTGGGTCTGAATATTGATATTGCGCACCCGGCAATGCGCGATTTTCTGGCGCAGCAGACACAGCGGCGTCAGGCGCGTGGTCGGCTCATTGCGGAGCGTCTGGAAAAAGCCCATATTCCCGGCGCGTGGGAAGGGGCATTGAGACTGGCCAATGGCGGCGCGGTGACGCGCGGCCACTTCGCCCGCTTTCTGGTGGAGTGCGGCAAAGCCGCGACCATGGCGGATGTTTTTAAAAAATATCTCGCGCGTGGGAAAACCGGTTACGTTCCGCCGCAGTGGTGTACAATAGAACAAGCTATTGATGTCATTCATCATTCTGGCGGTAAGGCGGTGTTGGCCCATCCGGGACGCTACGATCTTAGCGCTAAGTGGCTGAAAAGATTAGTGGCGCATTTTGCCGACCATCACGGCGACGCGATGGAAGTGGCGCAGTGCCAACAATCGCCCAATGAACGCACCCAACTGGCGACGCTTGCGCGTCAGCATCATTTATGGGCATCGCTTGGATCTGATTTCCATCAGCCCTGCCCGTGGATTGAGTTGGGGCGTAAACTCTGGCTGCCCGCTGGCGTTGAAGGCGTATGGCAGACATGGGAACAGCCGCAAATATCACAGTGAGGGAAGTATGAGCCAGTTTTTTTATATCCATCCGGATAACCCACAGCAACGGCTGATTAATCAGGCCGTCGACATTGTGCGTAAAGGCGGTGTTATTGTTTATCCAACCGATTCCGGCTATGCCCTTGGTTGTAAAATTGAAGACAAAGGCGCAATGGAGCGCATTTGCCGCATCCGTCATCTGCCGGACGGCCACAACTTCACGCTGATGTGCCGCGATTTGTCCGAGTTGTCGACCTACTCCTACGTCGACAACGTGGCATTTCGTCTGATGAAAAACAATACGCCGGGTAATTACACCTTTATCCTGAAGGGGACAAAAGAGGTGCCGCGCCGTCTGTTGCAGGAAAAGCGTAAAACTATCGGCCTGCGCGTACCGTCAAACCCGATTGCGCTGGCGTTATTGGATACGCTGGGCGAACCAATGCTCTCGACGTCGTTGATGCTGCCTGGCAGCGATTTTACCGAATCGGACCCGGAGGAGATTAAAGATCGGCTGGAGAAGCAGGTGGATCTGATCATCCACGGCGGTTACCTCGGTCAACAGCCTACCACGGTAATCGATTTGACCAATGACTCCCCGGTGGTGCTGCGCGAAGGCGTCGGCGACGTTACACCTTTCTTATAAGGGCGTAAGCCTGTATACTACGCGGCCTTAAAATGGCGCGGCAACGCGCCGTTCATTCTCCTGTTCGACGCCTGTGAAGGCGACACCTGAAGGAAGCTCTATGAGCGAAAAGTTACAAAAAGTGCTGGCGCGCGCTGGCCACGGCTCTCGCCGTGAAATCGAATCCATTATTGAAGCGGGACGTGTCAGCGTTGACGGTAAAATCGCCACGCTTGGCGATCGTGTTGAAGTCACTCCCGGTTTGAAAATCCGTATCGACGGTCACCTGATTTCGGTGAAAGAGTCGGCGGAACAAATTTGCCGCGTTCTGGCCTATTACAAACCAGAAGGTGAACTGTGTACCCGCAATGACCCTGAAGGGCGGCCAACCGTTTTTGATCGCTTACCGAAACTGCGCGGCGCGCGGTGGATTGCGGTAGGACGTCTGGATGTCAACACCTGCGGGCTATTGTTGTTTACCACCGACGGTGAACTGGCGAACCGCCTGATGCATCCTAGTCGTGAAGTTGAACGTGAATATGCCGTGCGCGTGTTCGGTCAGGTGGATGAATCGAAACTGCGTGATTTAAGCCGTGGCGTACAGTTGGAAGATGGTCCGGCGGCATTTAAGACCATTAAATTCAGCGGCGGCGAAGGCATTAACCAGTGGTATAACGTGACGCTGACGGAAGGGCGCAACCGCGAAGTTCGCCGACTGTGGGAAGCGGTAGGCGTTCAGGTCAGCCGTCTGATCCGCGTTCGTTACGGCGATATCCCGCTGCCGAAAGGCCTGCCGCGCGGCGGCTGGACTGAGCTCGACCTCGCGCAAACGAACTATCTGCGTGGTCTGGTAGAGCTCCCGCCGGAAACCTCGTCGAAGGTTGCCGTCGAAAAAGACCGTCGTCGTATGAAAGCGAACCAGATCCGTCGGGCGGTAAAACGCCACAGCCAGATAGCTGGCGGACGCCGCTCCGGTGGGCGTAATAACAACGGGTAATCTCTACCGCGGTCTATAGGCCGAGAATCATCAGACAAGAGGGTTTGTGCCGGATGGCGGCGCAAACGCCTTAATCCGGCCTACGGTTAATAATCAATTCCCATCTGGGCTTTTACGCCCGCGTCGAAAGCATGTTTAACCGGACGCAGTTCGCTGACGGTATCCGCAAGATCAAGAATATCCCGATGACAGCCGCGACCTGTAATAATCACCGTCTGGTGACCAGGGCGCGCGTTTAGCGCGCTTATGACCTCTTCCAGCGGCAAATAGTCATACGCCACCATATAGGTCAGCTCATCCAGGACCACCATATCAAGCAGCGGATCGGCCAGCATCCGTTTCCCATGCTGCCAAACGGCCATACATGCTGCGGTGTCTGCCTCGCGATTTTGCGTCTCCCAGGTAAATCCCGTTGCCATCACCTGAAATTCGACGCCATGCGGTTCCAGCAGATTACGCTCGCCGTTGGGCCAGGTGCCCTTAATAAATTGCACCACGCCTACGTTTTTACCGTGTCCTACGGCGCGGGCGGCAGTCCCGAAAGCCGCCGTGGTTTTGCCCTTACCATTGCCAGTAAACACGATAATAATACCGCGCTCTTCCTGTGCCTGGGCGACACGGGCGTCAACCCGATCTTTTACCTTCTGCTGGCGCTGCTGATAACGTTCATCACTCATTGGGCGATTCCTGGTTTACGGCCCGGTTGGGCGTCAAAGGTCATACCGGTTTTACGGCGACTGTCGTCGCCCATAAGCCACAGGTAAAGCGGCATAATATCGGCAGGCGTTTTTAATTTGTGTGGATCTTCCGTCGGAAAGGCGCTGGCGCGCATACTGGTGCGCGTGCCGCCCGGGTTAATGCAGTTAACACGCAGAGAACGGTTCTGGTATTCGTCCGCCAGCACCTGCATCATTCCTTCAGTAGCAAACTTCGAGGTGGCATAGGCGCCCCAGTTGGCGCGTCCCTGACGGCCAACGCTTGATGACGTAAAGACCAGCGAGCCGGCATCGGACTTCAGCAATAACGGTAACAGCGCCTGGGTGAGCATAAAGGTGGCGTTAACATTCACCTGCATGACATCCTGCCAGATCTGCGGATCTTGTTCGCTCATTGGACCGATTTCTCCCAGTAACCCGGCATTATGCAGGACGCCATCCAGGCGGGGATAGTGCGCGGCGATGCGGTCGGCCACTTGCCGGCACTCTTCAGCGGTGCAGGTCAGCAGATCGAGCGTAAACCACTGTGGTTGAACATGTTGCTCGTCAGCAATGTGCTGCGCGACCCGACGCAGTTTCTCTTCGTTGCGTCCCAGCAGAATCACCGTTGCGCCGTAACGCGCATACGTGAGCGCGGCTTCCCGCCCAATGCCATCGCTGGCGCCAGTGACCAGAATAATGCGGTTTTGCAATAGATCTTGTTTCGGTTGGTAATGCATGGCTACTCCTCAACGGCGTGGTGCACCGTCCTGCCAGGTTGTCTTATCTTCGCGTTAACTTTTCGGGTTTATGCCTGAAAGCGCCTTTTTTTTCAATCAGACAGGGGCGATAACGCCGTAAAATGAACGTCTTGTCATACTTTTTCTTCCTCAACAGGCACACGGATGAAGAGAGACTGACTTCGATGCCTGTTGTACACTGAGCGCAAGTCGCGTTATTTAATCAAGGTGGGAGTCGTGGAATTGTTGTCTGAATATGGCTTATTTTTGGCAAAAATCGTCACCGTTGTGGTGGCCATTGCCGTCATTGTGCTGCTGATCGTGAATGCTACGCAACGCAAACGTCAGCGCGGTGAGCTGCGCGTGACCAATTTGAGCGAGCAGTATCAGGAGATGAAGGATGACCTTGCTGCGGCGTTGATGGATGGCCATCAGCAAAAACTGTGGCATAAAGCGCAGAAAAAAAAGCATAAGCAGGAGGCGAAAGCCGCCAAAGCAAAAGCGAAGCTGGGGGACATTGCGACATCGGACAAACCGCGTGTATGGGTGATAGATTTCAAAGGCAGTATGGATGCTCACGAAGTTAATGCGTTACGCGAAGAGGTCACGGCGGTGCTGGCAGTGGCGAAACCCGGCGATCGGGCGGTTGTGCGTCTGGAAAGCCCCGGTGGCGTTGTGCATGGCTATGGCCTGGCGGCATCGCAATTGCAGCGCCTGCGCGATAAAAATATTCCGCTGACCGTGACGGTGGATAAAGTCGCGGCAAGCGGAGGCTACATGATGGCCTGCGTGGCGGAAAAAATTATCGCGGCGCCGTTCGCTATTGTGGGGTCAATTGGTGTTGTCGCGCAAATCCCGAACTTTAACCGCTTTCTCAAAAGTAAAGACATTGATATTGAACTGCATACCGCAGGGCAGTACAAACGTACCCTGACATTGTTAGGCGAGAATACGGAAGAAGGGCGGCAGAAGTTTCGTGAAGATCTCAACGAAACGCACCATCTGTTCAAAGAGTTTGTGCAGCGGATGCGTCCGGCTCTGGACATTGAACAGGTCGCCACGGGCGAACACTGGTACGGTCAGCAGGCGCTGGAGAAAGGACTGGTTGATGAGATTAACACCAGCGATGAGGTTATCCTCGGCCTGATGGAAGGGCGCGAGGTGCTGAATGTGCGCTATATGCAGCGTAAAAAACTGATCGATCGTGTTACCGGCAGCGCGGCGGAAAGCGCGGATCGGCTGCTGCTGCGCTGGTGGCAGCGTGGACAAAAACCGTTGATGTAAACCGCTATTGCCGGATGGCATTCAGCGCCATCCGGCATGGATTAATCCACCAGGTGATACTTCTCAGACAGCACATGCGCCAGGTGTTTAAACATGTTAAACACCGCGGTGCTTTTAGGGGTCGGTAACCCTTGCTCGTCTAAAAAGTAATCGCCGCTGAAAACCAGCACGCCATTTCTCTGCGTTACGCCGGTGGCGACAATACCTGCCATCGTGTCTTCATGTTCCCGAATAATTTTGTTGGCTTCAAGCAACAGTGTTTCGCGATCGATAGGTTGCGTCTCTTTATGCATTTTTTACTCCTTAAACAAGGAGATTAGTCTACGCTGAGCACTTCTGATGGGCAAATATTCTCACAGGAAATTGATGGATTTGTCATGTTGCGTTCACTGGCAAGATTTGTTTTTGCATGCTAATAAAGTTGCGTATCGAATTTTATCAGGTACAGTGTGACGCTTTCGTCAATCTGGCAACAGAATTGCTTGACATTCGACCAAAATTCCGTCGTGCTATAGCGCGTGTGTGCAAAAAAGCCTGTTAACTCAGTCACCTGAGGGTTACATTTCGTACACAAAGCCAGTACAAGGGGTTGATATCCGCAGACGCAGAGACCATATATCGTTGTCTCGTCGCCAGTGGAAGGTGAATCAACGTGCGACGCATTCCTGGAAGAATCAACTTAGGTAAAGGTGAATATGGGTAAAGCTCTTGTCATCGTTGAGTCCCCGGCAAAAGCCAAAACGATCAACAAGTATCTGGGTAATGACTACGTGGTGAAATCCAGCGTGGGTCATATCCGTGATTTGCCGACCAGTGGCTCAGCAGCTAAAAAGAGCGCCGACTCTACCTCCACCAAAACGGCTAAAAAGCCCAAAAAGGATGAACGTGGCGCTCTCGTCAACCGTATGGGGGTTGACCCGTGGCACAACTGGGATGCGCACTATGAAGTGCTGCCCGGTAAAGAGAAGGTCGTCTCTGAACTGAAACAGTTGGCGGAAAAAGCCGACCACATCTATCTCGCAACCGACCTTGACCGCGAAGGGGAAGCCATTGCATGGCACCTGCGGGAAGTGATCGGCGGCGATGACGCGCGCTACAGTCGCGTAGTCTTTAACGAAATAACCAAAAATGCCATTCGCCAGGCGTTTGAACAGCCGGGCGAGCTGAATATTAACAGGGTCAACGCCCAGCAAGCGCGCCGCTTTATGGACCGCGTGGTAGGCTATATGGTCTCGCCGCTGCTGTGGAAAAAGATCGCCCGTGGTTTGTCGGCAGGTCGCGTTCAGTCTGTCGCGGTCCGTCTGGTCGTTGAACGCGAGCGCGAGATTAAAGCGTTTGTTCCGGAAGAGTTCTGGGAAATTGACGCCAATACGACGACGCCGTCTGGCGAGGCGCTACCGCTACAGGTCACGCATCAGAACGACAAGCCATTCCGGCCGGTAAATCGCGAGCAGACGCTTGCCGCCGTCAGCTTGCTGGAAAAAGCGCGCTATAGCGTACTGGAGCGTGAAGACAAACCGACCAGCAGCAAACCTGGCGCGCCGTTTATCACCTCCACGCTACAACAGGCGGCCAGCACCCGGCTGGGCTTTGGCGTGAAGAAAACCATGATGATGGCGCAGCGTCTGTATGAGGCGGGCTACATCACCTATATGCGTACAGACTCCACCAACCTGAGTCAGGATGCGGTCAACATGGTGCGTGGTTATATTGGCGATAATTTCGGCAAGAAATACCTGCCGGATAACCCGAACCAGTACGCCAGCAAAGAAAACTCTCAGGAAGCGCACGAAGCGATCCGTCCTTCCGACGTTGCTGTCATGGCGGAGTCGCTGAAAGACATGGAGGCTGACGCGCAGAAGTTGTATCAGCTAATTTGGCGTCAGTTTGTCGCCTGTCAGATGACGCCAGCACAATATGACTCTACTACGCTTACCGTTGGCGCAGGCGAATTCCGTCTGAAAGCGCGTGGGCGTATTTTGCGCTTTGACGGCTGGACAAAAGTGATGCCGGCGCTGCGTAAAGGCGATGAAGATCGCACATTGCCTGCCGTGAATAAGGGCGATGCGCTGACGCTACTTGAATTGACGCCTGCTCAGCACTTTACTAAACCGCCAGCCCGGTTTAGCGAGGCTTCTCTGGTTAAAGAGCTTGAGAAGCGCGGTATTGGTCGTCCGTCTACCTATGCGTCGATTATCTCGACCATTCAGGATCGCGGCTATGTTCGCGTTGAAAACCGTCGCTTCTATGCGGAAAAAATGGGTGAAATCGTCACCGATCGGCTGGAAGAAAACTTCCGCGAATTGATGAACTACGATTTTACCGCGCAGATGGAAGATAGTCTGGATCAGGTTGCGAATCACCAGGCCGAGTGGAAAGCGGTACTGGATAACTTCTTCAGCGATTTTACTCAGCAGCTCGATAAAGCCGAGAAAGATCCGGAAGAAGGGGGGATGCGTCCTAACCAGATGGTGCTGACCAGCATCGACTGTCCAACCTGTGGCCGTAAAATGGGAATTCGTACTGCCAGTACGGGCGTTTTCCTTGGTTGTTCAGGTTATGCGCTTTCGCCGAAAGAGCGTTGTAAAACGACCATTAACCTGGTGCCGGAAAATGAAGTTCTGAACGTGCTGGAAGGCGACGACGCCGAAACCAACGCCCTGCGCGCCAAGCGTCGCTGTCAGAAGTGCGGTACGGCGATGGACAGCTATCTGATCGATCCGAAGCGTAAATTGCATGTGTGTGGTAATAACCCGACCTGTGACGGCTACGAGATTGAAGAAGGCGAGTTCCGCATCAAAGGGTATGACGGCCCGATCGTTGAGTGTGAGAAATGTGGTTCCGAAATGCACCTTAAAATGGGGCGTTTTGGTAAGTACATGGCCTGTACTAACGACGAATGTAAAAATACCCGTAAGATCTTGCGTAACGGCGAAGTTGCGCCGCCGAAGGAAGATCCTGTTCCATTACCGGAACTGCCGTGTGAAAAATCGGACGCGTACTTTGTGCTACGCGACGGCGCCGCAGGGATATTCCTGGCGGCCAATACGTTCCCGAAATCACGCGAAACGCGCGCGCCATTAGTCGAGGAGCTTTACCGGTTCCGCGATCGCCTGCCGGAAAAACTGCGTTATCTGGCGGATGCGCCGCAGCAGGACCCGGAAGGTAATAAAACCGTTGTTCGCTTTAGCCGCAAAACAAAACAGCAGTACGTTGCGGCGGAAAAAGACGGGAAGGCGACGGGATGGTCAGCGTTCTTCGTCGACGGCAAGTGGGTTGAAGGCAAGAAATAACCCCTGCCTGTCGTCACTATAGTCAAGCGGGCCGCGTAAGCGGCCCTTTTTTATATCCCCTTCATATTTCAAGTGGCTTATGTGTTGGCTACGGATTACTCGGCCCATCTATGGGCCTCGCCCTGACGGGCCGTCGCACGCGACGTTCAAATCTGCTCCCGGCAGATTTGTCGCTCACCCCAGTCACCTGGTTATCTATGCTCCTGGGAACTCACTCGCTTGTTGCCTTTAATCACTCGAATTATTTTGGGTATAGCGGGCTTATTATTTTATCGCGCTGGCTATACAGTTCAGATATAAATGATATAGTGGTTATAGTTAACACCTTTTTTATTATTAAATCGTATTAGCAGCCCAATGATGTCTGCAGATAAACGATGGCCTGATGGCGCTAATCTGGATGATGTATTATGAAATTGCAGCAGCTTCGTTACATTGTTGAAGTGGTTAATCATAACCTTAACGTCTCCTCTACCGCTGAGGGGTTGTATACTTCCCAGCCGGGGATCAGCAAGCAGGTTAGGATGCTGGAAGATGAGCTTGGCATCCAGATTTTCGCCCGCAGCGGTAAGCATCTGACTCAGGTGACACCCGCAGGCCAGGAGATTATTCGTATTGCGCGTGAGGTGCTTTCCAAAGTCGATGCCATTAAGTCGGTCGCCGGCGAGCATACCTGGCCGGATAAAGGCTCGCTCTATATTGCCACTACCCATACTCAGGCGCGTTACGCATTGCCAGGCGTGATTAAAGGCTTCATCGAGCGTTATCCGCGCGTTTCGCTGCATATGCACCAGGGGTCGCCAACGCAGATTGCGGAAGCGGTATCGAAAGGGAACGCCGATTTCGCGATTGCCACGGAAGCGCTGCATTTATATGACGATCTGGTGATGTTGCCATGCTATCACTGGAACCGTTCGATAGTGGTGACGCCGGATCATCCATTGGCGGCAACGTCTTCCATAACGATTGAAGCGCTGGCGCAGTATCCGCTGGTGACGTATACCTTCGGCTTTACCGGCCGTTCCGAACTGGATACCGCTTTTAATCGCGCAGGGTTAACGCCGCGGATCGTCTTTACTGCAACCGATGCGGATGTGATTAAAACGTATGTCAGGTTGGGGCTGGGCGTTGGCGTCATTGCCAGCATGGCGGTCGATCCGCTTGCCGATCCTGATTTAGTGCGGATTGACGCGCACGATATTTTTAGCCACAGCACCACAAAAATTGGTTTTCGCCGTAGTACTTTTTTACGCAGCTATATGTATGATTTTATCCAGCGTTTTGCGCCGCATTTGACGCGTGATGTGGTGGATACGGCGGTGGCTTTGCGTTCTAATGAAGAAATTGAAGCGATGTTTCAGGATATAAAGCTGCCTGAAAAGTAATATCACCGTCGGTTTGTGTCGTAGTGGCATGGCAGACAAAGCCGCCTTTTGCAATATCCCTCGAAGTATTACGGGTAATGATCAGCAAAATAGTGTTGAATTACCCGTCCCGCCAGTTTCTTTTTCCAAATAGTTATCTTGAGTCAAAAGATTGATTTATTCACTGGCAACGATTCGTAAATTGACTGGATTTTTGACTAAAGTTTATTTAGGATTTGTCTCATCTGATGATTAATTGTACCGATTGTTTGGTGCTGAAATGATAAGTGATACCGATAGCATGAGGTTAGTAATGCCTTCTGAAAACCAGGAACCGCGCCGCGACCCTGAGCTCAAACGTAAAGCATGGCTGGCGGTTTTTGTGGGTTCTGCGCTGTTCTGGGTAGTGGTAGCGCTTGTTATCTGGCATTGGTGGGGCTAAGTGAGCATTACGTCGGAACGCGAGCGCGTGATCGCGCCCCCGATTCAATCTTGTGACGATGATAACACCCCGGATACGACCGTTTTTCGGTCTGTTCCGCAACACTGGACGCTCACACCGCAGCAGCGGGCATTTATTGATGCTTTTGCTGACGAGGTGTCACAAAAATAATATTCGTCTTTTTATTGGCGTTACTGTTTTATTAACGCTGTCTTATTACACCGCAGCAACCGTGTGCTGAGTGCTTCTCAGTATTGATTAAACACAGTTGGTGTCGCCTATGTTAACGTCAAATATAAAGTATTGGTCATGGACTGGCGCGTTTATATTATCGCTACTGTTCTGGGTCGAGTTAATCTGGATTGCCGTCTAATCTCGTCAAAGCCCGATAATGCGTTATTTATCGGGCTTTTTCATCTTCGTTCCTCGCCTGTTAGTTTTCTCCTCTTTTAGCAATTTGGGTTGTTATCAAAACGTTACATTTTGTTTGTGTTATCTTTAATACAACCCTGTGGAGAATCAGGGTAACGCAACCCTGTCATTTAAGGAGGAGCTATGTCGTCAACCCTACGAGAAGCCAGTAAGGATACATTGCAGGCCAAAGATAAAACGTATCATTACTACAGTCTGCCGCTGGCTGCCAAATCCCTGGGCGATATCGCCCGTTTGCCCAAATCACTTAAAGTGTTACTGGAAAACCTGTTGCGCTGGCAGGACGGCGAATCTGTGACTGATGAAGATATTCAGGCGCTGGCCGGTTGGCTTAAAAATGCCCATGCCGATCGTGAAATTGCCTGGCGGCCCGCCCGTGTCCTGATGCAGGACTTTACCGGCGTGCCTGCCGTTGTCGACCTGGCGGCGATGCGTGAAGCCGTTAAACGCCTCGGCGGCGATACGTCGAAAGTGAACCCGTTATCGCCGGTTGATCTGGTTATTGACCACTCTGTGACGGTCGATCATTTCGGCGATGACGATGCGTTTGAAGAAAACGTGCGGCTGGAAATGGAACGTAACCATGAGCGTTATATGTTCCTGAAATGGGGAAAGCAGGCATTCAGCCGTTTCAGCGTGGTACCGCCCGGCACCGGCATTTGCCATCAGGTTAACCTGGAATACCTGGGTAAAGCCGTCTGGAGCGAATTACAGGACGGGGAGTGGATTGCTTACCCGGACTCGCTGGTGGGGACTGACTCCCATACGACCATGATTAATGGTCTGGGCGTATTGGGGTGGGGCGTGGGCGGTATCGAAGCGGAAGCGGCGATGCTTGGTCAGCCTGTGTCGATGCTTATCCCGGATGTCGTCGGCTTTAAGTTAACCGGTAAACTTCGGGAGGGGATCACCGCCACTGACCTGGTGCTCACCGTCACGCAAATGCTGCGTAAGCATGGCGTCGTGGGTAAATTTGTTGAATTTTATGGTGATGGTCTGGATTCGCTGCCGTTGGCGGATCGCGCGACCATCGCTAATATGTCGCCGGAATATGGCGCCACCTGTGGTTTTTTCCCCATTGACGCCATCACCCTGGAATATATGCGATTAAGCGGGCGTAGCGACGATCTGGTCGAGCTGGTTGAAGCCTACGCGAAGGCGCAGGGAATGTGGCGCAATCCCGGAGACGAACCGGTATTTACCAGTACTCTGGAACTGGATATGGGCGATGTCGAGGCCAGTCTGGCCGGGCCGAAACGCCCGCAGGATCGCGTGGCGTTAGGCGATGTGCCGAAAGCCTTTGCCGCCAGCGCCGAGCTGGAGCTGAATACCGCACAAAGAGATCGCCAGCCGGTTGACTATACGATGAACGGACAGCCATATCAGCTTCCTGATGGCGCTGTCGTCATTGCCGCCATCACCTCCTGCACGAATACCTCGAATCCCAGCGTGCTGATGGCGGCGGGATTACTGGCGAAAAAAGCAGTAACGCTGGGGTTGAAGCGTCAACCGTGGGTCAAGGCTTCTCTGGCGCCGGGGTCAAAAGTGGTATCTGACTATCTGGCGCAGGCCAAACTTACGCCTTATCTGGATGAACTCGGTTTTAACCTGGTCGGTTATGGCTGTACGACCTGTATCGGGAACTCCGGTCCGTTGCCGGAGCCTATTGAGACCGCGATTAAAAAAGGCGATCTGACGGTAGGGGCCGTGCTTTCCGGTAACCGAAATTTTGAAGGGCGTATCCATCCGCTGGTGAAAACGAACTGGCTGGCGTCGCCGCCGCTGGTGGTCGCGTATGCGCTGGCCGGAAACATGAATATTAACCTCGCGACAGACCCGCTGGGGTACGATCGTAAAGGCGATCCGGTATACCTGAAGGATATCTGGCCTTCAGCGCAGGAAATTGCCCGCGCCGTTGAACTGGTATCATCGGATATGTTCCGTAAAGAGTATGCGGAAGTGTTTGAGGGTACGGAAGAATGGAAATCGATTCAGGTTGAATCGTCCGATACCTACGGCTGGCAGTCGGATTCAACCTATATTCGCCTGTCGCCTTTCTTTGATGAAATGCAGGCCCAGCCTGCGCCAGTCAAAGATATCCACGGCGCGCATATCCTGGCGATGCTGGGGGATTCGGTAACGACCGACCATATTTCTCCGGCCGGCAGTATCAAGCCGGACAGTCCCGCCGGACGTTATCTGCAAAACCACGGCGTTGAGCGGAAGGATTTTAACTCCTATGGTTCACGGCGCGGCAACCATGAAGTGATGATGCGCGGTACGTTCGCCAATATTCGTATTCGCAACGAAATGCTGCCCGGCGTCGAAGGTGGGATGACGCGGCATTTGCCGGGTACGGAAGCGATGTCGATTTATGATGCCGCGATGCTTTACCAGCAGGAAAAAACGCCGCTGGCGGTGATTGCCGGGAAAGAGTATGGGTCGGGATCGAGCCGTGACTGGGCGGCAAAAGGTCCGCGGCTGTTAGGTATTCGCGTGGTGATCGCCGAGTCGTTCGAACGTATCCACCGCTCAAACCTGATTGGGATGGGGATCCTGCCGCTGGAGTTTCCACAGGGCGTAACGCGTAAAACGCTGGGACTGACCGGGGAAGAGGTGATTGATATCGCGGATCTGCAAAACCTGCGCCCTGGCGCGACCATTCCGGTGACGTTAACGAGATCGGACGGCAGCAAAGAAACGGTGCCTTGTCGCTGTCGCATTGATACCGCCACCGAGCTGACTTACTACCAGAATGACGGCATATTGCACTATGTCATTAGAAATATGCTGAACTAAAGCCGTTTATCGGGCCTGCCGTAAACAGGCAGGCCCGCGCTTTAATACCGGTGGCTTACTTACTTAGCAGGTGGCCCATTTTGGCCGCTTTAGTATCGAGATAATGCTCATTATTTGGATTACGACCCACAATGAGCGGAACGCGTTCGACGATATTAATTCCCGCCTCGGTCAGTATTTCGACTTTCTTCGGATTATTGGTCAGCAGGCGAACTTCATCCACGCCGAGTAATTTGAACATATCCGCGCACAGGGTGAAATCACGCTCATCGGCGGCAAAGCCGAGCTGATGATTGGCCTCCACCGTGTCATAGCCTTGATCCTGTAACGCATAAGCGCGAATTTTATTAAGCAGGCCGATATTGCGGCCTTCCTGACGGTGGTAAATCAGAATACCGCGTCCTTCTTCCGCAATATGCGTCAGCGCGGCTTCCAGTTGAAAACCACAATCACAGCGCAGACTAAAAAGCGCGTCCCCGGTAAGACATTCGGAATGAACGCGAGCCAAGACCGGCGTTTTACCTGAAATATCGCCAAAAACCAGCGCGGCATGGTCGTGTCCGGTTGCCAGTTCTTCAAATCCCACCATCAGAAAGTCACCCAATGGGGTTGGCAGTTTGGCTTCTGCCACACGTTTAAGCTGCATGTATTTCTCCAGATTATGCTGACGCCTGCGGTGTCGTCGCCTGTTGGCTTGTATCCCGCTATTTTGCCATAAGGCGGCGGACATCACCTAATCACTACCACGTAATTGCTCAGGAATGGCACAAATTTGTCAATTTTCCAGTCCGGCGAGAATTTTCAGTTATGATTGTGATACTTACTTATAAAAGGAGCATCCATGCTTTCAATTGCGAAGCGCACCGCGGCAGGAGCCGCCCTGTTGCTTATCATGCCGCTTGCCGTATGGGTATCAGGCTGGCAGTGGCAGCCAGGACATCAGGTCTGGTGGCTAAAAACGCTATTCTGGATAACGGAAACCGTGACCAAACCCTGGGGCGTTATCACGCATGTGATTCTTTGTGGATGGTTCTTATGGTGCCTGCGATTTCGCCTGCGCGCCGCCATTATGCTGTTTGCGATTCTCGGTGGGGCGATTATCGTCGGGCAGGGCGTGAAGTCATGGGTAAAGGAGCGCGTACAGGAGCCGCGGCCATTTGTGGTCTGGCTTGAAAAAACGCACCATATTCCCGTCGATGAGTTCTACACTTTAAAGCGTACAGAACGCGGACATTTAGTGAAAGAGCAGTTGGCCGGGCAACAGAACATCCCCGTTTTCCTGCGTCAGCACTGGCAAAAAGAGACGGGCTTTGCGTTTCCCTCCGGACACACCATGTTTGCAGCGAGCTGGGCGCTTTTGGCCGTGGGTCTGTTATGGCCGCGCAGACGGACTTTCACCATCGCGTTTTTGTTAGTCTGGGCGACCGGCGTAATGGGCAGCCGTTTGCTTCTGGGAATGCACTGGCCGCGAGATTTAGTGGTCGCCACGCTCATCTCCTGGCTATTAGTTACCCTGGCGACCTGGCTGGCGCAGCGAATTTGCGGGCCGCTTATGCCGCCTCGTGAAGAAGCGCAAGAAATTGCTGAACGCGAGCAGGAAAGCTGACAACGGTTGATTTTCTGACTATTGCCCTTAAATCATCTGATGGCGGGCGCATTTCCATTTCGCGCGAGGCGGGAAAATGGTAATTTAGAAGGCTGGATGCGGTAAGTTGGACACGATTTATTCGCGCAAACCACATAACGGGAAGTAATGTGAAATATTTACTCATTTTCTTACTGGTATTGGCGATTTTTGTTATTTCGGTGACGCTGGGCGCGCAGAATGATCAACAGGTGACGTTTAACTACCTGCTGGCGCAAGGGGAGTATCGTATCTCCACGTTGCTTGCTGTGTTGTTCGCCGTCGGTTTTGCGATTGGCTGGCTGATTTGCGGCCTGTTCTGGCTGCGGGTCCGCGTTTCCCTTGCCCGTGCTGAACGTAAAATTAAACGACTGGAAAACAAGCTCTCGCCAGCAACCGACGTTGCGGTCCCTGCCGATTCGTCGGTTGTAAAGGAATAATCATTTATGTTGGAGTTGTTATTTCTGCTGTTGCCTGTAGCCGCTGCCTATGGGTGGTATATGGGTCGCAGAAGTGCGCAACAAACAAAACAGGATGAAGCTAACCGCCTGTCGCGCGATTATGTCGCAGGGGTTAACTTCCTGCTGAGTAACCAACAAGATAAAGCGGTGGATCTGTTCCTCGATATGCTTAAAGAGGATACGGGCACCGTTGAGGCTCATCTCACTCTCGGTAATCTGTTTCGCTCTCGCGGCGAAGTCGATCGCGCCATTCGTATTCATCAAACGCTCATGGAAAGCGCTTCATTGACCTATGAACAGCGTTTACTGGCTGTTCAGCAACTGGGGCGCGACTATATGGCCGCCGGTTTATATGACCGCGCGGAAGATATGTTTAACCAACTTACCGACGAAACGGAATTTCGCGTAGGCGCGTTACAGCAGCTCTTGCAAATCTATCAGCTAACCAGCGACTGGCAAAAGGCGATCGAAGTAGCAGAACGGCTGGTGAAACTGGGCAAAGATAAACAGCGTATCGAAATCGCCCATTTTTACTGTGAGTTAGCGTTACAGCAGATGGGCAACGACGATATGGATCGCGCGATGGCGTTGCTGAAAAAAGGTGCCGCCGCAGATAAAAATAGCGCCCGGGTGTCTATCATGATGGGGCGCGTTTATATGGCGAGAGGGGATTACGCCAAAGCGGTCGAAAGCCTGCAACGTGTGATCGTTCAGGATAAAGAGCTGGTCAGCGAAACGCTGGAGATGCTGCAAACCTGTTATCAACAGCTCGGTAAAAATGCCGAGTGGGCGGAGTTTTTACGCCGCGCCGTTGAGGAGAATACCGGTGCTGGCGCTGAGTTAATGCTTGCCGATATTCTGGAAGCGCGTGAAGGTAGTGACGCAGCTCAAGTCTATATCACGCGTCAGCTACAGCGACATCCTACCATGCGGGTGTTCCATAAGCTGATGGATTACCATCTCAACGAGGCGGAAGAAGGGCGAGCGAAAGAAAGCCTGATGGTACTGCGTGATATGGTTGGCGAGCAGGTGCGCAGTAAACCGCGGTATCGTTGTCAGAAATGCGGTTTTACCGCCTATACCTTGTACTGGCACTGTCCGTCCTGCCGGGCATGGTCGACCATTAAACCTATTCGCGGACTTGATGGGCAGTAGTATATAAAAAAAGCTTCGCTTTAGTTACAACATACTTGATGATGTAAAGCTAGAAACGACGCTGGCATCGGCGGCCAGGGCTTATCAGGTTGTCAATCGAACCTGTTAATTTCCCTGCGCCGCAGGTAGAATGCACGCCGTTTATCCAATTTGCGCCACTTCCGGTGCCCATCATCAAGAAGGTCTGGTCATGACGTTTACTGCTTCATCTTCTTCCTGCGCTATTACTGAATCGCCTGTCGTTGTGGCGTTGGATTACCATGAACGCGATAAAGCCCTGGCGTTTGTCGATAAAATCGATCCTCGCGATTGTCGCTTAAAAGTGGGCAAAGAGATGTTCACGTTATTTGGCCCACAGCTCGTCCGGGATCTCCAGCAACGTGGGTTTGATGTCTTTCTTGATCTAAAATTTCATGATATTCCCAACACCACGGCCCGGGCAGTCGCCGCAGCGGCAGACCTGGGCGTCTGGATGGTAAACGTTCACGCGTCTGGCGGGGCGAGAATGATGGCCGCAGCGCGCGACGCGCTGGCGCCATTCGGTAAAGATGCGCCGTTGCTCATTGCCGTGACCGTGTTGACCAGTATGGAAACCAGCGATCTGCGCGATCTGGGCGTGACGTTGTCACCGGCGGAACATGCGGAGCGGCTGGCGCGCCTGACGCAGCAATGCGGGCTGGATGGCGTGGTCTGTTCCGCTCAGGAAGCGGTCAGATTTAAACAGGTCTTTGGCGCTGCATTTAAGCTGGTGACGCCGGGCATTCGGCCCGCAGGCAGCGAGGCAGGCGATCAGCGACGCATTATGACGCCCGAACAGGCATTATCCGCTGGCGTCGACTATATGGTGATTGGCCGCCCGGTTACGCAATCGGTAGATCCGGCGCAAACGCTGAAGGATATTAACGCGTCACTGAAACGGGAGGCATAATGAGCGATTCCAATAGTCGTCTGGTTTATTCAACACAGACGGGGCGCATTGAAGAACCTAAAACGGCGCCGGTTCGTCCCAAAGGGGATGGTATCGTTCGCATTCAGCGTCAAACCAGTGGCCGTAAGGGTAAAGGCGTATGTTTGATTACCGGTATCGAGATGAATGATGCGGAATTAACCAAACTGGCGGCTGAACTGAAGAAAAAATGCGGCTGTGGCGGGGCAGTAAAAGAAGGGATTATTGAAATTCAGGGTGATAAACGCGACTTGATAAAATCATTGCTGGAAGCTAAAGGAATGAAAGTAAAATTAGCTGGCGGCTAATGAAAACGCCACGGTTGTAAATTACCGTGGCGTAAAAGTCAACTTTGTCTATTTTTGTAATCCAGACCTGAAAAGAATAAACGTATTATTTTGAGCCGTTCAATATTTAAACGTCTGGATTATTTTCCAACCTGGTGACCAATCACGCCGCCGACCGCCGCGCCGCCCAGGGTGCCTAATGTACTGCCGTCCGTTAACACTGCGCCGCCTAACGCCCCCGCACCTGCGCCAATAGCCGTGTTGCGATCGCGCTTGGACCAGTTTGAGCAGGCGCTCAGAGACATTGCTACGGTGATTGCCAGCACAGCAGCGGCCATTTTTTTGCTCGTCATAAACATAATACTCTCTCCTGAATTAACGATTCACGGAATTAAGCTCACTATAACTATAGTTAAAATAAAACCTGTTAAGAGATTTTCCGTAAAACCTGATTGCGCAGGGGTATATCACGCAGGTGATAGTCACTTCCTGTTATTTCGCTAATATTAATTTTACGACGTTACGCTCGTTACAACAGGTAAATAGTCTTAATTGGGATGTCAGAAAAGTCTTAGAGAGAGGATGATTTGCCATAGGGCAAACCATCGGGAAATATTTTAAACGGATGAGCCAATAACATTGACTAGCAGCCCCGCATGTTCTAACTGCATTTGAGCGCTGGCGGAAATTCTGGAATCCGTAATGACACGATGGAAGCGAGAGAGCGGGCCCAGGGGATAGGGATGCACACAGCCAAATTTGGAGCTGTCGGTGAGGACAATCGCTTCTGAGCCTTTTTCCAGAACAGCGTTAACCACATCCGATCGCATCATATCGCGTCCGGTAAAGCCGGTATCAGCCTGCCAGCCATCAATACCGATAAATGCTTTGCTGAAATGCACTTGATGGATAAACTGTCGCGTCAACGGCCCTACCATGCTTTCACTTTTTTTCTGATAGATTCCACCGAGGAGAATGACTTCGCAAGGGGTCTCTTTGAGCAGGTGCGCGATATAACTGCTCACGGTGATGATCGTGACATCTTTTTGTTCCGCCAGCGTCCGGGCCAATAGCGCATTGCTGCTGCCATTTTCAATAAAAACGGATTCCCCTGGACTGACCAGCGAGGCGGCGAACTCCGCCAGTCGGCGTTTTAGCGTGTAGTTCGTCATCATGCGAGTCTCTACGTCATCGCTCTCAAGCGAAACGGCGAAACCGTGCGCACGGCGTAAATAGCTCTGCTTTTCCAGGGTATTCAGATCCTGACGAATCGTGACTTCAGATACGCCGGTAATTTTCGCCAGTTCAGCAACGCTCATCTGGCCTTTATCAACCACCATTTGCAAAATTGATTGTTGTCGGGAGTTCATAGTATTAATTTTATACGTTAAGAGGAGTCAACAGACAGTCAGAGAGCCGGGAAGGGCTAACGGCCATCCCGGACAAATAATCGCTATCAGATTTCCCAGGGCGACCCGGGAGCCTGGGATGGCGAGATACCGTCTTTAACCTGATCTAACAGCTCTGCTCTCAATATTTCAAGGTTATTGATGGCCGAGTGGTAATCGCCAGCAACAAGGATATCCAGCACGGTATCAATGCGTGCGGCAATTCGTTGTGCTTCGATATCAGACATGTTTGTCATCCTTAATGTCAGAAAAGGTTTCAATTCATGATGCAGAAATTAATCTGAAAAGAGAAGGGAAAAATAGGGCTATGCCTGTCTGCACAGGCTGTTCTCCCTATTATCGCCGCCATTAACGCATTTTTCTCGTCTGATAACGTTTGTACCAGCGTTCAAAAGAAACGGCGGGCATAGGTTTGGCGAATAAAAAGCCCTGTCGTTCATTGACGCCGTTTTTTGTCAGGAAGGCATCTTCTTTAGCATTTTCTACGCCTTCGGCAATCACTTGTAAATTTAGCGCCTGAGCCACCGCGACAATCGCCCGAACCAGAGATTGCGACAGCGGTTGTTTATGGATATCTCTGACGAAAGCCTGATCCAGTTTAACGGCATCAATAGGGAACCGGGCGAGTTGAGAAAGCGAAGAATACCCGGTGCCAAAATCATCCAGATGAATCTGAGCGCCGAGCTGACTAAATTGCTGGATAACCGATAGCGCCAGCGTGTCGTTTTCAATCAGGCAGCTTTCCGTTAGCTCGACATCGATCGGGCAATACTCAAAATTCAGATCGTACAAAGCCTGTTTAAGCGCAGTAAAAAGCGTCTGGTCGGCCAGTTGTCGCGCCGAAAAGTTAACGGCTACGCGCAAGTTAATCCCCTTATCGCGCCATTTCGCAATCTGGCGAACCACATCCAGAATCACCCAGCGGCCCAGCGGGACGATGAGTCCTGACTCTTCGGCGTATGAGATGAACTCCAGCGGCGGAATTAATCCGCGTTCCGGCGATTGCCAGCGTACCAGCGCTTCCAGGCTACGTACTTCACCGCGCCAGGTAATTTTGGGCTGATAGTGAATAAGTAACTGGTCGTTTTCCAGCGCTTTTCGCAGGTTTGTATCCAGCCAGTGATAGTCAAATACGCGCTGATTCATTTCCGGCGAAAAAACGCAGAACTGACCGCGGCCGCCTTCTTTGGCGTTATACATTGCGGTGTCGGCAGTGCGGATGAGACTGTCGCTGTCCTGTCCGTGCCGGGGGGCCAACGAAATGCCAATGGCGCATCCCGTGTAAACTTCAATGAGTCCAATGCGAAACGGTTGCCGCAGACGGGTAAGGATTCGTGAGGCTACTGCTTCCAGCGCGGCCTGAGACGTATGGGCAGCGAGGACAATAAATTCATCTCCCCCCAGTCTGGCCAGCAATTGATCTTCCTCCAGACAACTCAACAGCGCCAGCGAAACGGCCTGTAAGAGCTGATCGCCAAACATATGCCCATAGGCGTCATTAATTTTCTTGAAGTTATCCAGATCGAGATAAACGATACCCACCTGAGACTCGCCAGCCGAGGCAATAGCATGATTAATAAATTCATGAATAGCATTGCGATTGGGCAGGCCGGTGACGGTGTCTGTATTCGCCAGTATGCGTAAACGCTCCTGAGCCCGCCTTTCTTCGGTGATATCCGTGCCTGCGCAGATCAGGAAAATTTCGTTTTTTCCGCTACCGTTATGGACGAATTTATTACGAAATAAGAACAGACGTTGGCCTTTACGGGTCTTTATCCAGCGTTCGATTTCATAGGCATTGCCATTGCGAAAAAAATTCTCAATGTAGTGCCGGGAGGCAACCGCCTCCCGGCGACTCATAAATAATTTAAAGACGCTTTGACCAATTACATCTCGCTCTTTTAAGCCTGTGTACTCTTCGCATAACCGATTAAATCGACAGATTTTTCCCCGACTATCCAGTATCGCAATGACTGAGTTGGCTTCTGATACGATTTGCTCGGCAAAAGAGAGCTCCTGCGCCTGCGTTGGCGCGACGGCAGGCGCATCAGGCCAGGTTGCCAGGCTGCCAGCCCATTCACGGTTATTAATCTTACGGCCTACCAGGTGCACTGCGGTAACCTGTTTTTCTATCAACAACGTTATCAGCAGACTGGACGTAATCGCCGTTATTTCCCGGATACGCCCGGCTTGTTCCGGCGATAGCTCAACCGTTTTTTCTGCATCCGTTTCACCTGTCGGGGAGAGATACAGCACGTTGCGGTCATCAGCCAGACGCCAGTGAGAGTGAAGGGGATTTAGCGCCGTTTGTTCCTGAATCTGTTTCATCATGCGTACCATCCCATTTAAGCGCCAGGTGCCCGAAAAGAAAGGTTAGCCATGTTATAAATAAGGGTAATTATGGCTGAACGTATTGTTTTATCTATGTATTCATATGTAATCCAGATTCTGGAAAAAGCATAGTCGCCAGCTAAAAATAACAAGAAATGGGGCGCTTGAATAAGATTAAACTTAGAGCATGACGGAAGGGAGAAGAAGAAAAGAAACGGCCTTTGCCTTCTCAGCAAAGGCCGTTAAGCGAGCTAAGCGTGGTTACGCTGCCGGTCGGGCAATAATGCTGCGGGTTTCCATGCGAACTTCCGCAATAGTGACATCAATGACATCCGTCACTTTATAAACCGTCTCACCTTTAATCTGTACCGTACCGTTTTCCTGGCTGCATACCAGTTCATCGCGAACGGCGTGCAGGAACGGAGCTGGGATAAAGGCGATAGCACCGTTATCGACCAGTCGCACACGCATACCTCCGCGGCTGACGTCAATAATTTCTGCCGCGAAACGGGTATTAGTCCCCGCCTTATCGTTAAGGAAGCGTGCATATAACCAGTCGCCGACATCGCGCTCCGCCATGCGGTTCAGGCGACGGCGTTCCGCCATTTGCTGGGTGATATCTTCCTGCGGACGCGCAATAGCCTCCCCCTTGATGACCGCTTTCAGCAGGCGATGGTTAATCATATCGCCATACTTACGGATGGGAGAGGTCCAGGTGGCATAAGCCTCAAGACCAAGACCGAAATGCGGCCCCGGCTCGGTGCTGATTTCCGCAAAAGACTGGAAGCGACGAATGCGGCTGTCAAGGAAACCGGAGGGCTGCGCATCCAGTTCGCGACGCAGTTTACAGAAGCCTTCCAGCGTCAGCACCTCTTCGGCATCAACATGCAGACCATGCGTTTTCAGCAGCGCGGCCAGCGCGTCGGCATTCGCGGGATCGAAGCCCGTATGTACGTTGTAAATACCGAAACCGAGCTTATCGCGCAGTACGCGCGCGGCGCAAAGGTTAGCGGCGATCATCGACTCTTCTACGATACGGTTAGCGATACGGCGCGGTTCCGCCACAATATCCAGTACTTCGCCTTTTTCGCCAAGCACAAAGCGGTAATCCGGGCGGTCTTTAAAGACTAACGCATGATGATGACGCCACTCACTTCGGCTTAGACAAATACGGTGCAACAGACGAATCTGCTGGGCAATGCCTTCGTTATCCGGCTGCCAGGTGCCGTTATTTTCCAGCCAGTCGGAGACATTGTCGTACGCCAGCTTGGCCTTCGATTCGATGGTGGCCGCAAAAAAGGCGATATCATCGTCAATGGTGCCGTCCGCGGCGATGATCATGCGACAGGCGAGCGCCGGACGCACTTCGTTGGCGCGCAGTGAGCACAAATCGTCAGACAGCTCACGCGGCAGCATAGGAATATTAAAGCCCGGCAGGTAGTTGGTGAAGGCGCGAATTTTCGCGGCGTTATCCAGCTTACTGCCTTCGGCAATCCAGGCGGTAGGATCGGCGATAGCCACCGTAAGCTGGAGTCTGCCGTCCGCTAATTCCTCAGCATAAAGCGCGTCATCCATATCTTCAGTGCTGGCGCTATCGATAGTGACGAAATTCAGCGCGGTCAGAACCTGGCGCTCCAGCCCTTCGTCCAGCATCTCCGTCGCTACGCCGTTCGGCGCTTCTTTTTCCAGGTTGTGGCGGGCAAGCGTAACCCACCAGGGAACAAAGTGATCGTCGGCAAAGGTGATGTACTGCGTTAAATCGGCGTAAAACGAACGGTCGCCTTTAAGCGGATGGCGGCGCATTTCGGCAACCGCCCAGTCACCTTCTTTGAACTCATGCTGAACGCCGCGCGCGGCGCGGCAGGGAATCGCGTCTTTCAGCAACGGATGATCCGGCACGATGGACAGGCGGTCATTTTTACCCTGAACTTTTCCCACAAAACGCGTCAGGAACGGTTCGATCAGTTCTTCCGGCTCGGCAGACTCACGTTCTTTTTCCGTGTGGATGACCGCGACGATACGATCGCCATGCATCACTTTTTTCATCTGCGGCGGAGGAATGAAATAGCTTTTTTGCGCGTCAACTTCAAGGAAGCCAAAGCCTTTTTCCGTGGCTTTTACGACCCCTTCAGCGCGCGGCGTCTGGGAATGCAGTTGCTGTTTAAGCTGCGCTAGCAGCGGGTTGTCCTGAAACATATTCGTCTATTTTCGTAGCCAAAAGAGCGGCTGACAGTTTTACGCGATTCTGCCTGGCGCAGCAAGCGCTCTTTCAGTAATGGATGAGTTAATAGGTTTCGCCCAACGCGATTTTTAAACGATTTAACCATCCGCACACGCCGCACCAGCCTAACATATTAATGGCCTGCTCCGATGAAACTCCCCTGGTGAGTAGCGGGAAAAAATGCGCGGCGCTAAAGCGATCGGGCGCTCTGGTGAGCCATTGTATCGCCTGTGTCAGCGCAGGCTCAAGCTCCCAACGAGCGATATCGTCGTCTTCCTGGCGTAACGTGATAACAGCGCGGCGCCACGCGCCAGGTTGGGTTGCCTGTTCGTTAAAGCAGGCGGCGCTGCCGTTGATACGTGATGTGAGGAGCGTGATAAGTGGAAGTAAAGAAGGGGGCGACGCGGTGTGTAATGTGCTGGTCAGTATGCGTTCGAGTAACGCGAATGAAGACGGATCGCGGATGAGTACCGGCGCCATCATTTGGCATTGTGAAGACGAATATTGCCGCCGAATTTTGGTATGGGCGGGAGGATATTCTACCAGGCTGGCGGCGGGCCGCCATATCGTCTGGGGGTTTTGAAACCGCGCGGCCCTGGCAAAGCGCTGCATCTCCTGGCCGGGCAGTTCGCGCACGGGCAGACGGCAAAACGCCTGAAATATCGCCGCTACCCGCGCCTGAAAACCGATAAACCCAATGATCTGATTGATGAGTACGGTATCCCGGGCGGTTAATCCCACCTCTGCAAGCTGTTCGCGGGCCCGCGTATTGATAACGGAGGGGGAGCCGGCAAGCTGACGAGCGTATTGCGTAATTTGCGCCAGCCGTTGATTGCTCTCTCTTGAGGCGTCAGGGCCAGGTAGCGGCGCCAGACGCGCGGCATAATGGCGGCACAAACGCTGAACCCCATATACCTGAGCGGCGGTCAGCGCGGTGCACATACGTTCATAGGTGCTAAACGTATGAAGCCGGTCGTTGAGAACCGTGCGGGGAAATAAGACATCCGCCAACTGGCGAGCGGGCTTTAACCATGACTCAAAAGGCGTCAACGCGGTTTCTGATACCGTTAAATCCAGTAAAAAACGATCGTTAACATACGCGGCTTCCGGCATCAGCGAAAGCGGGGTTTGTGACGACATAGTGGATTGTGTTTCATGATACCAGTGGCTTTTACCCGCTTTTCGGCATTGTTCCATAGGGTTTCCCGAGGATGAAATGGCGATCGATAATGATTCGGCGTCGGATCGTTTATGCTGGATTATCCTGGCGTATGCGGGAAAGGGATGAAAGATTGTTAGGTGATAACAAATATCAGAACGCTATATAACGAGATGATCGGTGAGTGAGGGGAATGGGGCAGCACAGCCGTGCCGCCCGCTAATAAACTTAATGCGCTTACTTCAGTTCCAGTTCATTCATTGCCGCAATGCTGAACCCGCCGTCAACATGAACGACTTCGCCAGAAATGCCTGCCGAGAGATCGGAACACAGAAACGCCGCTGAGTTACCCACATCTTCAATGGTCACGGTGCGACGAATTGGCGTAACGGCTTCACAATGCGCCAGCATTTTACGGAAGTCTTTAATACCGGACGCCGCCAGCGTGCGGATTGGACCCGCAGAGATGGCGTTGACGCGAACCCCTTCCGGTCCCATAGCGTTTGCCATATAACGCACGTTGGCTTCCAGAGAGGCTTTCGCCAGACCCATGACATTGTAGTTCGGGATGGCGCGCTCCGCTCCCAGATAAGACAAGGTCAACAGCGCAGAACCCGGATTCAGCATGGTGCGGCAGGCTTTCGCCATGGCAACAAAGCTGTAAGAGCTAATATCGTGAGCGATTTTAAAGCCTTCGCGGGTAACCGCATTAACATAATCGCCGTCCAGCTGATCGCCAGGCGCGAAACCAATCGAGTGTACGAAACCGTCAAATTTCGGCCAAACGTTACCCAGCTCCGCAAACATAGCGTCAATGCTGGCATCTTCAGCGACATCACACGGTAAAACGATGCTGGAACCCAGCTGGGCAGCAAATTCTTCTACGCGGCCTTTCAGTTTGTCGTTCTGGTAGGTGAACGCCAGTTCAGCTCCTTCGCGGTGCATCGCCTGTGCGATACCGTAGGCGATGGACAGTTTACTGGCCACGCCAGTGACCAGAATGCGCTTACCGGAAAGAAAACCCATAGCTTTAATCCTTATAGTCATTGCTTATTTTTTGCTTTTACGAACAATGGTTAACAGTAACTTTTCAACATTATTCGAAATTAGTCTGAAATTATATCCCACTCCTGACCCCGTGTGTCACGCTATTTTTCCGCCGCTATCTCCGGCAGGTGACGTTCTAAAACCACACGGTAACAAAGTCCCTGAGGATTTTGAGCACTCCCCAGGGCCAAACTGGCAAATCAAAGAGTCTAATGGGACAGGCCCTACGGTGCAGTATACCAGCTGGTGTAAGGTTCGCCTCATCCAACCAGAGACACCGGGACGGATAGCAAGTACGATAGCGATGCGCCTTCCACCAGACAAATAAAGGTTCTGTAGGAAGCCTGAATATTCATCCGAATGGTTTACCTCACCTATTAGCAATGTTATGGACATGTAATTTTAACCAGCAAATGCTTAACAAAAATAATTTCTTTTTTAGGTGCTGAAGGTTTTCTCTATTTATTGATGCAGAGTAATACTGAATATGAAAAATTTTGGAAATCAGGTGATTACAGTAGTTACAAATCAGGTTTTTATATGTTTGCATGTATATTATAATAAATTTTCAGAGGATGAGACATATGCCGTTTACATTTCAGATCGGAAATCATAGTTGCCAGATATCAGAAAGGTATTTAAGAGATATCATCGATAATAAAAGAGAGCATGTTTTTTCAACGTGTGAGAAATTTATAGATTTTTTCAGGAATATATTCACCAAGCGAAGTTTAATTTCTGACTATAGAGAAATATATAATCTACTGTGCCAAAAAAACGAGCATCCCGATATTAAAGGGCCTTTCTCTCCAGGACCATTTTCGAAGCGAGATGAAGACTGTACACGATGGCGCCCCCTTCTTGGATATATTAAACTTATTGATGCCTCCAGGCCTGAAACAAGAGATAAATACACTGTAGAAGTATTAGCGTATCAAGAAAATATGTTACTACTACAGATGTTTTACGATGGAGTATTAGTGACCGAGACGGAGTGTTCTGAGCGTTGCGTCGATTTTTTAAAAGAAACGATGTTTAATTATAATTCCGGGGAAATTACGCTTACCGCTTTGGATAATGATAACCAGCCGCCGAGCGAAGCAGGTAGTAATGGAATCTATGAGGCTTTTGAGCAACGTTTGATAGACTTCCTGACCACGCCCGCTACGGCGTCTGGTGATGAGAGCGGCGCTATTGATCAGACGGATACATCACAACCAGCGGCAATAGAGGCGTTTATTAACTCGTCGGAGTTTAAGAAAAATATTCGCATGCGTGATATTGAAAAAAATAAAATAGGTAGCGGAAGTTATGGGACAGTCTATCTGTTAAATGATGAGTTTGTTGTTAAGATTCCAATTAATGAGCGGGGGATAAAAGTGGATGTTAACTCTCCGGAACATCGTAATTGTCATCCTGATCGTGTCAGTAAGTATTTGAATATGGCCAATGGCGACAAGAATTTTTCTCGTTCGGCCATCATGAATATTAATGGTAAAGACGTTACGGTTTTAGTTTCAAAATATATTCAAGGTCGGGAGTTAGATGTTGAAGATGAAGATAACTATCGAATGGCGGAGGCGCTTCTTAAATCCCGGGGGGTTTATATGCATGATATAAATATCTTAGGTAATATTCTGATTAAAGAAGGGGTTCTTTTCTTTGTGGATGGCGATCAAATGGTACTGTCACAAGAATCCCGGCAACAGCGAAGCGTTTCTCTTGCAACAAGGCAACTGGAAGAGCAAATTAAGGCCCATCACCTGATAAAATTAAAGCGGGCCGAGACCGAAGAAAATACTGAAGATATTGAATATTATAAGTCACTTATTGCGGATCTTGATGCGTTAATCGGAGAGGAAGAACAGACACCTGCGCCAGGAAGACGTTTTAAACTAGCCGCGCCTGAGGAAGGGACTCTTGTGGCTAAGGTATTAAAGAATGAATTAAAAAAATAGCATTTAGTTCAGTTCTTTTCTGCGAATCGCCGGGGGCTCATTCGCTACAGATTTGCCGATCAATTATTGAGAGTTGCTATTCGCTTAAAGGTCGTTCGGGGGATCTGGACAGCCTGTAGCGGAGATGCAACTCGCCATTAGGGTTGGCGATGCCGCGCTGCCATAGTGGGTGAAATGCCACGCGATGGTGCAACACCATTAACTCGCCTTGATTTTTCCCCTCTGCCTGACAAGAAAAACATGGCTTTACGGATGGTCTCATGCCGTCATATTAGCGTTGTTCGGCGTAGTATGTAAATTTCCTTATAGCAATAGAAGAACATTCTCAAAACATAAAATTAGCAAGTTATCATGAAGTTAACATATATTGTTTTTTTCGATCATTTTTTATATATTGATCGTTTTTATTGATTGATTTGCGTTAAAAGCGCATTATCAGGGAGTTAAGATCAAGTGGAGTGGTCACATGCGCTATTTTTTTATGGCAGAGCCGATAAGGGCAATGGAGGGGGATTTACTGGGTGTCGAAATTATTACCCATTTTGCATCGTCGCCAGCTCGTCCGCTACACCCTGAGTTTGTTATCTCGTCATGGGACAATTCGCAGAAGCGCCGTTTTCTGCTTGATCTGTTGCGGACAATCGCGGCCAAACATGGCTGGTTTCTACGCCACGGCCTGTTCTGTATCATAAATATCGATCGGGGTATGGCGCAGATTGTCCTTCAGGATAAAGATATTCGCGCATTACTACACGCCATGCTATTTGTGGAGCTGCAGGTCGCTGAACATTTTTCATGTCAAGATAACGCCTTAGTCGATCCTTTAATACACGCGCTTCATAAGCAACCTAATCTATTATGGCTGGGCGACCTGGGCGTAGGGAACGCAACCGCTGCGCCATTAGTTTGCGGGTGTTTTAGCGGCGTAAAACTTGACCGCAGCTTTTTTGTCTCACAAATTGAAAAAATGACGTTTCCGCTGCTTGTCAAACATATCCGGCGTTATTGTGACAAGATCGTGGTGGGTGGCCAGGAAAACACACGCTATTTGCCGGCGTTAAAAACGGCAGGCATTTGGGCAACCCAGGGCACGTTATTTCCTTCCGTTGCGTTAGAAGAGGTTGAAACATTGCTGTTGGGCAGTCGCATGAACACCCTCAGAGAATCGAACTGAGGGTATTTGTGTCGCTTAGCGATCCTTTCGCCATGCGTCAGCGGTCAGCGCCTCGCCAAAATGGCCTGCGATTAAACGGCGGGTAAGCTCATGTAGCGGAGAGGCGAGCACATCGGCGGTGCTGCCGCGTTCAACCACTTCCCCCTGATGCATCACTAATACCTGATCGCTAATATGCTTCATCATGCCGATATGCTGCGTGACATAGATATAGGAGATGCCTTGTTTTTCCTGCAATTCAAGCATCAGATTGATGAGCTGCGAGCGCATGGACATATCAAGCGAAGCCAGCGCTTCGTCCGCGATAATGACTTTAGGGCGTAAAATCAGCGCGCGGGCCAGGCCCAGACGCTGTTTCTGCCCCGGCGCCAGCATATGCGGGTAGTAGCTCACGTGATCGGGCAATAGCCCCACCATACGCATCGTCTCGACAATCTGTTTGCGCCGCTGTTCCGGCTCCAGATCGGTATTAAGGCGCAGGGGGAAGTCAAGGATCTGTGAAATACGTTGACGTGGATTCAGTGACGTTGAGGGGTCCTGAAAAATCATTCGAATACGTTGGCTTCGAAACGAATAGTCGCCGTAATGCAGGGGATGATCGTCAATAAGAAGCTCGCCGCTGGTGGGTTCAATCATGCCGGCCAGCATCTTTGCCAGCGTGGATTTGCCGGAACCGTTTTCGCCGATAATGGCCAGAGTCTGACGCTCACGAAGCGTAAAGCTTAATGGTTTCACGGCGTCGACGGTCTGGCGGCGAAACCATCCTGTCCGGTAGCGAAAGGTTTTACTCAGGTTGCGCACTTCAAGCAGAGTTTCCACCATATCACTCTCTCTCCATATTCAGCGGAAAATGACAGGCATAGAGATGATTTTTCGCGCCGGTTAAGCGTGGCGTGATAATGCATTCTCGTTGCGCGTAAGGGCAGCGCGGCCCCAGACGACAGCCTATCGGTAACTGCTCCAGTAGCGGGATCGCGCCCGGCAGCGTATTCAGACGGCTTTTATGCGGCATCGCGCTGCCAAAATCCGGAATCGCACGGATAAGCGCCTGCGTATAAGGATGATGTGGCGTCGTCACCAGATCTTTACTTGGCGCGGTTTCTACCGTCTGGCCGCAGTATAAAACGTTGATTTTGTCAGCCCACTGACTCAGCATTTGCAGGTCGTGGCTAATCAACAGAATGGTGGTATTACTGTTTTGATTCAGTCGCGTCAACAGGCGAAAAATTTGCGCCTGCGTCGTCGGTTCCATTGAGTTGGTGGGTTCATCAGCGATCAGGAGTCGCGGTTGATTCGCCAGCGCGATAGCGATCATAACTTTCTGACACTCGCCATCGGTCAGTTCATAGGGAAAACTGCGCATCGCGTCTTTATGATCTTTAATTCCCACCCGGTGCAGTAATTCAATTGCACGCCGTTTACGCCAGCCTAAACGCTGCCACCAGCGGCCTTTATAGGTCCAGGCGGGAATATTTTGCATTAACTGGCGGCCGACGCGTTCGGAAGGATCAAGGCACGACTGCGGCTCCTGGAAGATCATCGACACATTATGCCCGACCAGCTTACGCCGTTCACGAGAGGAGAGGCGCAGCAGATCGATATCATCAAAACGCATACGGTCGGCAGTGACTCGCCAGTTGTCTTTCGCGACGCCGCAAATAGCTTTAGCAATCAAGCTCTTTCCGGAACCCGATTCACCTACCAGGCCGCGAATTTCGCCTTCGCTTAATGTCATACTGACGCGATCGACCGCTTTTACCCAACCTTCGCTGGTTTTAAATTCAATGGTGAGATTGCGGATATCCAGTAACGGCATTATTCCACCCCCGCAATAATCGCACGACGAATCCCATCTCCGAGCAGGTTTACCAGTAAAACACTGAGCGTTATCGCCGCGCCGGGTAGCATAACGGTCCACGGCGCGACATAGATTAGCTCCAGCGCATCCCCCAACATGGCCCCCCATTCAGGAGAGGGAAGCTGCGCGCCGAGATCTAAAAATCCCAGCGCGGCGATGTCCAGAATCGCCATCGACAGCGCCCGGGTAATTTCGGTGACCAGACCGGCGGTAATATTCGGTAAAATGGCGAACCACAGAATATTCAGCGTTGTCGCGCCATCCAGACGGGCGGCAATGACGTACTCTTTTTCCAGTTCATCATGCACCATGCTATAGACGGAACGTACCATTCGCGGCAACAGGGCCAGCCAGACGGCAAACATCGCGTGTGACAGATGTGGGCCGGCAAATGCCACGACGATAATCGCCAGCAAGAGCGAAGGGATGGAAAGCAGCGTGTCCAGAATATGGTTCAGTACGGCAGAGCGTAAACCGTGCGTCGCGCCTGCCACTACGCCGAGGACTAATCCACATAGCGTAGCCGCCAGCGTTACGATAAACGCGCCGCCGACTGTGGGCGCCGCGCCGCTTAACAGGCGGCTCAGCACATCGCGCCCCAGATCGTCAGTCCCCAGAAAAAAGGAGACTTCGCCATAGCGTGACCATGAGGGCGGCAGTAGCTGATAGCCCAAAAATTGCTGATCGATACCATAGGGCGCGATCCAGCCGCCAAAAATACACAGCAACGCCAGACCGGCGCATCCATACAGGCCCACCATCGCAGGCGCGTCGCTATAAAATTTACGCCAGGCAGTGCGCAGGGTGCCTGGCGGGCGCTTTTCGCTGTAGACGCTATCGTAAGGCATACCATTCCTTATGTTTCAGAGGGTTAGCCATAGCACCCAAAATATCGGAAATCACATTGACCACAATAACCAGCGACCCAATGACCATCACGCCAGCGGAAATAGCGGCATAGTCCTGCTGACGAATGGCGTGAATTAACCATCGTCCCAGCCCAGGCCAGCTGAAAACCATTTCGGTAATCATCGCCAGCGTTAACATGGTTGAAAACTGCAGGCCAAGACGGGGAATGACCGGCGGCAGCGCATTATGCAACACGTGACGGCGTAAAATCGTAAAGCGCGACAAGCCGCGCGTGGCCGCCGCTTTAACGTAGTTCTGATCGTAGACCTCAATAGTGCTGATTCGCATCAGGCGGATCACTTCTGTGGTCGGCGCGACGGAAAGCGTGAGCACCGGTAAAACCATATGCCGTATGGCGCTCATTACCATTTCATCACGCCACGGCGAATCTGAAATCCAGGCGTCAATGATGGCGAAACCGGTAACCGGTTTAACTTCATAAAGCAGGTCAAATCGCCCGGATACCGGCAGCCACCCCAGCGTGAGCGAAAAGAACAGTGTGAGTAGAAGGGCCAGCCAGAAAACCGGAATTGAGAAACCTAATAGCGCCAGCGCGCTGATAAAACGATCCGGCCATTTGCTACGCGTCACGCCAGCCAGCATCCCGACCGGGATGCCGACCATCAGCGCGAAACCAAAGGCGAGAATGCACAGCTCCATCGTGGCGGGAAACACCTCTTTAAGCTGTTCGGAAATCAGTTGGCCGTTAATGCTGGACACGCCAAAGTCCCAGTGCAGCAGACCGTTGAACCAGAAAACCCAGGCATTCCATAATGATGCGCCTTGTAGCGGCGCGTGCGGCGTAAAATAGCTCAGGCTAAAGCCGATAAAGGTCAGAAAGAAGAGCGTCACCAGCAACAGCAATAACCGACGCAGGGTGAAGATAATCATGGTTTTTTCACCTCTTCGTGTTTTTCGCGGGAGACGCCGGCAAAAGACGCATTGCCGAACGGGCTTAACACCAGCCCTTTAATATCGTAGCGGTAAGCCTGCAGGCGTAGTGATGATGCCAGCGGCAGTATCGGCAGCTCTTTCTCCAGGATATTCTGCGCTTCCTCATACGCTTCTATGCGCGAAGCCAACTGCTGCGACGACAGTGCCTTACGCAGCACGCTGTCAAATTCAGGGTTACACCAGTGGGCGAAATTGGTTTGCGAATTGATGGCCGCACAGCTTAACAGCGGTCTGAAAAAGCTATCCGGATCGTTGCTGTCCGTGGCCCAGCCGGATAAGGTCAGATCGTGATTCATATCCATCAGGCGCGCCTCCTGAAAACGACCTTCAACCGGCACAATGACCACTTTTACGCCAACCTGCGCCATATCCGCCTGAATAAGCTCCGCCGTTTTTAGCGGACTTGGGTTCCAGGCCTGAGAACTGGTCGGCACCCAGAGATGCAGCGTAAGATTCTCAATGCCCAGCGCTTTTAGCTGTTCGCGCGATTTTTGCGGATTGTACTCCGTAATTTTGGCATCGTTATCGTAAGCCCATGAGGCTCTCGGTAAAATAGAGGCTGCGGTTTCCGCCGTGCCGTAATAAATCGACTGCATCAGGCGCTGGTTGTTGATCGATAAGGCCAGCGCATGGCGCACTGCGGGATTATTCAACGGCGGCTTATCGGTGTTAAAGGCCAGATAGGCGATATTCATCCCCGGACGCAACGTCAGACGCAAACGCGGATCGTCGCGTAAAATAGTTAGCTGGCTGGCGGCGGGCCAGGCCAGAACATCGCATTCACCGGTCAGTAATTTCGATAAACGCCCGGTACCGCCGGAGCCTAAATCCACCACCACTTGCGGCATCAGCGGTTTGCCGCGCCAAAACCCATCGTGGCGCTGGAGACGAATAAACTGCCCGGCACGGTACTCCGAAAGCTGGAAAGGCCCGGTGCCGACCGGTTGGCGGTCTAGCAGTTCCTGACGATCTTTTCGGCTAAGCTGCGCGGCGTACTCAGCGGACATGACGGAAGCGTAGTGTGTAGCCAGATGCCATAAAAAGGAGGCGTCTGGCTGCGTCAGGCGAAACTCAACGGTGTTATTGTCCAGCTTACGCACGCTTTTTACATTGTCGGCGAACTGTAGGCTATCAAAGTAGGGGAAGCTACTGCCGTTGATGTTATGCCACGGATGTCGACGATCGAAAATCCGCTGAAAGGTAAAGACGACATCATCAGCATTGAGTTTTCGGGTCGGCGTAAACCAGGCGGTTTTTTGAAAGGAAACATCGCGGCGCAGGTGAAAACGGTACGTTGCCCCGTTATCCAGCACTTCCCAGCTTTCTGCCAGCTCTGGGACTAAACGATAAGTATAGGGATCGACATCCAACAGGCGATCATATAACTGGGCGGCCAGGGTATCGACGATGAGGCCGCTGCTCGCTTTTTGCGGATTAAAGGTGTTGACCTGCCCGCTGACACAATACACAAAGCCGCTATCGCGAATATCTGCACTCGCAGTTTGTTCGGGCGCAGTCGCAGCCGTAGCCTGACTACTCAGTAGACCCGCTATCACGATCAGAGACGATAAAACCAGGCGCATAATAGTTAAGTTTTTGAAGTTCAATTTGCAAAGTGTATCGCACTTCGGCCCGCCACGTAAAAATGTCGGTGGATAACTGGCGTAAATGTCGTCAATTAGCCGGAGAAATAGCTAAAGCTGATGCTTTTTAAGCAAGGCGCGAAACTGGTGGTAGGTGAGCGCCAGCAAATCGGCGGCTCGTTTCTGGTTAAATTTCGCCTGCTGTAAGCTACGTTGCAGCAGCGCTTTTTCCTGTTGCAGTTGAAACTCCCGCAAGTTGAGCGGCAGGTCAGGCGTGGCGGATGCCGATGGCAGGGCGGGCGTGGGCGGTTCGGCGGGATGGCGTTGAAAAGGATCGATAACAATTTCATCCAAAGGATGTTCACTGCTGCCGTGGCGATACACTGAACGTTCGACTACGTTTTTCAGCTCGCGGACATTACCCGGCCAGGCGTAATGCAGCAACGTTTCTTTTGCCCGATCGGTAAAACCGGGAAATAAGGGCAGACGTAGCTCACGACACATCTGAATAGCAAAATGCTCGGCCATTAGCATAATATCGCTCTGGCGTTCGCGCAGCGGCGGCAGTTGTACAACGTCAAAAGCCAGCCTGTCGAGCAGATCGGCACGAAATGTCCCTTCCTTCACCATGGCGGGTAAATCGGCATTAGTGGCGCATACTAATCGCACATTAACCTGTAACGGCTGGCTGCCGCCGACGCGCTCTAGCTCGCCATATTCAATCACCCGCAGCAGCTTTTCCTGTACCAGCATCGGCGCTGTCGCCAGTTCATCCAAAAACAGCGTGCCGCCATCGGCGCGTTCAAAGCGACCGGGATGACGTTTTTGCGCCCCGGTAAAAGCGCCCGCTTCATGACCAAACAGTTCGGAGTCCAGCAGGTTTTCGTTAAGCGCCGCGCAGTTAAGCGAGATAAGCGGCCCCTGCCAGCGTGAAGAGAGATAGTGCAGGCGATTGGCGATAAGCTCTTTACCCGTACCGCGTTCGCCAATAATCAGCACTGGCTTATCCAGCGGCGCGAGCCGGGAGACTTGTTCCAGTACTTCAAGAAAACGGTTTGCCTCGCCGAGCAGGTTATCTTTAAATTCAGCCATGATGAAAATCGCCACTTGTTAGTGTTTTTCACCACTTTATCCTTTTTTGCTGGCGAGGTAAAACGAAATAATTCCTTTACTATCAGTAGCATGAAAAGTTGGCACGTAAATTGTATTAATCATGTGGCAGGGCATCGCCCGTTATCAGAACATTATGTGAGGATTGAATTATGGGTATTTTTTCTCGTTTTGCCGACATCGTGAACGCCAATATCAATGCGTTGTTGGAAAAAGCGGAAGATCCGCAGAAGCTGGTGCGCCTGATGATTCAGGAGATGGAAGATACGCTGGTGGAGGTTCGCTCGAACTCCGCGCGTGCTTTAGCGGAAAAGAAACAGTTATCCCGTCGTATTGAACAGGCTACGGTTCAGCAGGCCGAGTGGCAGGAAAAAGCGGAACTGGCTCTGCGCAAAGATAAAGACGATCTGGCGCGCGCCGCATTGATTGAAAAACAAAAGCTGACTGATTTAATTGCTACGCTTGAACAGGAAGTCACGCTGGTGGATGACACGCTGGCGCGCATGAAGAAAGAGATTGGCGAGCTGGAAAACAAACTCAGCGAAACGCGCGCTCGCCAGCAGGCGCTGATGCTGCGTCATCAGGCGGCGAGTTCTTCCCGCGATGTCCGTCGTCAGCTTGACAGCGGCAAACTGGATGAAGCCATGGCGCGGTTTGAATCCTTTGAACGTCGTATCGATCAAATGGAAGCGGAAGCGGAAAGCCATCGTTTTGGTAAGCAGCAATCGCTGGACCAACAGTTTGCCAACCTGAAAGCCGATGATGAAATCAGCGAGCAGTTGGCGCAGTTGAAAGCCAAAATGAAGCAAGATAATCAATAATGACAATGGCGGCGCCGGTACGCGCCGTCGCTCATCAGCTTTAGGTGTAAGGAGAACGCATGAGCGCGCTATTTCTGGCCATCCCGTTAACCATTTTTGTGTTGTTTGTGTTACCGATTTGGCTGTGGCTGCATTACAGCAACCGTGCCGGTCGGGGAGAACTGTCGCAAAGCGAGCAGCAACGCTTACTGCAACTCACAGACGATGCGCAACGTATGCGCGAGCGCATTCAGGCGCTGGAAGACATTCTTGATGCAGAGCATCCGAACTGGAGAGAGCGCTAATGGGTGGAATCAATCTGAATAAAAAACTATGGCGTATGCCGCAAAAGGGCATGGTGCGTGGCGTTTGCGCCGGGATCGCCGACTACCTTGATGTACCGGTAAAACTGGTGCGTATTCTGGTCGTGCTGTCGATTTTCTTTGGGCTGGCGTTTTTTACCGTAGTGGCCTATATCGTTCTGTCTTTTGTACTGGACCCTATGCCGGATAATCTGGCCGCAGGCAAACCGCAGCCGACCAGCGGCGAACTGCTGGATACCGTAGACAGAGAGCTTGCCGCAGGCGAAAAGCGTTTGCGAGAAATGGAACGCTACGTCACGTCAGATACGTTCACACTGCGTAGTCGTTTCCGTCAACTGTAAGTGATATATCGGGAAGGTGAAGATGAATACTCGCTGGCAACGCGCCGGGCAGAAGGTGAAGCCCGGCTTCAAAATAGCAGGTAAGCTGGTTCTGTTGACCGCGTTACGCTACGGGCCTGCCGGCGTGGCGGGATGGGCGGTAAAATCCGTCGCCCGTCGTCCGCTAAAAATGTTGCTGGCGTTTGCGCTGGAGCCAGTACTTCGTAAGGCGGCGAATAAAATTTCGCAGCGTTACAAATAGCGAGTCTGGTCATAATATTTCGTTAAGCTCTGGCGTATAGTGTGTGCGAAATACATTACGTGTCAGGACGGAAGTATGTTGAAAAAAGGAATATTTGCGTTAGCGTTATTCATAGCCATGCCGCTTTATGCCGCAGAATACTGGATAGATGTCCGCATTCCGGAACAATATCAGCGTGAGCATATTCAGGGCGCGATTAATATCCCATTGAAGGAGATTAAATCTCATATCGAAACGGTAGTTCCAGACAGGAACGATACGGTAAAGTTATATTGCAACTCCGGGCGACAGTCGGGCATGGCAAAACAAATGTTGCTTGATATGGGGTATACGCACGCGATGAATATGGGCGGCATCAGTCGTCTTGATATGCCGAAAGTAAAAAAATAGATAATCTATTGCTCAATACTCATACTAACCGCGGCGCTTAATGCGCCGTTGTTGATCTCTCCGGGTAGTTGATAATAACGTTTTTGCACATATCTATAACGCAGGCTCGTTATTATTTTTTCTTCTCTTCAGGCTCAACAGGATGTCAATGAAGCGACTTAAAACTGAACTCAACGCGCTGGTCAATCGTGGGGTAGACAGGCATTTGCGTCTTGCCGTAACCGGGTTGAGCCGCAGCGGTAAAACAGCGTTTATCACGGCGATGGTTAACCAGTTGCTTAATGTCCACGCGGGCGCGCGCTTACCGTTGCTCAGCGCGGTACGTGAAGAACGCCTGCTTGGTGTAAAGCGTGTGCCTCAACGTGATTTTGGTATTCCCCGTTTTACCTACGACGAGGGGATACTTCAGCTTTATGGCAATCCTCCCGCCTGGCCCACACCGACGCGCGGCGTCAGTGAGATTCGGCTGGCGTTGCGCTATCGCTCAAACGACTCGCTGCTGCGCCATTTTAAAGATACCTCGACATTGTATCTGGAGATTGTGGACTATCCAGGGGAATGGTTACTCGATCTGCCCATGCTGGCTCAGGATTATTTAAGTTGGTCCCGTCAGATGAACGGCTTGTTGCAAGGGCAACGCGCTGAGTGGGCCGCAAAATGGCGGCAACTTTGCGACGGGCTCGATCCGCTGGCGCCCGCCGATGAAAACCGGCTGGCGGAGATTGCCGCCGCCTGGACGGATTATTTGCATCAGTGTAAATCGCAGGGATTGCATTTTATTCAGCCTGGACGGTTTGTTTTGCCGGGCGATATGGCGGGTGCGCCAGCGTTGCAGTTTTTCCCGTGGCCGGATGTGGACGCCTTCGGCGAGTCAAAACTGGCGCAGGCGGATAAACAGACCAACGCTGGAATGCTGCGCGAACGCTTTAACTACTATTGCGAAAAAGTGGTCAAGGGGTTCTACAAAAATCATTTTCTACGCTTTGATCGCCAGATTGTTCTGGTCGACTGTCTGCAACCGCTTAATAGCGGGCCGCAGGCGTTTAATGATATGCGTCTCGCCTTAACGCAGCTGATGCAAAGTTTTCACTATGGCCAGCGGACTCTGTTTCGTCGTTTGTTTTCGCCGGTGATTGATAAATTGCTGTTCGCCGCGACGAAAGCCGACCATGTCACCCTCGACCAACATGCCAATATGGTGGCCTTGCTCCAGCAGCTTATTCAGGATGCCTGGCAAAATGCCGCGTTTGAAGGCATTAGTATGGATTGCCTGGGGCTGGCGTCGGTACAGGCGACCACCAGCGGCGTGATTGAGGTCAACGGCGAAAAAATCCCGGCTTTACGTGGAAACCGTTTGAGTGACGGCGCGCCGTTAACCGTGTACCCCGGCGAAGTGCCTTCGCGTTTGCCGGGACAAGCGTTTTGGGATAGTCAGGGTTTTCAGTTCGAAGCCTTTCGTCCGCAGGTGATGGATGTTGATAAACCGTTACCGCATATTCGTCTGGACGCTGCGCTGGAGTTTTTAATAGGAGATAAGCTGCGATGAGCGAACCGTTAAAACCGCGTATTGATTTTGCAGAACCGCTAAAGGAGGAGCCTACGTCGGCCTTCAAAGCGCAGCAAACTTTCAGCGAAGCGGAGTCGCGTACATTTGCGCCTGCAGCTATCGATGAGCGCCCGGAAGACGAAGGCGTGGCAGAAGCGGCGGTCGATGCCGCGCTGCGCCCCAAACGCAGCCTGTGGCGTAAAATGGTGATGGGAGGACTGGCGCTGTTTGGCGCGAGCGTGGTCGGGCAAGGCGTACAGTGGACAATGAATGCCTGGCAAACTCAGGACTGGGTCGCTTTAGGCGGCTGTGCCGCAGGCGCGCTGATCGTTGGCGCTGGCGTGGGATCGGTGGTCACGGAGTGGCGGCGATTATGGCGCTTGCGCCAGCGGGCGCATGAACGCGATGAAGCGCGTGAACTGTTACATAGCCATAGCGTCGGGAAAGGTCGCGCATTTTGCGAAAAACTGGCGCAGCAGGCGGGGATTGATCAATCACATCCGGCATTACAACGTTGGTATGCCGCTATTCACGAAACGCAAAACGACAGGGAAATCGTCGGTTTGTATGCGCATCTGGTACAGCCGGTACTTGACGCGCAGGCGCGACGTGAGATTAGCCGTTTCGCCGCGGAATCGACTCTGATGATCGCCGTCAGCCCGTTAGCGTTGGTGGATATGGCGTTTATTGCCTGGCGTAATTTACGCCTGATTAACCGTATCGCAACGCTATATGGCATTGAACTTGGTTATTACAGCCGCCTTCGTCTGTTCCGTCTGGTGTTGCTGAATATCGCATTCGCGGGAGCCAGTGAGCTGGTGCGTGAAGTCGGTATGGACTGGATGTCTCAGGATCTGGCCGCACGCCTGTCCACGCGCGCGGCGCAGGGGATTGGCGCAGGTCTCCTTACCGCTCGACTGGGAATAAAAGCGATGGAGCTATGTCGACCATTGCCGTGGATCGACAACGATAAACCACGTCTCGGTGATTTTCGTCGTCAGCTTATCGGTCAGCTAAAAGAGACGCTGCAAAAGAGTAAGTCGTCGCCTGAGAAATGACCTTCCACAGGGCGCTGACTGCCTGGCTTTACGCCGCAGCGCCCGTTTTTCCGTCATGCTGTCAATATTTGTTGACAGAATCCTTCCTGCCAGCCGAATAGTGGCTTATCATCTATTTAATGGTTCATTATTCAGGTGAAGGTTCCCATGCGTCTGGAAGTCTTTTGTGAAGACCGACTTGGTCTGACCCGCGAATTACTTGATTTACTGGTGTTACGTAGCATTGATTTACGCGGAATCGAGATTGATCCCATTGGGCGAATTTATCTTAATTTTGCTGAGCTGGAATTCACCGACTTTAGCAGCCTGATGGCCGAAATCCGCCGTATTTCCGGCGTAACGGATGTCCGTACCGTTCCCTGGATGCCGTCTGAACGTGAACATCTGGCCCTGAGCGCGCTGCTTGAGGCGTTGCCGGAGCCGGTGCTCTCATTGGATATGAAGAGTAAAGTGGAGATGGCGAACCCGGCGAGTTGTCAGCTTTTTGCCCAGAACCAGGAGCGAATGCGGCACCATACCGCCGCACAATTAATCAACGGTTTCAATTTTCAGCGCTGGCTGGACGGTAACCCGCAAAGCTCCCATAACGAACATGTCGTAATCAACGGGCAAAACTTCCTGATGGAGATTACGCCGGTACATTTACAAAACGAAAATGACGAATACGTGTTGACCGGGGCGGTCGTGATGTTGCGTTCCACGATTCGTATGGGGCAGCAGCTACAGAATTTGTCCACGCAGGATCTGAGCGCGTTTAGTCAGATTATTGCCGTGAGCGCAAAGATGAAGCACGTCGTTGAGCAGGCGCGCAAACTGGCGATGCTCAGTGCGCCGCTGCTGATTACCGGCGATACGGGAACCGGCAAAGATCTTTTCGCCTATGCCTGTCACCAGGCAAGCCCTCGTTCAGCGAAGCCGTATCTGGCGCTCAACTGCGCTTCAATCCCGGAAGATGCGGTAGAAAGCGAACTATTTGGCCATGCGCCGGAAGGTAAAAAAGGTTTCTTTGAACAGGCGAATGGCGGTTCGGTGCTGCTGGATGAAATTGGCGAAATGTCGCCGCGTATGCAGGCGAAGCTGCTACGTTTTCTCAATGATGGTACGTTCCGTCGCGTCGGCGAAGATCACGAAATTCATGTTGATGTCCGCGTTATCTGCGCCACGCAGAAAAATCTGGTGGAGCTGGTGCAAAAAGGACTGTTCCGCGAAGATCTCTATTATCGACTTAACGTTCTGACGCTTAATTTGCCGCCGTTGCGCGATTGCCCGCAGGATATTATGCCGTTGACCGAACTGTTCGTGGCGCGTTTTGCCGACGAACAGGGCGTTCCGCGACCGAAACTGTCTGCCGATCTGAGTACGGTTCTCACTCGTTACGGCTGGCCGGGTAACGTTCGCCAGCTTAAAAATGCGATTTACCGGGCGCTGACGCAACTGGAAGGGTATGAGCTGCGTCCGCAGGATATCCTGCTGCCTGACTACGATGCCGCGACGGTGGCAGTCGGCGAGGATGCGATGGAAGGCTCGCTGGATGACATTACCAGTCGTTTTGAACGTTCTGTCCTGACCCAGCTTTATCGTAGCTATCCGAGTACGCGTAAACTGGCGAAACGGTTGGGGGTATCGCACACCGCGATTGCTAATAAGCTGCGTGAATATGGTCTGAGCCAGAAGAAGGGTGAAGAGTAGAAAAAAGAAGGCCTCCGGATAGAGGCCTTCTTGTGACAAAAGAGCACCGCCTGTAGCACTGACAAACGTAGCGCCAGCAGGCGCCGGCTTATGCCTTCAGGACATTAAGCGCGGCGTCGTAATCCGGCTCGTGGGTGATTTCATCCACCAACTGGCTGAAAATAACGTTGTCGTTTTCGTCAAGCACGATGACTGCGCGCGCCGCCAAACCTTTCAGCGGGCCGTCAACGATTTCGACGCCGTAGTTTTTCAGAAACTCGTTATTACGCAGAGTGGAAAGCGTAATAACGTTGCTCAGGCCTTCCGCGCCGCAAAAACGCGACTGTGCAAAAGGCAGGTCAGCAGAAACGCACAATACGACGGTATTCTCCACTTCTGTGGCCAGTTGATTAAACTTACGAACTGATGCGGCGCATACGCCAGTATCAATGCTTGGGAAAATATTCAGCACTTTGCGTTTGCCTGCATATTGGCTGAGGGAAACGCCAGACAAATCTTTTGCGACAAGAGTAAAAGCCTGTGCTTTGCTACCAGCCTGCGGAATAACGTTGGCAACGGTGACCGGGTTACCCTGGAAATGTACAGTCTGTGACATAATTATGTTCCTATTTACTTATAGTTAACGTCGAAATCCAGTTTAAGTCATTATTCATTAACACGGCAAATACTATTTGTAGCAAGCCGCGTCCGGCGCTATCAGAGGGGAAGAGATGAGATCTGTTAAGGTATATGAGGAAACCTGGCCGTTACATACGCCTTTTGTTATCGCGCGTGGTAGCCGAAGCGAAGCGCATGTTGTCGTTGTCGAACTGGAAGAAGAGGGCGTAAAAGGCATCGGGGAATGTACGCCATATCCACGTTATGGTGAAAGTGATGCCTCGGTCATGGCGCAAATCATGAGTATTGTGCCTCAGTTGGAAAACGGGCTGACTCGCGAAGCATTGCAGAAACTGTTGCCGGCAGGCGCGGCGCGCAACGCGGTGGATAGCGCCTTATGGGATTTGCAGGCCCGCCAGCAGCAGCAAAGCCTTGCCGGGCTGCTCGGCGTGACGCTGTCCCCGGTTTTTACTACCGCGCAAACGGTAGTGATAGGCACGCCGGAACAGATGGCTGCCAGTGCGGCGGCACTATGGGAAAAAGGGGCGACGTTACTGAAAATCAAACTTGATGCTCGTCTGATTAGCGAACGTATGGTGGCGATCCGCTCGGCGGTGCCGGAGGCGACGCTCATTGTGGACGCCAATGAATCGTGGCGTCCGGAGGGGCTGGCGGCGCGTTGCCAGTTACTGGCGGATCTGAATGTCGCGATGCTGGAGCAACCGCTGCCCGCGCAGGATGACGCCGCCCTGGAAAATTTTATTCATCCGTTGCCCATCTGTGCAGATGAGAGCTGCCATACTCGCAGTAGTCTGAAAGCCCTGACGGGGCGCTACGATATGATCAACATTAAGCTGGATAAAACCGGCGGTCTGACCGAGGCGCTGGCGCTGGCAACGGAGGCGCGGGAGCAAGGATTCGGCCTGATGCTGGGCTGTATGCTCTGTACATCAAGAGCGATTAGCGCCGCGCTGCCGCTTATGCCGCAGGTGAGCTTCGCCGATCTTGATGGCCCAACATGGCTGGCGGTTGATGTTGAGCCCGCGCTACGCTTTACGACGGGTCAACTCCATCTTTAGGATGCCAGCGGAGCAGATTCGACATCGCCAGCAAGTATTTTTCGCTGGCTTCATCGGCGGAAACAGGGGGAAACTCGGCGGTAATGCAGTGCAGGTTGAGGTCGGCGCACCAGCTGCCAAACGAACCGGGCGTTTCGTAACCTACGCTGGTCACCAGCGGCAACGCAAACGCATCGGCCAGCCACTCGCCTAGCTCGCTGCGACGTGGATCTTCAATGCAGGCCAGCGGATCGTGAAAAGAGACGACCCAGGCGGGTTGGAGTCGATGAATTAACTGGCAAAGCGCCTGGGTTTCCGGTTCTGAGCCGGGATGGTCGCCGGTTAGCAGCACGACATCACGCTCTTGCGCGCGGCTATTCCAGCGATAAACTGTCTCACCCGCTTTCCAGTTGGCGGCGGGAAAGTTACGGTTTAGATCAATGCCATTCGCATTTGCCCTTAACCCCAGTTGACAGCCATCAGGATTAACGGCAAGTACGACATGATGACGGCGAAGGGACGGATTTAAGGTGCGTAACGCACAGGAGAGCGTCACCACGGATGAGGTTTCATCCCCGTGGGTGCCAGCCAGTATCAGACCGCTTTCGCGATTGGCGGCAGGCGCCGGAAACCAGATTAGCGGCGCGCCTAGTAGCGAACGTCCATAATGTTCAGTGCCTGGCGGAAATGCGCCGCGCTCGGCACGGGGGCGGGTGACAGTCATACGCGTTTCCCGAAGCTGAGACCAGTAGGGTAATCATCGTAGTGTTGTGTAAAACCCGCCGATTATCAAATGGTTTCTATTTACCCTCTTGTATGGCGCGATATCAACTTTCTGGCGGAAGATAATTGCATTTCTTTCTGCTGAAACAAATAATTACGTTGTCATTTAACTCATCTTTGAGGAACTTCTATGAGGCATTCTGTTTCAGTAACCTGTTGTGCGCTGTTGGTTAGCAGCTTTTCCCTGGCATATGCTGCGGATGTCCCCGGCGGAACGGTACTGGCAGAGAAACAAGAACTGGTGCGTCATATCAAAGATGAGCCCGCTTCGTTAGATCCAGCGAAAGCCGTTGGGCTGCCTGAAATTCAGGTGATCCGCGATCTGTTTGAAGGGCTGGTTAACCAGAACGAAAAGGGTGAAATTATCCCTGGCGTCGCCAGCCAGTGGAAAAGCAATGATAATCGTATCTGGACGTTTACGTTGCGGGATAATGCGCAATGGGCCGATGGAACGCCGGTGACCGCCCAGGATTTTGTCTATAGCTGGCAACGCCTCGTTGATCCCAAAACGCTTTCCCCCTTCGCCTGGTTTGCCGCTCTGGCTGGCATCACTAATGCGCAAGCCATTATCGACGGTAAAGTCACGCCGGATCAGCTTGGCGTCAGTGCCGTGGACGCGCACACTTTGCGTGTTCAGCTTGACAAGCCGTTGCCCTGGTTTGCCAGTCTGACCGCCAGTTTTGCCTTTTATCCGGTCCAAAAAGCGAATGTCGAAAGCGGCAAAGACTGGATGAAGCCGGGAAAACTGATCGGCAATGGCGCGTATGTGCTTAAAGAGCGCGTGGTAAATGAAAAACTGGTGGTCGTGCCTAATACGCATTACTGGGATAACGCGAAAACGGTACTGCAAAAAGTGACATTTTTACCCATTAACCAGGAATCGGCTGCGACGAAACGTTATCTTGCCGGTGATATTGATATCACCGAATCTTTCCCTAAAAATATGTACCAGAAATTATTGAAGGATATTCCAGGGCAAGTTTATACGCCGCCGCAATTAGGGACTTATTATTATGCGTTTAATACGCAGAAAGGGCCGACGGCGGATTCCCGCGTTCGTCTGGCGCTAAGTATGACCATTGATCGCCGTTTGATGGCGGAAAAAGTCTTAGGTACCGGTGAAAAACCGGCCTGGCATTTTACACCGGATGTCACGGCAGGATTTAAGCCCGATCCTTCACCGTTTGAACAAATGAGTCAGGAAGAACTTAACGCCCAGGCGAAAACATTGCTGCGTGCAGCAGGCTACGGATCGCAGAAGCCGCTTAAATTAACTCTGCTTTACAATACCTCAGAAAACCATCAGAAAATCGCAATTGCGGTGGCGTCAATGTGGAAGAAAAATCTGGGGGTGGATGTGAAATTGCAAAACCAGGAGTGGAAAACGTATATCGACAGCCGGAATACCGGTAATTTTGATGTTATTCGCGCCTCCTGGGTGGGTGATTACAACGAACCGTCGACTTTCTTATCCTTATTAACGTCCACGCATACGGGGAATATTTCACGCTTTACTAATCCGACTTATGACAAAATCCTGACGCAAGCGACGATGGAAAATACCGCCGAAGCGCGTAACGCGGATTACAATGCAGCGGAGAAAATTTTAACGGAACAAGCGCCTATAGCGCCTATTTATCAGTATACCAATGGCCGGTTAATTAAACCGTGGGTAAAGGGATACCCCATTACTAACCCGGAAGATGTGGCCTATAGCCGTACAATGTATATCGTGAAGCACTGATGCGTACTGGTTTCTTGTTAACTCAAGGTAACCACGCCCGCCGCCTGATGCTGGCAGAAGGCATGGGGATTAAGCGAGCGCCTGATGCCGCCGTTCTCATTGCTGTGTTTTCAGCCAGGCGGCAATATCCTGTGTCGGCAGATGATGTTGTGCATTCCAGGTGTCACTCATCGGCCACCACATACCGTCACCACGCGCGAAGGCAACGCGATAGCGCAGCATTGGGTCATGCGGATGTAAACGGAGCTGCTCCTGTAAGTCAGGTAGCGTCAATACGCCTCGGGTAAAGGTTTGCTGCGTCATGCGTTCGACCGTTTCCGCCAGTTTTGCATAAGAGGTCGTTTCCCCCGCGACAAAGACGACTTCGTTAGTGATACGCGGCTGATGCAGATAAATTTCAGTGGTCAGGCGACCAATATCCGCAGGCGACGTGACGGTGACCTGCATTTCCCATCCGCCGAGGGCATTGATGGTTTTTTGGGCTAAGTTGACCACATCAAAGGCCGGTTCGAAGAGAAAAGAGGTAAATATACCGGTTGAAACAATCACCCACTCCGTGACGTTTTGCTCGCGCAAAAGCGTCCTGACATCATATTGTTCGTCCCACACCGGCTGGCCGCTGCCTTTGCCGACCACATCGTAATTCACGCCAAACTGCCAGGGGAAATAGCGTTTAACGCCCGCCTCCAGTACCGCGCGGGTGATTTTTATCTGGGTACCCGCACCGGCGACAAACCCCATACAATTGATGATCGTATCAAAACCGTGGAATTGATCTTTTAACGCTGCAACCGAACTGTCTGCGATGTCGACCGGGATAAACCGCGCACCGGCATCCGCCAGTTGTTGATGAATGCTGGAACGTCGTTTGCTCTGTTTATCCCTGGATCGCCCTGACACAATAACGCAAACGGAACCATTACGCTGTGTGACCGCCGGAACCAACGACGCCAGCACTGACGTCCCCAGTTGTCCCGCGCCCAGCACCAATACTTTTTTACCTACCTGATTATTGGATTGTTTCATTTGCACCTCTCTGTGTTGATTCACCTGTAGATAGAGATTACGTCAGGGATCTGCGTTCGATAAGACGCCGAAGACGGGTTAGACTGTTCTGATAAATGGGATAATTGGGGGGGGGGGAAAATGGACAAGCTGGAAGCGATGCAGGTCTATGTTTGCGTAGTGGATACCCATAGTTTTATCAGAGCCGCCGAAGTGCTGGGCGTGCCGCGCTCAACGGTATCGCGGGTGGTTAAAGAACTGGAATCCTGGCTTAAGATTCAGCTTTTGCAACGTACAACTCGCAAACTTAGTGTGACCGCAGAGGGGCGGCGTTACTACGAAGAGTGCAAAAGAGTACTGGCAGATATCGCGGCCATGGAGTCGTCATTTCCCGGCCGGGCGGCACAACCCAAAGGGCGTTTTAAAGTGGGGATGCCGCAATCTCTCGCCCGACATTGCATTATTCCCACGCTCCCGGCCTTTTTACGCCAGTATCCGGAGCTGGAGCTGATACTTTGTTCCAGCGATAGCGTGGAGGATATTATCCTTCAAGGGTATGACTGCGTGATTCGGGCCGGCAGGATCGATGATTCCACCACGCTGGTTGCCCGTCCGCTCGCCAGTTTTAACTGGGTGATAGTAGCATCGCCCACTTACATTGAGCGTTACGGTAGCCCTGAAAATTTAGATGATCTGCAAAAACACCATGCGGTCGGCTACCTGAACCACCGCACCGGGCGTACCACCGACTGGTTTTTTACGCGTGAGGGGAAGGATTACGCGATGCGGGTGCAGGATATGCTGGTTGTCGATGATACGGACGCTTATATTCAGGCCGGAATACAGGGGCTGGGGTTAATTCGCGTCGCCAGCTATCTGGTTGCGCCGTATCTGCACAGCGGGGCGCTGGTGACCTGCATGGACAACCATTCTTACGATTTGCCGCTTGCGCTGGTCTATCCGCAAAACAGGTTTCTGCCGCCTGCGGTACGCGCTTTTTATGACTGGTGCAAAACGGCGCTGAGCCAGCCGGCGCCTCTTCGCTAAAAATATTATTCCGGATATCGCATTGCCTGTTCAGAAAACTTTTTCACAGACGGTCAAAATGACGGTACTGGTTTTTGACGCATAAGTAAAAGGCATTATCAAACAGGGGGCTACACGGCGAGGATATAGCAAGCACTGAACGTTTGGATGCAATAAAAAATCTGTACAACTGTTATTAATGAACTTTTTGTATAAATATAATCGGATTTAACAATACTCATTGTACCTGTATTTTGCTCTTATCATGGCGTCTTTACGACGAAAGGGTGCTTTAGCGTGGAATATTCAATATTAAGTAACAACCTTAAAATGCCTATGGTGGGTTTTGGTGTTTTTAAGGTAACCGACAAAGAAGAATGTCAGCAGTCAGTGTTAAGCGCTATTCGCAGCGGTTATCGTCTTATCGATACCGCTGCGGTATACGGCAATGAAGATGCCGTTGGTGACGCTGTTCGTGAAGCCATCGCGACAGGTCTGTGTACCCGTGAGGAGTTATTTATTACTTCTAAACTGTGGGTGCAAGATATGGCTAACTACGATCTGGCCAAAGCAGGTATTGAAGCGTCGCTGAAAAAATCCGGGTTAGATTATTTTGATCTCTATTTATTGCATCAGGCAATGGGCGATTATTTTAGCGCGTGGCGCGCGCTGGAAGACGCTTATGAAGCCGGTAAACTAAAAGCCATTGGCGTGTCCAACTTCTATGCGCATGTGTTAGCCAACTTCTGTGAAACCGTCAGAATTACGCCAATGGTAAACCAGGTCGAATTGCATCCATACTTTGCACAACCCGCCGCGCTGGAAACCATGAAGCATTATAACGTTCAGCCTGAAGCGTGGGCGCCGTTAGGCGGCGGGAGACATAAACCGTATGAAAATGTCATGCTTCAAAGGATTGCCGATGCCCATCAAAAAACCATCGCGCAAGTTGTCCTGCGTTGGAACGTGCAGCGTGGCGTCACGGTTATTCCTAAATCCACTCGACAGGAACGTATTGAAGAGAACTTTGCCATCTGGGATTTCTCACTAACGGATAACGAAATGGCTCAAATCAACGCCCTTGATTTAGGCTACGTTGGCGAAGCGGTGAAGCATTTTAATCCTGAATTTGTTCGCGGTTGTCTTGGCGTTAAAATCCACGATTGATCCCGGCGCTTGCGGATGTTTTCTCGCATGAACAGCTTCTAACACGGTTGCCGGAGCGTAGACGGCAACCGTGTGATATTCGCCTGGCCGTCAGGCGCCGAAGGCACCATCGATGGTGTGCATCGCGCCGGTGACGAAAGAGGCTTCCGGGCCGGCAAGCCATGCCACCATTCCAGCCACTTCTTCAGGTCTTCCGTGTCGTTTGATTGCCATGAAACTGTGCATCAGCTCTTTCATGGGGCCATCTTCCGGATTGATGTCGGTATCAATGGGGCCTGGCTGCACCACATTTATCGTAATCCCGCGGGGGCCAAAATCACGGGCCAGGCCGCGCGCCAGCCCTTGCAGGGCTGATTTACTGGCGGCGTACGCGGCCATTCCCGGTACGGGCATCCGATCGCCATTCACGGAACCGATAATAATAATGCGTCCACCTTCCGGCATGTTGCGGGCTGCTTCGACTGACGCATGGTAAGGCGCATGGATATTAATGCGGAACAAACGATCTATCGCATCGCTATCTTGTTCCAGCGCATCGCCGAAGAGAGCCACGCCCGCATTGACGACCAGAATATCCAGCGGTCCGTACTCACGCACGAGGCTGATGACGGCATCACGATCGGCGCTATCCGTCTGGATGGCGGTGCTTCCGGTTTCCACTGCCAGTTTTTCGGCGGCTTCACGCGATCCGGCGTAGCTGAAAACGACCGATGCGCCGTCAGCGCTAAAGCGTCGTACAATAGCCGCGCCGATACCACGACTTCCCCCTAAAACCAGTACAGATTTGTTGCGAAATAGCGTCATCAGGATGTCCTTTATGATATTGTAGTAGCCACTACAATATGCGTAATGAAATCATGCCGTCAAGGAGTTATGTAGTGATGACTACAAAACATAGCCGAACACCGGGTCGTCCTCGCCAGTTCGATCCGGAGCAAGCCATTGAAACCGCTCAACACTTATTTCATTCGCGCGGCTACGACGCGGTGAGCGTAGCGGATCTGACAAAAGCGTTCGGGATCAATCCTCCCAGTTTCTATGCGGCGTTTGGCAGCAAGCTGGGGCTGTATACTCGCGTATTAAAGCGTTACAGGATGACCGACGCGATTCCGCTCGGGGCGCTTCTGCGTCACGATCGCCCGACCGCGAAGTGCCTTATCGATGTGCTGATGGAAGCGGCAAGACGTTACGCTGCCGATCCTGATGCCACTGGGTGTCTGGTTCTGGAGGGCGCACATTGTAACGATAAACCGGCACGAGAGGCCGCCTGCGAGTTTTACATCGCTGCTGAAAACCTGATTCGCACTTATGTCGCCATGCGGTATCCGCAAGAGGCTGACCGGACGACGGACTTTATGGGGACGCTAATGGCGGGGCTTTCCGCCAAGGCGCGAGCGGGGTATGGCCTGGAGCGTCTTCAGGAGAGCGTGCTTCTGGCTGGGGATGTGCTGGAGCGATTACTGCCGGATTAACGCAGCGCATCAAAAAACCTGAGCCAGTCAGATACGGACAAACAGGGAGCAATAGCCCTAATCATCCATCTTGCCGTTGCGGTATTCGGTAAAGTACATCAAAAATAGAGGTGCCAGGGAAACGAGAAATGCAAAAATGTAGTCTTATTACGGTACTTAGCTTATCAGTGTTGATGCTAGCCGGATGTACAACGACCTATACCATGACGACCCGGACGGGAGAGATTATTGAAACGCAGGGTAAGCCGGAGGTTGACACCGCAACCGGAATGACGAAATACGCTGATGCTTATGGTTATCATCGCGTCATTAAAACCAGTGAAATAGTGCAGACGACAGAAGGCGCATCGAAGCTGGACTGGTAATGCGCTAAAGCAGTTGGGAGGCCGTGTCCAGTATGGGTACCGGACGGTTTCTGGGCCAGAATTGAATAGAGCGCCTGTATAGCCGAATTCCGGGTATCGGCTTGATTTGTGTTGTCAGTTATTTGGTTGTTCCCTGTATAGTGAAGATAAACAGTACTCATGGCTAACGGTCTGTTTTGGATTGCTAACTATCCCGGATTCTGCGCGTTTTGTTTAGTCACAACCGTGGTTAAGAATATTTTGGGTCAGACTTACACGCCGGGTATTAAGATAATCCGTCGCATAGAGAGCTTGATCGGCATCATTCGGTTCAAGAAGAAACGGCGTGACTTTAGGTATGAGATCAGCAAACAGGTTATATTGATCCACAGAGGCAAAATGCCGGGTAGCGCTGGCCCAGGGCATTCGCATCAGCTCTGCGTAAGAAGGGGATAGTTGAACTGGTAAATCAAATTCTTTCAGATTAGCAAGCATCTCCTTATTCATATAAAATGTGACCCTGTTTCGCGAAAAGGTGTTAAGCACTGCCTTCAGTCGTTTAACTTTTGCTTCTTTACTCATGCTATTATCAAAAAAACGTGGTGAAAGCATAATAGCAATCGATGCATTTGATGAAATAACATTATGTAGTGGTTTCAGGGCTACAACAATCTGATCGTTTGTGAAGATACGCTGCGTACCAAAGGAGGTAGTATAGTTTCCACCCAGCCAGATCACATAATCTGTTGTTTTGAGGGGAAGGGCTTTTTCCGGTATATTACCCCTGTCAGGTGCCACTGTTTCAATTGCTAGTGAGTCTTGTCCCCAGACATTATTTATTTTAGAACTCAAAAAATTATATTCTGAAATGTTCCTTAGTTTTAGTAGAGTTATCTGTGAGCGGGTAAAAAAGAGATTGAATCTCACTTTATTCTGCAATTGCCGAAGTAATCTGAGCGTGTTCTGATCGATCAGATGACTATACAGACCAACCGTTTTTCCGGAAAGTATTGCTGAGGCATTGTTCGCAAGAAGCATTTCTTTTATAGCTCCTTGCCCAATAATCAGTACGCAACGGTATTTTTCTGGTCTGATTTTATCTATGGGGATATCGGTAAGATTGACCAGGTCAGGAGTGCCATGCCGCCAATTATCATGAATGACTGTGGCTCCGGAGGCGTCTCCTCCGGCTCCCCTGGTGATAATAAGAGGAGGGTGGGTACTGGCATGTGCGATATACGAAAAACAAGCTACCATTGCTAGCGCTGTGTTTCTGATGGTTGTATACATATCGTCTGCCCTGATTTCGAAAATATGAATAATGTCTCCTCTTATAATGTACATCAAAAAGAGAGCATTTTAATTAAACGTTATCTCAACGAGATAAAAGGTTAGCACAGTAAAGTATAGAGAGAATGTAATCATACCAACATTATAGATGTGGGAGCATGAAGGCCCTGCAAGCCGCCCGGCCAGCATACTCCCATTAATAGTTAAAGTATGGACTTTGCTTTTACCGTAAACTGTAGCCAATATTACCTGATCACTACACCGTACAGTACTGTCAGAAATCTGTCCCCGGCGTCGCGTGCACGCAAGTTATTTTCTCAATCCTTTCAAAACGTTAATTTATTTAATAGTCACTTATTTTATCAGAATCAATACTGAGAGTTTTATTACCGCTCTGAAAAGAGAAGGCTTTTCAGATGAAATACGTGGATGGTACGAAGTCATTACAGTACAGGGATGTAATAATAAAGATCGACAATGGATTCATTATTCTGTTGCTTTTGGACGGATGCCAAATGGAAGTATTCAATATCTTCTCCTTCTCTCCTGATAAGATTCAGTTTTGGCAATATACACATATATATTGTATTGGAAAATTGTTGATATTGTTCCTTATGACCAACGAAATGGAATTTTGCATATTTACCACATTTTATTACCCTCGACATGGGGATTTTGCCTCCATCGACGGAATTATGTTCCATACCAAAAAAACTGCTTACGGCGATGACCTGGTCTTTGGTATTATCCGGCTTAAAAGACGAGAGACAATAAACATTTTCGCCCCACGTTCTGAGCGTCTCATGAATGATTTTCCATTTTATAGGTGACGCTTTTTTAGGAAGGTCATTTGTTGCGATCTGATGAGATGTTTGAAATCCGAAAATTTCTTTTGACGTAAGCTGACAAATTTCGAACTGATAATGCTCATCACAGTCAAGCCAGTAGGGAGGCCGTAGGTTTCTGAGATCCCAGAAATCAGCCTTGCGATAGTTATTGGGATTGACGCCAAATGTTTTTTTGAACTCTCGACTATAGGACTGCACTGAATCAAACCCCATTCTGAACGCGATATCTGTGACCGACTGAGAGGTCAGCTTTAGCAGAGTGGCGCTTCTGCTCAACTTGCGTTGTCTGATATATTTTCCGATAGAGACGCCACACTTTTCTTTAAAAAAATCCTGCAAACTCCTTCGCGAATAACCTGTTATAACAACCAGCTTTTCAATATCAATCCTCTCTTCAAGATTTTTTTCTATTTGCTCTAATACTGAGATTATTATGGCTTTTTTCATCATCATTCCTCTTTATTGAAGCCGAAAATATAAACATTTAAGGTGTTTGACATACTGTGTAATTAAACTGGTGGGTGGTTGTTAGCTTTTCTGGCAAAACAAGAAAGATTTAAATTGCTTGACGTTTCTGAATAAACTTTACACTTGAAGATCGGCTTTTGCCAGTAAAGCTAAGTAATTAGCATGGCGAAGGGCATAATTTCACAGGCGGTTAAAATGATTGAATAACCCTGAATTTTTAGCCCGTGAGATTATAAATCTCGTAATTATTTCTAATGAATAAAAGGGAATTGTTTTGTACTTCAAAAGATCTTTATTAGCGTTAGCGATTTGTGCATCCGTGGTCTCAGTAGAGGCGGTGGCGAATATCAGAGCCAATGATATGGCTTCTTCTGCTACGCCTGCTTCTGTTGGTCACCGTCCTGTGGCAACGACTAATGCAAAAAAGATAGAAGTGTCTGGGGAACTGACGACCGGTTCAACCCTCCAGATAGCGGATGTTTTTATTGAGGATGAGGATGGGGATCTCTTATCGCTGGATAAAATGAATAATGCCGACGATATTAAATGGTATCTGGTGGATAATGAGGCCGCCGATCCTTCTGGAATCCCGGCGGCAACCGGGACGGCTTTTACCATTCCTGCTGATGCAGGCGGTAAAAAAATTAAAATCGTTTACCGGATTAAGACGGCAACGGGGACGCCGGATAGTGCATTCTTGCCTGCCACTGTCTTATTAACTTCTGCATCTTCTGGGGTGAGCGGCGACTCCGCCGCAGATGGTACAATTTCTAATAAGCTACGTTCTGTCACTATCAATGTGGTGAATGAAAGTGGTAAACCGACTGATAAACTCAACGGTACCAATGACGCCAACACTCCAGTGGTAGGCGGCACCCTTGAAGCGGTACTGGAATGTGTCGCCACAGCGGCGGCTGAGTGTGAGGTCAGTAATTATAACTTTACCTGGCAGATGGCGGATGCCGGGACACCAGATAAGTTCACCGATCTGAATAATACCAACGCTGAAAAACATAAATATATTATTAAGGGAACTGAGCAGAATAAACTGTTCCGTGTCCACGTTACGCCTAAAACGACGAAAGCCACGCCGGAGAATAAACGCGCTATCCGTCGCTGATGGTTATCGCCAAATAAACATCTTATTTAAATACTCCCTCTGCCAGGCAGGGGGATATAGCAGGAGACAATAAAGTGGTTTTTTCTAAAAAACCCATTACTAAATATATAACCTGGGCCATTGTTACCAGTCAGATTCCACTGCCGGTCATTGCTGATAGCGATAATGAAATTCAGTCGTGGATTGCGGGGACGGCATCGTCTATTTCTCCGCATCTGCAGGAGGGGACGCTGGAAGATTATGCCAAAGGAAAAATAAAGGCGTTACCAGGGCAGGCCGCTAATCATCTGGTGAACGAGGGGATAAAGAGCGCTTTTCCGGAGATTATTTTCCGTGGTGGCGTCAATCTTGAAGATGGCGCGAAATATCGCTCATCAGAGTTCGATATGTTTTTTCCCGTCCAGGAAACAACATCGTCTTTACTCTTTGGCCAGCTTGGCTTTCGCGACCACGACAGCAGCAGTTTCGATGGCCGCACCTATGTTAACGTTGGTATGGGTTACCGCCAGGAGGTCAATGGATGGCTGCTCGGCGTCAATACATTTCTGGATGCCGACATCCGTTATTCCCACTTACGTGGCGGCATTGGCGGGGAAGTTTATAAAGACAGTCTGGCCTTTTCCGGCAACTATTATTTCCCTCTCACCGGCTGGAAAACGTCAGCAGTTCATGAATTACATGATGAGCGTCCGGCATATGGCTTTGATCTGCGAACAAAAGGCACGCTTCCCGATTTTCCCTGGTTCAGTGGCGAGCTCACATATGAACAGTATTACGGGGATAAAGTTGATCTATTGGGTAACGGTACATTAAGCCGGAATCCCCGCGCCGCAGGTGCGGCTCTGGTCTGGAATCCTGTCCCCTTGCTTGAGGTCAGAGCAGGATATCGGGACGCCGGTAACGGCGGCTCGCAGGCAGAGGGCGGTCTGAGAGTCAACTATTCCTTCGGTACGCCGTTACATGAACAGCTTGATTACCGCAACGTTGGTGCGCCGTCAATTACGACTAATCGGCGTGCCTTTGTCGATCGTAATTACGATATCGTCATGGCGTATCGGGAGCAGGCCAGTAAAATCCGCATTACGGCAATGCCGGTGTCAGGCCTGTCCGGGACGCTGGTGACATTAATGGCGACGGTAGATAGCCGTTACCCGATTGAGAAAGTTGAGTGGTCGGGTGATGCGGAGCTTCTCGCCGGACTCCAGCTTCAGGGGAGTCTGGGCAGCGGCCTTATCCTTCCACAACTTCCGCTGACGGCGACCGACGGTCAGGAGTATAGCCTTTATTTAACGGTGACTGACAGCCGGGGTACTCGCGTGACCTCCGAGCGTATCCCGGTAAGGGTGACACAGGATGAGACCAATTTCCGTTCATGGATAAATGTTATCAATGACGATGTTCAGGTTGAGGACGGCAACTTTGTTATCAGTACGCCGCTTCCTGCCGGAGAAGAGGGGAAGGTTATTGAGTGGCACTACGTGCGCGAGCGTTCTGAAGAGGAGTGGGCGTCGCTCAAACCACGTCATATTAAGTATCAATCAGATATGCCGGGTCTGGCATTTAAAGCGCTCGGTGGTACAGAGCGTGACGGCCATTGGGTTGAACGGGTTCTGGTGACCCATATCGGCGATGATGCCCGCTCGCTCAAATTACATATTGAAGCAAGCGGACCAGACGATAAACATCCGGTGAAGGGTACCGTACTACTACAAGCGCAGTCAGACAGTATTGCGCAGAAGGTCACTTCTGTGGAGGTGCTTTTTACGCCGGGTACTGAAGAAGCCAACGGAAGCGTTACTGCGCCAGTCGTCGGAACAGAAATGCGAGCCAGAACGCTTTGTGTAAATAACACGGACTGTACTGATGCGTTTAATTATCAGTGGGAAATCTCGGATGAAATGAAATCCTGGCAATCCGTACCGGGGGCGACAAAGGCCACCTGGCTTCTTCCTTATAGTCTTAATGGGGAATCGCTTCAGAATAAATATATCCGCGTCAGAATTATTTCTGATAAAGAAAATGCCAAGAGTTCTACCGCAGCATCTGATGCGAATTAATGTTTTAAAAAGGATCAACAGTGTGTATGTCGAAACATAATCTTATTATCTATAGCCTGCTTCTGGCGGCTGCGCCGATAAGCGTCTTGGCGGATTCGCCAACAACGTCCGCGGCAACCGTCGGGATGTTTTCTCCTCCTACGGCGCCGAGCGTTGGGCACAGGCCTGGAACACCTCGTGATACCTACGAATTGCAGTTTAATGGACTTGGCTTTTCTATTGAAAAGTATACACCTTTTCCGGGAATGACTATTGCGAGGAATGCCAGAAATGTAGGCATCAGAGACCCGGATAATAACTATCAGTCTGCGGAAACTTTTACTACAGTATGTACGTATTATCAGATCAATAAAGATAACTCTCAGCATATACTTAAACGTGAAAAGCCATGTGAGCATAAATTTAATATCCAAAAGGAACATCGGGGTTCAAAGATTAAACTAGAAATTTATAATGAAACGGATATGGCTTCAGCGTCAGGGTACACGCCTGTGCCATCGGTATCTGAGTTCCAGTATATTGAAACAGAAACTATATCTAATACGCCAAGCCCAGATTTAACAGTTATGAGTATAGATAAGTCTGTATTATCGCCGGGTGAAAGTGCCACCATCACAACTATTGTTAAGGATATCGACGGGAATCCTGTAAATGAAGTTCACATTAATAAGACTGTAGCGCGTGAAAATTTAAAAGGCTTATGGGATTATGGCCCTCTTAAGAAAGAAAATGTTCCAGGTAAATATACACAAGTTATAACCTATCGTGGGCATAGTAATGAACGTATTGACATATCTTTTAAATATGCAATGAGTTTCACGAAAGAAATTTCCATCAGAGGAAGACTATAAAACTATATTAATTATTATGTCTAATATAATTCTTTTTATCACCATCATCTTATTATGGATGTTCACCTGGTTTTTTAGCGGATTGCTAAATAATTATTATGGCTAAAATAATACAAACGTTAAAAGGAGAAGTTTTTATGACGCCAACAACAACACAGGATTATATCTCATTGGGTCAGGAACACGCTGTCACCTTTGGCAAAACGCAGCTGACCCTCAAACCCGGTATACTGGCTGAAGGCGAACCATTACCCTGCACAAAGGGGCTGGTGAGCCATAATTTATTACCGGGTTACTGTATCCCAGGGATAAAAAAGCGGATTATTGTCGTTCCGTCACTGGATACGCCAGTTTGTGAATGGCAGGTAAAAGAATATAGTGACCGCCTAAAATCAGCGGGTAGCCACTCAAACCGGGCGGTATATGTGCTGAGTATGGATACGCCATTTGCTCAGGCCCGTTTTATTCGGGAACATGATATTCATCCCGGCATAACCTTTGTTTCTGACTACGCTTGCCGCCAGTTTTTGGATAATTCCGGGCTGAAAATTAATGAGCTCAGTATTTTTGCCAGAGCGTTGATAGAGTGCGATGAAAACAATGTGGTTACGCGTGTTAGTGTACCACGAGATATCACTCATCTTCCTGTTTACTAATCACTTATATCAGCACCGCCCCTGCACAGAGAACCGAATAACCGGCAATGCAGGGGCGCAGGCATTCTCTTGTGTGCCTCCACATTTAATATATATGCTATTGCATCACGCATAAGGAACTGAAAATGATGCCAGCGGATGGGGCAGGTTAACGTTATGGCACCCCTGAATTTCTGCAATAATCGTCTGGTAACCGGAAAGCCACTTATGACTTTGTGATTTGGCCTGCTGGTGCTGTAAATTATTTATCAATAGCTCCATTGATTCGCGGGTCTGCCAGTAATAATTATTAACCATTCTGCCGCTGGCGGCATCGGTATAGCTTTCCATCCCAATATAGCCATCAATAGACTGCGTATAGCGCTCAATCCAGCCATCCAGTTGATAAAACTCTTCGTCGTACTCTTTTTTTTCGAAAATAAAACTTGTCAGAAACAGCGACATGGTATTTCTCCTGTTACGCAATATCAATCAAACACCTATCAACGTGGATTCAAAACGTAAACCTGGCATCATTTTTTCAAGGCCGTCAGTCAGCATGTTTCCTGCCGCGTACAATTCATCAACCGGCATTTCCGGCAAGCTTTCAAGGATAAACCACATCGCTTTATCTGAAGCGCTTAGTCGGGTACGTACTCCCTGACGCCAGTTCCAGCGCCGACAGGTGACGCCTCTGTCATCGCGCCAGATAACTTCGCCCGGTTCTGGCGACTCGGTGGCGGGTTGTCCTTCTTTCAGGGTATCAAATGTTTCACTACCGTCTGCGAAAACCAGCCGCGGCGATCCACAATAAGCCGCGCTATTTTCGCCGCCTACCGGTACGGCATAGCGCAGGCTCACGGCGTTATAAAGATCAACGACCGGGTCCAGCGCCGCCATTGTTCCATCCTTCAACACGCGTTTTCGTAGCGCTTCAGCCGAGCAGGGGGTGCGCTTTGGTTTTGCGCCGAATGCTTTAAACACCGCATTCCAGGCGTCTATATGCGCCTGTGCCCACGTCGGTTGGCCGTTAATTACGGCCTGACAGGCCTCTTTTAACGCGATTTCTCCGACCTGCGCATCACGAATCGGAGCGGCAATAACATTAATACTTAATGCACGAAAGCCGGGAGCGATACGGGCCAGTTCCGGGCTGATTGACGGTAACATAGAAGACATCGCATAATCCTGTAATGACTATTTTCTTCTATGATATCGACCAATGACCAAAAAAGTCAACTTATCGACCACGGCGGGCGCCGACGTCAGCACGATAAATGAAGCTGTTTCCCAACGTATCAAACAATTTCGTAGCCAAAAAAAGATGTCGCTGGATGAGCTTGCGCGGCGTTCCGGCGTCAGTAAAGGAATGCTGGTGGAAATTGAAGGCTGTAAAGCCAATCCAAGCATTGCGCTGTTATGTAAGATCGCGGCGGCAATGGGAGTGTCCGTGGCGGATGTTGTTAACGTCGCCAGCGAGCCGATGGTCCATCTTATCGACCGGGATGCTATTCCGGTGTTGTGGCGCGGCGAGAAAGGCGGCAGCGCAAAACTAATGGCGGGAACCAGCGGGCCGGATATGCTGGAACTCTGGCAATGGATAATGCATCCTGGTGAACAGTTTGAATCGCCAGGGCATCCGGCAGACACCTGTGAATTACTGTTTGTTAATCAGGGAACACTGACATTAACAGTTAATGGTAGACGCTTTATTATTCGGGAGGGCTGCTCCGCTGTAGCCAGAACCGACATGCCTCATGCCTACGTTAACGACACTAATGAGGTGCTTGAATTTACCATGACGGTGAATGAAAAGAGCCGTTGATCACCGTAAGGCGCTAACAACCCGTCATCCGGACAGGGAAGCCTCGGTGCCCGATAAGCGTTATCGGGCACCGGCTATCTTTTATTTTGTCGCAGGCGCGGCCTCCGGGTCATCGATATAGAGCGTCTGGCTTGGGAAGGCGAAGTCAGCGCCGTTTTCCTGGACAATCGCAATAATTTTCAGGTAAACATCCTGCTGTACGGCAAGCCATTCCTGCCATACTGTTGTTTTGGTAAAGCAATACACCATAATATTCAGCGAAGAGTCGGCGAATTCATTAAAATAGACCAACAGCGTCTGTTTCTGATCGATATCTCTGTGCGCCTGCAACATGTTTCTGATAGCGTCAACAATGAGGCCAATTTTGTCGGCATCTTCGTAACGTAATCCAATAACCGTTTTTATTCGACGGTTGGTCATCCGTCCCGGATTCTCAACGCTAATGGATGAAAAGACGGAATTAGGCACGTACAACGGGCGGTGGTCGAATGTGTTAATTCGCGTAATTCGCCAGCCGATTTCGGCGACCGTACCTTCGATATTTCTGTCAGGAGAACGAATCCAGTCTCCGATACTGAAGGGGCGATCGAAATAGAGCATAATACCGGAGAAAAAATTGCTCAGGACATCTTTGCCCGCCATACCAACAGCGATACCGCCGATACCGCCAAAGGTCAGCAGACCGGACAGACTCATGCCAAAATGTTCGCCATACAGTAAGACAATCGCGACAATAATGGTTATTTTTATGACCCGTGCCAGAATACGGGTACTGGTGACATCTCTACCTTTATTGACCTGTGCTTTTTCAAATTGGTTAATAATCAGGAAAAGTTTTATCGTCAGAATAAGCGCAATGAGCGAGGTGCAGATAAAATCAATGACCCCGGAAGAGATAAAACGCAAATTATAATCTTCAATAGCATTATTCAGGATGCTCCCGATGGTCCCAATAATAATCGCGTAAATAAAAAACTGTGCCGCATGGAACGTGAATCCTTTCTTCCACTGTACGTTACGACTGAGCCAAAATCTCACGACCAGCAACGCCATGCCGCAACTGAAAAGTATCGCCAGATTAAATGCGTTTTTGAGAAAAAATTCAGTGAACATTATTGTTTTCCGCTCCTTCCTACGATAACAGCTCAGAATGACCTGATTAACAGGTATTTTACCCAGGATAAACGCGTAGATCATCGATAAGTAAAAAGAAGAAATAGTGCTATCAGCTTTAATCTCAGTGGTTTACTTTTTATGTAAATACAATGTCACGTTTTATGGAGCAGACATCGCGCGATTGTCATGGTATTGTTGCTATCAGGTAAAAAAGTCATCTGTAAAGGACAATACTATGATCATGATGAAGCTGAAATCGGCGAAGGGGAAAAAATTTCTGTTATGCCTGCTGGCGGTGTTTATCGTTGCGGCATCGGTGGTAACGCGCGCGACTATCGGCGGTGTGATTGAGCAATATCATATTCCACTGTCCGAGTGGACAAGCTCTATGTATGCCATTCAGTCGGCAATGATTTTCGTTTACAGTCTGGTGTTCACTATTCTGCTGGCGATTCCTTTGGGGATCTATTTCCTCGGTGGAGATGAGTAACAGGAATAGGGTATTGGCCGGATGGCAGCGCCATCCGGCAGGACGCAAGAGGGATTAATCGTCCTCGTCGTCCAGTTCCACCGGTGTTTGATACTCATCAGGCTTAATGACTAACAGGTCGCAGCGCAGATGGTCAATGACCTGTTCGGCCGTGTTCCCCAAAAACGCGGCCGAGAGTCCGGTACGTCCAACGGTGCCAAGCACAACGATCCCCGCCTGGAGATGTTCGGCAAGATCCGGGATAACTTCTTCCGGCAAACCTTTTTCTACATGCGTAACTTTTTCATCGATGCTGAATTTCTGGCGCAGCGCTTTCATCGCCAGTAAATGCTGGCCTCTGATGGCGTCGTTATACACGCTGGGATCAAATTCCGGCAGCTCAATGGCGATATTGATTGGCGTAACGGGGTAGGCGCCGACCAGGTGTACTTCGGTATGATTAACCTGCTCCGCCAATTGTAAGGTCTCTTTTACCAGCTTTTCGTTGAGAGCATTGTGATAGGGCTCTTCGCTTGCCAGGTTCACGGCGACCAGTGCTTTGCCGCCTTCTGGCCACGGCTGATCTTTGACCATCCACACGGGGCTTGGGCATTTACGCAGCAAATGCCAGTCGGTAGGGGTAAAAATGACCGCTTCCAGTCGATCGTGCTGATGCGCCATTTTCAACACCAGATCGTGACTGCCGGCGATAACCTCCTGGATGATGGCCTCAAAGGGACGATTGTGCCAGACCACTTTAATTTCAATGGGGACACCAGCTTCAAGATAATATTTCGCCTGCTCACGTATCCAGGCTGTGCGTTGACTTATTACGCCCTGACGCATTGCGGTGCGTTCGTCAGGAGAAAGCAGGGTGGTCATCTCATACGAGAAATCGTAAATAGGCAGGAAAGCTTTAATTTTGCCGCCAATCCGTTGATGCAAATAAACTGCTCGCCGTAATGCGGGTTGGTCGTCCTGATTGGGATCGATGACCACCAGCATATTTTGATACATAGCCATACAGGGTCTCCTTACAACTGTCATCGCAGTTTGTAACTAAAGAGTAACTCAAATATGGTGAATGAAACAGAGGAAGCGCTTCTGCCAGATCAATAAATGAGAAAAATTTAACGATATGGCAGAAGATAACATCAATGGTTTAGCTGACGTTTAAGCGACGTTGCGGGTATGACCGGCGAGGGCCGCCAGCGCATCGCTGTTTTCAATAGTAATATACTTACCTTTCACCGCCAGCATACCGCTTTTCTGGAAACGCCCCAGCAGACGGCTAATGGTTTCGACCGTTAAGCCAAGATAGTTGCCGATATCGCCACGGGTCATCGTCAGGCGGAATTCACGCGGTGAAAAACCACGCTGCGCAAAGCGGCGGGACAGGTTGTAAATAAACGCAGCCAGACGTTCTTCGGCGTTTTTCTTCGACAATAACAGGATCATATCCTGATCGCCTTTAATTTCACCGCTCATCAGGCGCATCATTTGCTGACGCAGGTTAGGCATTTTGCCGGACAGGTCATCCAGCGTCTCAAAGGGTATTTCACATACCATTGAGGTTTCCAGCGCCTGTGCAAAGCTCGGATGATGACCGCTGCCAATGGCGTCAAAACCCACCAGGTCGCCTGCTAAATGGAATCCAGTAATCTGCTCATCGCCTTGCTCGGTAATGGTGTAGCTCTTAATCGTTCCGGAGCGGATAGCATAGAGCGATTTCAATTCATCACCTGCTTTAAACAGAGTTTGCCCTTTCTGAATGGGCTTTTTGCGCTCGATGATATTATCAAGCTGATCAAGCTCATGCTCGTTAAGTGTGAACGGGATGCAAAGCTGGCTGATACTGCAATCCTGGCAATGGATAGCACAACCGCCAGACTGAATGCGCCGTATAATTCGCTTTTCCGGGATCATAGGTCTGCTCAAGCCGTAATTGATATTTGTCAATTTTAACATCTTTTTGGTGAGCGCGTAAGTCTGAGCTATCCCGGAGAAGGAATAATTCAAGTATAAGTTTGATGAATACTTTTATCTATTTGAAAACACGTAATTTATTTGTTGTTGCTTTACATAAAAGTGTGACCGATAAGGCACTTTTTGCCTGTATTTTCATAATAAAAGATAGCCTTCATGGCGTAATAGCCACTCTTTTCGCTGCACGCCGCCTGCGTATCCGGTCAGAGTGCCGTTACGCCCAATGACGCGATGGCAGGGAACAACAATACTGATGGGGTTAGCGCCATTCGCAGCACCGACTGCGCGTGCGGCGCCCGGTCGTCCCAGTTGCGCCGCCAGCTGACCATAGTGCGTCACCTGCCCGCAGGGGATAGCGCGCAACGCCTGCCATACTTCCCGTTGAAAAGGTGTGCCCCCTGTGGCGGTTTCCAGGGTATCAATTACGGCGAGATTGCCTGCAAAATAATCTGCAAGCTTATCGCTGAGTCCACCGGGGTTAGTCGCAGAAACGCGTTCATAGCCTTCGTGACGGTAGTGGATATTTAGCAGTTGCTCCATACGATCGCGGTACTGTTCCCACTCAATGGCCCGCAGTCGAAACTGCTCATCGCAAATCACCCATAACGGACCTAATGGCGTGGCTATCTTCTCTTCAAGTAATCTCAGCATCCGTTCTCTCACATCGTCTTAATCTAACGTAAGAGACAAGATATCATGCCAGGAATACCCGCAACCATACTCCTTAAAAGATAGTCAGGGATAACACATTTAGCGCCAGTAATATCGTTGGCGGAGAAAAAGGGAGCCGGGCGAGGCGGTTAATTGCCTGACATTGTCGCTGTTATTGGAAATAACTGTAAACCGTTGTCGGTATAACAGGGCACGGTTATGATAACGGCAGTCGCAAAAACGCTGGAGGATGAACCATGAACCTTGACGATAAAGCGCTGTTTCTTGACGCCATGGAGGATGTCCAGCCGCTGAAACGCCATACTGATGTACACTGGCAGCCAACGCGTAATCTTAAAACGCCCCAGCGTATCGACACGCTTCAGCTTGATAATTTCCTGACGACGGGCTTTCTGGATATTCTGCCGCTGAATGAACCGCTGGAATTTCGTCGGGAAGGATTGCAGCAGGGTGTCATCGACAAGTTACGCAGTGGGAAATACCCTCAGCAGGCCAGCCTCAATTTGTTACGCCAGCCGGTCGAAACGTGCCGAAAAATGCTGTTTCGTTTTATCCTGGAGGCGCAGAAAGAGGGGTTGCGTAATGTCCTGATCATTCATGGTAAAGGGCGAGAGGCGAAGTCGCATGCCAATATCGTCCGAAGCTATGTGGCCCGTTGGTTGACAGAGTTTGAGGATGTACAGGCTTATTGTTCGGCGCTGCCGCACCATGGCGGCGGCGGGGCATGTTATGTCGCGTTACGTAAAACGGTGCAGGCTAAACAGGATAACTGGGAGCGCCATGCGAAGCGTAGTCGGTAAATCGTTGCCGCTGGCGGACAGGACCGCCAGCGCAAGCTCGCGCGAACCCGATTTTATGCCTGATATAACGCCTTATCCAAACGCTCAGGATTCTGCAAGAGAACGGGCGATAACGCTGTCCACAGTAATAACACGGAGAAACAGTCATTCGCTTATTTAAGCGTCTATTAAAATATACTGGCTTTCGACTTAACTATTAAGCAGAAAATGGTGATAAGTACATCACTTGTCAATATGGATGGATGAATATCCTGGCATAGCGAATATAGATGATTTTATCTGTTGCACTAAGGGAAATGGCGATGGTCTGGTATTGAATATGGAGAATGTCAAAGAAACGAATGGCAATAGATATCTGAAATGCTATAAAAATAAAACCTGTCTCCTATCCTGGTTGTAGGCCGTCAAAAATGTTGAGAAATATCAGCGTCAGGACATGCATTATTCTATTCATGGTATGTACGTTTCTTTTAGTGGATACTTTACAAATAGCTTTTCTGCACGATTTCCCTATTTTAATTACGTGTAATATCATTTATCTGATCTCGGCATTACTGCTTTGGTGGTATATGACCTGCTATCTGGTAGTGCCGATTAATACGGTGAAGAAAAGTATTGAAGAGGTCGCAGCAGGAAATTTGTCTATTCATATCTCCGAATTTGGCAATAATTGCGCCGGACGACTCATCCCCGGGATTAATAGCCTGTCGGAGAATATTTCCGCGCTGGTACGTGAAATCAGATCCTCTTCGCAAACGGCAATGACCCTTTCCGAACAACTGGCGGCGCGCAGTCTGTCGCTATCCGTAAAGACGGAACAGCAGTCGGCCTCGCTAATTCAAACTGCCGCCAGTATGGATGAAATGGCGGCGAGTACCAAAAACAATGCGGATAATACCCGAATGGCGAGCATACAGGCGGATTGTGCAACCCAATGCGCCCGTAAAGGCGGTGAATTAATGGTGCGGGTTACAGAAAATATGCGTTCTATTACCGACTGTGCCTCGCAGATGACGGAGATTATTTCATTGATTGACGGTATCGCATTCCAGACTAATATTCTGGCGCTTAACGCGGCGGTAGAGGCTGCGCGGGCGGGCGATCATGGAAAAGGTTTCTCCGTGGTGGCCGGGGAAGTGCGTAATCTGGCGCATCGTAGCGCCGAGGCGGCAAAAAGTATCAAGGCGCTGATCGACGTTACGCATGACAATGTGCGGCAGGGGGCCGCCATAGTGCAGGAGGCTGAAAAAAATATGCGGGAGATTGTTGGCGGCTCCGGGCAATTAAACGTGCTGATGAGTGAAATTTCCACCACCACGCGGGAGCAGGAAAAAGGCATTAACCAGATAACCCTGGCGTTGAGCGATCTGGAAAGCGCAACCCATAGCAATGTTTTAATGGTTGAAGCGTTATCTGCTTCTTCGGATGTTTTAAAGGCGCAGGTGATCGAGTTACAGACTAAAACTGACAAATTTCGTTTAAGCCTGCCGGGTTACAGTGAACATGCTCTGTCGCGCTCTCATGTATCACCTCTTTCGACCATCACCAGGCGCGGCCAGGCCTGATAATACATGTTTGGTAAGCGCCTGTTGCTAAGGCGCTTTTTTCGCACGTTCCCGTCATTCTTTTTGCGCAATGAGAAAATGAGAGATTGCTTAACCTTTCCCGAAAGCTAGACTAACGGCATGAGAGTTGTAACGTGGAGGCGCTGTGGAAGCCATTAAGGGATCGGATGTGAACGTGCCAGATGCCGTTTTCGCATGGCTACTGGATGGTCGTGGTGGAGTAAAACCGCTCGAAGATAATGATGTGATCGATAGTCAGCATCCCTGTTGGCTACATCTTAATTATACCCACCCGGACAGCGCCCGCTGGTTAGCTTCAACGCCTTTACTCCCCAATAACGTGCGTGATGCGCTGGCTGGTGAAAGCTCGCGCCCGCGCGTAAGTCGTATGGGGGAAGGGACGCTCATTACGCTGCGCTGTATTAATGGCAGTACTGACGAACGCCCGGATCAATTAGTGGCAATGCGTTTATATATGGACGAGCGATTCATTGTGTCTACCCGTCAGCGAAAGGTTCTGGCGCTGGACGATGTGGTCAGTGATTTGCAGGAGGGCACCGGGCCCGTAGATTGCGGCGGCTGGTTAGTGGATGTGTGCGATGCGTTAACCGATCACGCCAGTGAATTTATTGAAGAGCTACACGATAAAATTATCGATCTGGAAGATAATCTTCTCGACCAGCAAATCCCACCGCGCGGTTTCCTCGCATTGCTACGTAAACAGCTAATTGTTATGCGCCGCTATATGGCGCCGCAGCGCGACGTCTATGCCCGGCTTGCGAGCGAACGGTTGCCGTGGATAAGCGACGATCACCGGCGCAGAATGCAGGATATCGCCGACAGGCTGGGAAGGGGGTTGGATGAAATTGACGCTTGTATCGCGCGTACTGGCATCATGGCGGATGAAATTGCCCAGGTGATGCAGGAGTCTCTGGCGCGCAGAACTTATACCATGTCGCTTATGGCGATGGTTTTTCTGCCCAGCACTTTTTTAACAGGGTTATTTGGCGTTAACCTGGGCGGTATTCCCGGCGGCGGATGGCGGTTCGGCTTTTCTCTGTTTTGTATTCTGTTAGTTGTCCTGATCGGTGGTGTTACTTTATGGTTGCATCGCAGTAAATGGTTGTAACAAAAGCGCTTTTCAGACCATTTCGGGTGAAAAAACGCTGAGAAATTTGAGCGAAGTCAATAAACCATCTACCTATTCGGGGCAATATCTCTCTCGCAGGTGAATGCAACGTCAAGCGATGGGCGTTGCGCTCCATATTGTCTTACTTCCTTTTTTGAATTACTGCATAGCACAATTGATTCGTACGACGCCGGCTTAGATTAGTCGGCTTTTTTTTGCCTGTAGACTATCTGCGTCTACCCTTTAAGAGTCTGAATGACATTCTGGAGGGTAATATGAGCTGTCTTTTGACCTTATTATATCTACACTCGTCCTTGTCGGACCCGATTCCCACTGACCCTGTTCCCGTTCCTGAGCCGCTTCCCCGTCCTCAGCCGATGCCCGACCCGCCGCCGGACGAAGAACCGATTAAAATGTCGCATCAAACGCCCGGATCTGCGAGGATACGCGCCTGCTGACTATGAGTCGTTACCGCGAGAGTAAATTGTGACCGCTTTTTCAACCCTGAATGTTTTGCCCGCCGCCCAGCTCAATAACCTTACTGAGCTGGGCTATCTTGAGATGACACCTGTTCAGGCCGCAGCATTACCCGTCATTCTGGCGGGTAATGATGTGCGTGTGCAGGCCAGGACCGGTAGCGGCAAAACGGCGGCGTTTGGTCTTGGGCTCTTGCATCGAATTGATGTCACTCTGTTCCAGACACAGGCGTTAGTGCTTTGTCCGACGCGGGAGCTGGCGGATCAGGTTGCCGGAGAGTTACGTCGCCTGGCCCGTTTTCTGCCAAATACCAAAATTCTGACCTTGTGTGGCGGGCAGCCCTTTGGCGCACAGCGCGACTCGCTTCAGCACGCTCCGCATATCATTGTCGCGACGCCGGGGCGCCTGCTGGATCATTTACAAAAAGAAACCGTATCGCTGGATGCGCTGCACATTCTGGTAATGGATGAAGCAGACCGAATGCTGGACATGGGATTCAGTGACGCCATTGATGAGGTGATCCGCTTTGCGCCTGAGACGCGCCAGACGTTATTGTTTTCAGCAACCTGGCCTGACGCCATTGCGGCGATTAGCGGTCGTGTACAGCAGCAGCCAATACGTATTGAAATCGATACGGTAGATGCGCTACCGGCTATCGAACAACAGTTCTTCGAAACGTCTGCGCATGAAAAAATTTCGCTGCTACAAACGTTGCTTAGCCAGCATCAGCCAGCGTCCTGCGTGGTGTTTTGCAATACCAAAAAAGATTGTCAGGCCGTTTGTGATGCGCTTAATGCGGTAGGACAAAGCGCGTTGGCGCTCCACGGCGATCTGGAACAACGCGACCGCGACCAGACGTTGGTGCGTTTTGCAAATGGCAGCGCGCGCGTTCTGGTTGCCACCGACGTTGCCGCGCGAGGGTTAGACATTAAATCGCTCGAACTGGTGGTTAACTATGAACTGGCCTGGGACCCGGAGGTGCATGTCCATCGTATTGGCCGTACGGCGCGCGCGGGAAGCAGCGGCCTGGCGATCAGTTTCTGCGCGCCGGAAGAGGCGCAGCGGGCGAATATTCTTTCAGAAATGCTGCAACTCAAGCTGAACTGGCTGAATGCGCCCGCCCGGCAGTCGTTACTCCCTCTGGCCGCAGAGATGGCTACCCTATGTATTGACGGCGGCAAAAAAGCGAAAATGCGTCCGGGAGATATTTTAGGCGCGCTGACCGGCGATATTGGATTAGACGGGGCGGATATCGGCAAAATTAATGTGCATCCCATGCACGTTTACGTCGCCGTACGTCAAGCAGTAGCGCAAAAAGCCTGGAAGCAGTTGCAAAACGGGAAGATCAAAGGCAAGTCATGCCGGGTACGGCTATTAAAATGATTGATAGTATGGCGTCTCAGCGGAGTGCTGAGACGCCTGCAGATTATTTCACTTCGATAACATCAAGCCGCAACGCCTCTAAGGCGGTGTCATCTTCTTCCGGCTGCCAGCCAGCGGGCTGCAAGGGAATCTCTTCACGATCGAACGCTAAATCGCCGCCGTCGACGACCTCGGAACCATGAGTGATTCCTTTGAAATCGAACAGGTTAGTGTCACAAAGGTGAGACGGCACGACATTCTGCATGGCGCTAAACATCGTCTCGATCCGTCCAGGATAGCGCTTATCCCAGTCGCGTAGCATGTCGGCAATCACCTGGCGTTGCAGGTTAGGTTGCGAACCGCACAGATTACAAGGAATGATAGGGAAGGCTTTGGCCTCAGCAAAACGGATAATATCTTTCTCGCGGCAGTAAGCCAGCGGGCGGATCACGATATGTTTGCCGTCATCGCTCATCAGCTTCGGCGGCATCCCTTTCATTTTTCCGCCATAGAACATATTCAGAAACAGGGTTTGCAGAATATCGTCGCGATGGTGGCCCAGGGCGATTTTAGTCGCGCCCAGTTCAGTCGCCGTACGATACAGGATACCCCGACGCAAACGCGAGCACAGCGAGCAGGTGGTTTTTCCTTCCGGAATCTTCTCCTTCACAATGCCGTAGGTGTTTTCTTCGACGATTTTATATTCTACGCCCAGCTGCTCAAGGTAGGCTGGCAGGATATGTTCCGGGAAACCTGGCTGCTTTTGATCGAGGTTGACGGCGACCAGTGAAAAATTGATCGGGGCGCTTTGCTGCAAATTACGTAAAATTTCCAGCATCGTATAGCTATCTTTGCCGCCAGAAAGGCAAACCATAATGCGATCGCCTTCTTCAATCATATTAAAATCGGCAATCGCTTCGCCAACGTTACGGCGCAGGCGCTTTTGCAACTTGTTGAGGTTGTATTGCTCTTTTTTTGTATTCTTTTGAATTTCTTGCATTATTTCAGTTCTCTGGTACTAAATGGGGCGAACTTTGCAACTACGATAACCGCGCATTCAACATCGCTACTTGTTCGTCGTTCATGTCATCAATCTACATACCGTAAATTTCATACACCATCTGCGCAGTTTCATGCCCCATTTGGCTGGCGATAAATGCCGGGTTCGCTCCTGCCGTCAACAGCCAGCAGGCAAAAGTATGTCGCGTATGGTACGGATTACGGCGACGAATGCCAGCACGTTTTAATAGAGATAGTACCTTCGGATATTGTCAACTGTATACATCATGCAGCCAGGTCCGTTAAGAAGTGACGGGCTCAACTGAAATTCAGGCGCTGCTGCGTCCTGATGATGGTACGTTTCAAGTGGTTTCGTGGAGTGAACCGGGACTGGTGTAAAATGATATTCGGCACACCCTTTTTGCTCTTTTATTGGTGATATAAAATAACGTATCAGTATTTTATTATCTAATAAGATAGTGCAGAGTGTTTAATTATCGTTGGGTAAGATCATTTTACCGTATACTATTTAAAATTTTCTTGTTTATTCTGGTGGTCGTATTGAATTAAAAATAGCCTGTATCATATGTACAGTTCAGACAAATTATTTGCGATGAGAATTGCTACCTGATATCTACACCTTATGAAGCATACCATAATTCTGGCTGGAGAACGTAATGCGTATAACAGTAAGTGATATATCAACCAGAGAATCACAGCAGACGGTACAGATACAAGCTATCAGAAGTTGGGATACCATACCGTACCTTTCAATGTTGGATGGACTTTATCAGGACGATATCTTTCATGAGCAAGTGTCTAATTTACCAGGAGAATATATTAAGCTGGATGAGATGGCCAAAGATGAAGAAAAGAACAGATTAAATATTTACGACTTCTTCTTTGAGCCAACACATGAAATTATATATGAAGATATTAAGTCAACATTGGATTTTTATTATTCAAATAGCGCAACCTTCCGTAGGCTGGTTAATTATAAAGTAGAGCGCAGTATCAATGACGATGTAGATACCAATAAATGCGAGGTAAAGATATCTCTAAATTACAGTTACGAAAATATTGATGGGGGGCGAGGATATTTATCGCTTCCATTTGATAAGAACGGCTATCCAATTCCCCCTGACTTTCACAACTGTGTGAATGGAATCACATCAGAAAAATTGTTGTTAGATCTATTTCTAAAACATATTTTGCACGATCATTTAAATGCAAACGGTGAAGTTACAAACGTTTACGCCAATGTTATTTATAAAGAGATTGATCCTGCTGCAATTGCACATACATCGTCGTGTTTTTCTCAGGTAACGATGAGTGGTGAACATGAGCTATTTAATGTAGATAGCGTAACTGTTCCACCTAAAAGTACTGAGCAAATTATATCTGAGGGAAAGGAAATTCAAAGGCAAATTTTCTTATCTTCCCATAGCAGCAATCATCTTCAGCCAGTAACCATTCATAAAATGGACAGGAGTATTAAAAACATTGCAGTAACTGGTTTGTTATTATCATCAAGATTAGCAGTAACATCTGGTGATTATAGGATAAAAAATGGTAATTCAGAAGGTGAGAATAATTTTTTACCCGTTAAAGAATTACAGAGATATGAAAGGGCTCTCCCGGAGGATCATCCTGCCCCAACTACGGAGCCTAACCTGGCAGGTAAGGTGTTAGATGGCCTATTTGAACACTTTACATCTATGGCGGGAGGACGCCTTATCTCAATACTCAAACTACTGGTAAAAGAACAAGAGGCAAATAGTTATAAAAGAGGCTATCATGAATTACTTGCGTTTTCTCAAACTGGGCAGTGGACGCATGATGGAAGAGCTATTGCCGCTGAATATATGTTCAAAGGTCTTTTAGTTCATTTAAGTGATCGTCTCATTGTTCTCGGTGAGGGAAGTTTCATTTCTGTTCTATCTTTTGTAAGAGAAAATATTCAACATCAATATAAAATATATGAGCTAATGGCGCGTGATATGCTGGTTCATCCTATGCATTTCAGTACTGAGCCTGAACCACTCATGATAGACAGGCCTTTATGGACAAGGGAAAGCCACTATGCGAAAGTCCTGTATGAAAAGTTTCCTGCTATTTCTGGTTCAAGCTTTGACGTTTTCTATGGTAAGGATGCTATTATTACAGCATTAGAAATAGTATCTTTCAATAGACAAGAAAGAGGAAAGAGCGCTTTTAATAAAAAAAGGATGAATCATCTTTTTAAGCTGATTCAATTAGTGATACACCATTTATCCAGCAATGGTGGTGATAGAGTATTGCTTAGCCCTGAAGGCATAAAAAATAATTTTATTATTATGCGTAATATTATTTTTTGGTGTGCAAATATAACGGGGCCAATTAATGATGAAAAAATAGACACAATAGCAAGAAAAATTGTGGTTAATAATAAATTTACCAAAGGTGTTAAATCAACACTTCCCAAAAGTAACGATCCTTTAATATTGTTAATGAAAGCTGCGATCAATAAACAGCTAGACTGGGCGGAGAAATATTATCGAGCAGAGACTCATATGAAGGAACATATGCAGGAGTGTGATATCTTAGGACTAATGGATATCAACAAAATGGTGCAAGAGGTCGTTGTTGGGCTTATTCACGAGATCAGTGATATTGCGCAAAGCAGTTGGCTGACATTAGAAGAACAACATGAGAGACAGGCTCAGGCTCTCGAATCGTTCAAGGAGAAGCTTTCCTCCATGAATGGCGGGCAAGAATTCGTTTATGCATTTAATAAGATTATTCAGGAGGGGTTGGGAGGATTAATTGAGCTGAGCTTTGATCTTGATGATACTATACATCATCGCACAACCTCCTCATTAAGTCCGGCTGCAAGGGCAGGACTTCACCTCTTAGGAACGGTCTGGAATATTGTAATGGGTCTTGTCCCTGGTTTTAACGCTCTGGCTGGTACCAGCAGTATTCTTAACCGGGCTGTTGTGGAAAACTCTGCGGATGTGTGCGGTTACGTACAGGATATTATACGTATCGGTATGGAGGCTGTTCCTGTTGCTGGAGCGAAGTTCACAGAAAGAGCGGCAAATGCAAAGTATACGGGCCTCCGATTTGTTGAAAATAAAATACAAAGAGGTGTAGTACGAGCGCCGATTCAAAAGGGGAGTAATTATAAAACTATAGAGTCAATAGAAAATACAGATTTTATTTATCAAAAAAGTAATCAGAAAGTTCTTGAGTTAGGTCCAGCGGGAAACGATGGGCTCTATCGCGCTACCGGTTTTGATAAACAAACGTATGGTTATTACAAACCGTCAGGAGAAGGCTTTTACAGAAAGCAAGCCTCATATCCACCGCTGTCATCGGAAGCGCCTAATACGATAAAATATGGCGACAGAGAGCTCGTTTTAACTAAAGAACCCGGTTCAGAAACGTATCGGGCAACCTATTCGGATAGCGGAAAAGATTCAGCTATGACATTTTACCGATCTTCTGATGGAAGATTTTATCAGGCGTCAGGGCTGAAAGGTGGGGGGCTTATTCGCCATATTGATAAGCCTTATTCAGAGTTAAGAGAAGGAGACGCGGGTTATGATGAAGAGCTTCTGGATATTACGGATGATTCCCCCTTACTGGAAGATATACTGGCCTCTCTGTCAGAAGATTTATACCCTACATCAGAAGAAAATGTACAAAGTATTTATAAGAAATACCGGAGTGGGGATGCAGCAGCAGGGGAGACTGAAGTTGTATTATGCCGAGGTACAATAGGTCCGCAGGCTGAAAATATTGTTAGTTTTAAAACAGCAGGCGGTATTGAGGGGGGCGATGTAGAGGTATTGCCTGTCTCTGCTGAAATAGCCAAAGAGCAGGTTAGAAGTGGAAGAATCGTACCTGAATATACCACGGAACTTAGTGTTGCAGACAGGTTCAGCAGGGAGCATTTTCTTATTATCGTTAAGGTAAAAGTCAGATATCTTACACGAGGTAGTGTCAGCGAAAGCGGCTGGGTTATGCCAAAAAACACACCAGTGGACCCTGTTGGTATAATTGACAGGACATATGGTAAAGCAGAAAATACGGGGCAGGCAAACGCTTCTAAGTAATCATAAATCCTGAACAAGTTTATTGTTTTTATCTCTTGTGTATGAAAGATTGCTTTTATACTTTAAATAATTCGACTTGCAGGAAGGCGGCAAGCGAGCGGATCCCCAGGAGCTTACTCAAGTAAGTGACTGGGGTAAGGGAACGCAGCCGCAGCACATGCAACTTGAAGTATGTTATGGCGAGATACGCAACGGGTCAAAAGCGTCTTTATTCTGTCATCCGTATTAATTAAGATGTCATCACGACCCGAAAAATATCGGAACGAAGGGATGTATGACTAAAGAAGCTGTAATCTTTCTATTTATCGCCATCGTGGTAGAAGTTATCGCCACGATCTCATTAAAATTATCGGATAGTTTTACGCGTCTGGTACCGAGCATCGTTACCATCATCGGATATTGTATCGCGTTCTGGTGCCTTACCATCCCAATGCGAACCATCCCTGCGGGTATCATTTATGCCATTTGGTCTGGGGTAGGGATTGTTCTTATTGGATTGATAGGATGGTTGTTTCTTGGCCAAAAACTGGATGTGCCGGCTATTATTGGCATGTTGCTTATCATCTGCGGTGTAATCGTAATCAATCTGTTTTCAAAAAGCGTCAGTCACTAGGCGATGATGATGGTTGATTTGAGCCCGCACTCTCTTATGCGGGCTCGAGTATTTAGCGCACCACCAGTACGGAGCATTCCGCATGACGCACAACGGCTGCGGCGTTGGAACCCAACAGATAGGTAGTAATATCCGGACGATGCGAGGCGATAATCACCATATCGGCCGGTAATTTTTTTGCCATTTCCAGAATCTTATCTTTAGGAGAGCCTTCTGCCACGTGCGCCTGCACGCGGTCCGCGGGAAGGTTGAATTTCTTGATAATCGCTTCCAGTTGAGATTTGGCTTCGGCTTTCAAATCGTCCATTGCGGGGAGCTCTGCTGAATAAGCCAGTCCCAGTGAAGCGTAATAGGGCAAAGACGGGATTACAGTCAAAAAGTGCACTTTAGCGTCGTCAATCTTTGCTTCGGCTTCAACATGAGAAATCACGCGTTGAGTTAATTCTGAATCTGAAATATCGATGGGTACAAGAATCGTTCTGTTCATAAAACCTCCTGTTTAAGTATCCACTGAAATTCTACTCCCTAAAGGCACTTTATGTACAATGACATACGTCACATTTTAGGTGCTGCTCCACGATACTCTGCGGGGACTACCAACAGGGGAGGACGGCGTAATATTAAGCGCATTCCCCGTAAATAATCAGCGAGTTGACGTTAAAACGTTATTTCTGCCTTGTCAGGAAAGACCTAAAAAGAGATGTTACCGTTTAATTCAATAATTAATGAAATAATTCGCAGTGAAATAGATATAATTTATACGAATGCTTTTGGGAGTATTATACGAAATAAAAATTATACAATATCATTCGGTTACGATATTCTACGCCTGTTATATGCCTTTATTGTCACATATTCATTTTGTCGCTGGGCCATTGCGTTAACCTTTGCTTTCCAGCGTATAAATTGACAAGCCCGAACGGATGTTCGGGCTTTTTTTGTTTCCAGGCTAATCCTTAGAATATTTTTTAATCTGCGCCGGATTTTTCCGCTTTTCCTGCCAGCAAGGCAAGAAAGTCATAGCGTTTTTGCAAATCCAATGCGGCATCTCGCCATAATTGTTCAGCTACTTCAGGCTGTTGCGCATTCAGGCGACGGAAACGCTGTTCATTAAGCAACGTTTCCGCCAGGGCATCAGACGGTGGCCGAGAGTCCAGCGCCAGCGGCGGCTTGCCTTCATCCGCACGGCGGGGATCAAAGCGGTATAACGGCCAGAAACCGGTCGCCGTTAACTGGCGCATCTGGTCATGGCTTAGCGCCAGATCGTAGCCATGTTCCTCACAGGGGCTATAGGCAATGATCAGCGACGGCCCTGGCCAGGCTTCGGCCTCCTGGATGGCTTTCACCGTCTGGTTTAACTGCGCGCCCAGCGAAATTTGCGCGACATAAACATGACCATACATCATCATGCTGACGCCAAGATCTTTACGGGCTTTACGCTTGCCATGTTCGCCAAACTTAGTGACGGCGCCAAGCGGCGTCGCCTTCGACGCCTGGCCGCCAGTATTGGAATAACACTGCGTATCCAGAACCAGAATATTGACATTCTCCGTCAGGCTTAACACATGGTCTAAACCGCCAAAGCCGATGTCGTATGCCCAACCATCGCCGCCAATCAGCCAGATTGATTTTTCTACCAGCGCATCAGCATCCTTTAACAGTTCCTCTGCGCCCGCAACCGATTTCAGATGTTGGCGTAATGCGGCGACCTGCTCACGCCGAACGTCAGGCGTTGCTTCGGCATGCAGCGCATCGTTTAATTCCGCCGGGATGCGATCGGCGAATTGCGCCAGTAAACGCATGACGCGCGCCCGGTGCTGATCCACGCTCAGACGGAAACCGAGGCCAAATTCCGCGTTATCTTCAAATAACGAATTCGCCCATGCCGGGCCGCGTCCGTGGGCATCGGTGGTATAAGGCGTTGAGGGTAAGTTACCGCCGTAAATAGAGGAACACCCCGTGGCGTTAGCGATTAACATTCTGTCGCCATATAACTGAGTCAGCAGTTTAATATACGGCGTTTCACCGCAGCCGGAACAGGCGCCGGAATATTCAAACAGCGGCGTAATGAGCTGCGATGTGCGGATATCAATTCGTTCCAGTTTGCTGCGATCGATTTCCGGTAAGTCGAGGAAGAAGTCATAATTCACTTTCTCTTCTTCCACATGCTCAAGGCGCGACATCATGTTAATCGCCTTGATCTGTGGATTTTGCCGATCTTTAGCCGGGCAGACCTCTACGCATAAATTACAGCCAGTACAGTCTTCCGGCGCGACCTGCAGCACATATTTCTGGCCGCGCATATCGCGGGACTTCACGTCCAGCGAATGCAGACTGGCTGGCGCGTTCTCCATCGCCTGCGGGGAAACGACTTTCGCACGAATTGCCGAGTGAGGGCAGGCGGCGACGCAGTGATTACATTGTGTACACAGTTCCTCTTTCCAGACAGGAATCTCTTCGGCGATATTGCGCTTTTCCCAGCGGGTGGTGCCCATTGGCCATGTTCCGTCCGGCGGCAGGGCGGAAACAGGCAGTGCGTCGCCGAGGCCCGCCAACATGGCGGCGGTAACGGTTTTCACGAAATCCGGCGCGGCGTCGGAGACGACCGGCGGGCGATGCGCGCTGTGCGGATTAACCGCCTGCAACGGCACTTCCGCCAGCGATTCCTGCGCCAGAGCCAATGCCTGCCAGTTACGCTCAACCAGATCCTGACCTTTGCTGCTATAGCTTTTGGCAATCGCGCCCTGCAGCTCAACCAGGGCGCTATCGCCCGGAAGAATATGCGTCAGGTGGAAGAAAGCCATTTGCATGACGGTATTGATGCGGGCGCCAAGTCCACATTCGCGGGCGATTTTCGCCGCGTTAACCACGTAAAAACGCGCCTTTTTCTGATTCAATACCGCCTGAACTTCTTGCGGCAGACGCGACCAGACCTCGTCGGCGCTGTACGGCGTATTAAGCAGAAAGATACCGCCGGGCTTCAGACGCTCCGCCATCTGATATTTATCGATAAACTGTAATTGATGGCAGCCGACAAAATCCGCCTGAGCAATTAAGTAAGCGGAACGAATGGGTTTTTCGCTGACGCGCAGGTGCGATACCGTGAGCCCGCCAGCTTTTTTAGAGTCATAAACGAAATAACCTTGCGCATACCACGGCGTAGAATTACCGATAATTTTAATATTATTTTTCGTGGCGGATACGCTGCCGTCGCTTCCCAGACCGTAAAATAACGCTTCCAGTTTAGCGCTGCCGGGCAGGGTATTTTCCGGTAATGGCAGCGAGAGATTAGTGACGTCATCATAAATGCCCACCGTAAACCGTGGCTTGGGTTTCGCACGGCTGAGTTCATTAAAGACCGCCAGTACACACGCCGGGCCGAACTCTTTGGATGATAGTCCATAACGGCCGCCAATGGTGCGCGGCAACGTTTCGCGCTCGCCATTATTAAAGGCTTCCGCCAGTGCGGTCATCACGTCCAGATAAAGCGGCTCGGCCTGCGCGCCAGGCTCTTTGGTGCGATCCAGCACGGCGATAGCGCGAACGGTTTCCGGTAATGCCTGTAACAAATGTTTGGCGGAGAAGGGGCGGAACAGACGGACTTTCAGAACGCCGACCTTTTCTCCGCGTATCAGTAGCTCGTCCACAACCTCTTCGCAGGTGCCGAGGGCGGAGCCCATCATAATGATGACGCGTTCAGCCTGGGGATGGCCATAATATTCAAATGGCTGGTACTGACGGCCCGTAGCGTCGCCAAATGCCTTCATCGCCTCTTCAACATGATCATAAACGGCGTTGTACCACGGGTTGGTCGCTTCGCGAGACTGGAAGTAGGTGTCCGGATTCGCTGAAGTTCCACGAATCACCGGATGTTCCGGATTCAGCGCGCGGGCGCGGTGAGCGTCGATCTCCGCCTGCGGCATCAGGTTCAGAATGGTTTCATCCGTTAGCGGTATAATTTTGTTGATTTCATGCGATGTACGGAAGCCATCAAAAAAATGAATAAACGGAACGCGGCTTTTCAGCGTAGCCCTGTGCGCGATCAGCGCAAAATCCTGCGCTTCCTGAACGCTGGCGGCGCATAACATCGCGCAGCCTGTCTGGCGGACCGCCATCACATCGGAATGGTCGCCAAAAATAGAAAGCGCGTGTGTGGCGACGGTGCGCGCGGCAACGTGCAGTACAAACGGCGTGAGCTGCCCCGCCAGTTTATACAGCGTTGGAATCATCAGCAGCAGCCCCTGCGATGATGTAAATGACGTGGAAAGCGAACCGGTTTGTAACGCACCGTGAACGGCGGCGATCGCGCCGCCTTCCGACTGCATCTCTACCACACGCGGCGTATCGCCCCAGACATTTTTAAGCCCATTACCGGCCCAGGCATCCGCTTGTTCAGCCATTGTTGAACTGGGCGTAATCGGGTAAATGGCGATAACCTCGCTGGTACGGAACGCCACCGACGCTACCGCGCCATTACCGTCAATTGTTTGCATATGACACCCTTACATTGCGCAAAAAAGAGGGACACGCATAATCGTGAGCGCATCCTGTAGTTATCCTTTTATTTTAGCAAAGCCCTTCAAGCCCCATTTTCGCTTTTGTGTCCCTGGCGGGAGGAGAATGGCGATTTCTTGCCGAAAAGACGTAAAAAATTGCCAATAAATGTTAATGAAGCGCATAAATGCGCGCTTTGCCTCTCGACGCGTCAGTTTCTGCTGCCTATTATTTAGGGCGGTGTCGTTTGGATGAATAAACAGAGGGGAGAGAAATGCGCGCAGCGTTTTGGGTGGGATGTGCCGCGTTATTATTGTCGGCTTGCAGTAGCGAGCCTGTTCAGCAGGCAACTGCGGCGCATGTTTCGCCAGGGATGAAAGCGGCGATGTCCAGCGCCGGCGAAGCGAATTGCGCTATGATTGGCGGTTCGCTTTCAGCGGCCCGGCAGCTTGATGGTTCAGTAATTGGTATGTGCGCGCTACCCAACGGCAAACGTTGTAGCGAACAGTCGCTTGCCGCCGGAAATTGCGGGAGTTACTAAGCGCGGCGTTTCGCCTGACGCGTATAACTTTTCACTTAATGGCTTAGTGCGCTAAATCCGCCAGTTTATACATTAGCGTTGTTTCTGCCGTCGCCAGCGTTAATTGGTTCGCGGTTAAATCGACCTGCGCGCCTTTGCTGAAGAGCTCGCTGAGGGTGCCGTCCAGCGCATTAAGCTGCGGATCGGCGCACATCATTCGGGTCATCGCTAAATTTTTCACTTTTAATTCGCCGTCAGACAGTTTTCCTTCGCCGGTGAATTGATTGCACATTTTGCCGGATACCGTCATGTCCTCGCCAAAGCTGAGCTCCGGGCCGGTGACCGTTTTACCGTTTACGCTTTCCAGAACAAAGCGGTGGTGCTCCAGTTGCTCGCGTTTGACGGACACTTTTCCACTGCTCACACACCCTGTCATTATGATGCTCAGGGCGACCAGCGTGACGATTTTCTTCATTGATATTCTCTGTAATCTGATAGTTAACACTGACTATAGTAATGATATGACCGGATAGATCTTCAGGGGTTATCCGAAAATGCTCCCCTGAGCGCAGGGGAGCGACAGGATTAGAACAGCGCGTTCGGGCAGGCTTCGCCCTTCTCAAGCTGGCTTAAGTTTTGTAACGTGGTTTCAGAGATGCTGATCAGCGCTTCTGCGGTCAGGAATGCCTGGTGCCCCGTAAACAGTACGTTATGGCAGGCCGACAGACGGCGGAAAACATCATCCTGGATAACATCGTTTGACTTGTCTTCAAAGAACAGGTCGCGTTCGTTTTCATACACATCCATCCCCAGCGAGCCGATTTTCTGATTCTTCAGAGCTTCGATAGCCGCCTGGGAATCAATCAGCGCGCCACGACTGGTATTAATGACCATAACGCCATTTTTCATTTGATCGAATGCCGCATGGTTCAGTAAATGGTAGTTTTCCGGCGTGAGCGGGCAGTGCAGAGAAATGACATCCGATTCGGCAAACAACGTTTGCAGATCCACATACTCGACGCCGAGGTCAAGTGCGGCGGTGCTGGGATAGGGATCAAACGCCAGTAAACGCATTCCGAAGCCTTTCAGGATACGCAGCGCGGCGACGCCGATTTTACCGGTACCAATGACGCCAGCGGTTTTTCCGTGCATGGTAAAGCCGGTCAGTCCCTCAAGGGAAAAGTTAGCGTCACGGGTGCGTTGATAAGCGCGGTGAATACGGCGGTTCAATGTCATCATCATGCCAATCGCATGTTCAGCGACGGCTTCCGGAGAATAAGCCGGTACGCGCACCACCTGCAAACCGAGCTCTTTAGCGGCATCCAGGTCGACATTATTAAATCCGGCGCAACGCAGCGCGATGTATTTCACGCCGTGTTTTTTCAGCTCTTCCAGTACCGGTCGGCTCCCGTCGTCATTCACGAAGATACAAACTGCTTCACATCCGTTGGCGGTTTTCGCCGTTTTCTCGGTTAGCAGAAAATCAAAAAACTCCAGTTCAAAACCGAACGCTTCGTTCACTTGCTGTAGATATTTCTTGTCATACTGTTTGGTACTATAGACGGCGAGTTTCATATGACCTTCTCCAGTGATGTTAGAATCACACAAATATGCTTAAAATTATCTTACAAAAAATCAAAAATAATTGATAGTCATACATATAATGAATAATTTTAGGTTATCATTCTCCACAACGCCTCAAATAGCCGGAGGGCGCCCCTGCAACACGCAAAACGCATCACCCGCTTGCAACATGAACTATTAGGCTATGTACGGGCAATCATGCCAAAATAAAGAGATAGCCGACTGAATTTTTCGTTAAATCAGGAAATTAATGGCCCATGAAGGGTAAATATAAAGCCGCCCTTGCGCTACTGTTACTGCTGATTCTTGTCCCTCTGACGCTACTGATGACCCTCGGGCTGTGGGTTCCCACTCTGGCGGGAATTTGGCTACCCGTCGGTACCCGTATCGCTCTGGAACAAAGTCCACGCCTGACACGTCATGGGTTAGTGATTCCCGATCTTCGCTATCTGGTCAATGATTGTTCGTTAGCGCATATTACCCAGGCGGAACTGACGCATCCCAGCCGTTGGTTGCTGAATATTAAAAGCCTCAAACTGGATGCCGCGTGCCTGGCGAAACTGCCCGCTACGGAAGCTTCTCCCGCCGCGCCGCGTACGCTGGCGCAGTGGCAGTCAATGCTGCCCAATACCTGGATTAACATCGATAATGTCATTCTCGCGCCCTGGCCGGAATGGCAGGGCAAGCTGGCGATCTCCATGACGCCGGTCATTCAGCAGATACGTTATCAGGGCGAAAAAGTAAAATTTCAAGGGCAGCTACGCGGTCAGGCATTGACGGTGAGCCAACTGGAGATCGCCGCGCTGGCCAACCAGCCTCCCATTAGCCTGGCGGGGGAATTTGTGTTGCCGCTGGTACCGGATGGCCTGCCGGTCAGCGGTCATGCGGCAGCGACCTTGCGTCTGCCGCAGGAACCGTCGCTGGTGGATGCGGAACTGGAGTGGCGTGATAACGCCGGACAGCTCATCGTGATGGCGCGAGGTAATCCTGATCCGATTCTCGATCTCCCCTGGGCGGTAACGCGTCAGCGGCTTACCATCAGCGATGGCCGCTGGAACTGGCCATATCAGGGATTCCCCTTGAGCGGACGTCTGGCTTTTAATATCGATAACTGGCAAGCCGGGCCGGATAATGCGCAAGTCAGCGGACGCCTGAATATTCTGACCCAGGGCGATGCCGGTAAAGCGAACGCTGTGCTGACTATCGGCCCGGGAAAACTCAGCATGGATAGCAGTGAGATGCCTCTACAGCTTACCGGCGAGGCTAAACAGAAGGATTTAATCTTTTATGCCGTATTGCCCGCTATGTTCCGCGGCAGTCTGGCCGATCCGCAGCTCACCTTTGCACCTGGCGCATTGCTACGCTCGCGCGGACGGGTGATTGATGCGTTAGATATTGATGAAATTCGTTGGCCGCTGGCGGGCGTTAAGGTGACGCCGCGCGGCGTTGATGGCCGATTACAGGCTATTTTACGGGCGCACGAAAATGAGATGGGCGATTTCGTTCTTCATCTTGATGGCCTGGCGAATGATTTTCTCCCTGATGCTGGTCGCTGGCGGTGGCGCTATTGGGGGCAAGGAAGCTTTACGCCAATGCGCGCCCGCTGGGATATTGCCGGACAGGGCGAATGGCATGATAACACCATCAGGTTGACCAGTTTGTCCACCGGTTTTGATCAGTTGCACTATGGCGCAATGACCGTCACATCGCCAAGACTGGCGCTGAATAAACCTATTGTCTGGGTTCGCGACGCCACAACGCCGTCGCTACAGGGCGCGCTGTCTCTGGAGGCGGGAAAAACCGTATTTACCAGCGGGAGCGTGCTGCCGCCTTCTACCATTAATTTTAGCGTTGAAGGGCGCGAGCCAACCCTGTTCCAGTTTAAAGGCGACCTTCGGGCGGGGGCGATAGGGCCGGTACGGCTGAATGGACGCTGGGATGGCGAACGCCTTCGCGGACAGGCCTGGTGGCCGAAGCAGTCGCTTATCGTTTTCCAGCCGTTGCTTCCACCAGACTGGAAAATGACGCTGCGCGAAGGCTCACTGTATGCGCAGGTGGCTTTTTCCGCCGCACAGGGGCAGGGGTTTGAAGCGGGTGGACACGGCGTGTTAAAAGGCGGTAGCGCCTGGATGCCGGATAACAAAATCAACGGCGTCGATTTCATTCTGCCATTTCGCTTCCACAACGGCGCGTGGCAATTAGGGACGCGCGGGCCCGTCTCGCTGCGTATTGCCGGGATAGTCAATCAGGTCACGGCGAAAAATATTACCGCTGATTTACAGGGCGGTTATCCCTGGAGCGAGTCGAATCCATTACTGTTAAGCGATGTCAGCGTAGACGTGCTGGGCGGTCAAATCATTATGAAACAGTTGCGAATGCCGCAGCACGACCCGGCGCTTTTGCGGGTGCAAAATATTTCATCCAGCGAATTGATTAGCGCCATAAATCCAAAGCAATTCGCCATGTCTGGTCCGGTTAGCGGCGCGCTGCCGCTGTGGCTGAACAATGAAAAATGGATAATCAAAGATGGCTGGCTTACGAATCCTGGGCCAATGACGTTGCGTATCGATAAAGATACTGCGGATGCGGTGGTGAAGGATAATGTCACGGCAGGCTCGGCGATCAACTGGCTACGTTATATGGAGATTACGCATTCGTGGACGAAAATTAACGTTGATAACCTGGGCGTACTAACGATGCAGGCGGCTATTACCGGCAAAAGCCGGGTAGATGGTAAAACCGCGATCGTTAACTTGAACTATACCCATGAAGAAAATGTGTTTACGCTGTGGCGCAGTTTGCGTTTTGGCGACAATTTACAGGCATGGCTTGAACAAAATACAGCGTTGCCGCAACCTCCTTGCCGGAAAGACAAGGACTGTGAGGATAAATAATGAAAATGAGTATTGCCATGCTGTCAGCGCTTGCGTCATTTATCGTGGTGGGCTGCACGCCACGTATTGAAGTCGCCGCGCCGGAACAGCCGATTACCATCAACATGAATGTAAAGATCGAGCATGAAATACATATCAAAGTCGATAAAGATGTTGAAGAACTCCTGAAATCACGCAGCGATCTATTCTGAGGCCATAATGAAAAAGTATTTAATGCTATGGGTGCTGACGCTGAGCTTGCTCACACCTTCTGTGTGGGCCTTAACCCTGGACGAAGCGCGCACGCAGGGCCGGGTAGGGGAAACGCTGAATGGCTATCTGGTGGCCTTAAAGAATGATGCCGAAACCCAGAAACTGGTGCTTGATATTAATCATGCCCGCCGCGCCAGTTATCAGCAGTTAGCGGATAGCAATCATCTTCCCGTGGACGAGGTGGCGAAGATGGCAGGGCAAAAACTGGTTGAGCGCGCCAGGCCGGGAGAATATGTCCAGGGAATTAATGGCAAATGGATGCGTAAATAACCGCTTCCCGACAATTTTTTTACCGCAAAATGCATTTTTATATGGGTAATTTCTGAATACGAAGGTCGTATTTACATTAGGCGAACCGGAAGGCTATTTCTATACTGTTGGCTGGTATCACTATTCGCGAGAGTAACCAGGTATGACGTCTGAAAAATTATCTGCTGCCTGCCATTGTGGCAGCGTCGTGTTTACCGTTCAACTTAGCGATGGCTTTCATACCGCCAGGCGCTGCAACTGTTCCTTTTGCCGGATGCGCGGAGCAGTGGCAGTGTCTGCGCCGCTATCGGGTATTAAAGTGCTAAAAGGGCAGGATAAGCTTACCGAATATCGCTTCAATACGGGCAAGGCGGTGCATTTTTTCTGTTCGGTATGCGGGATATATACTTTTCATCAACGTCGATCCAATCCCGATCAATATGGGGTCAATGTGGCGTGCATCGAAAATGTGTCGCCTTTTGATTTCGCCTGCGTTGAAGTCAATGATGGGGTAACGCATCCCAGCGATGGCGGCAGTAGCGGCGTGGTAGGATATTTGCGCTACGAACCTAAGAAGTCACCTCCCGTCGAAACGGGAGGCAAAAATATTTAAGCGGCCACGACGCTGTCAATCGCGGCTTTTGCATCGGCCTGAGCTTTAGCCGCCACTTCCGGCCCGTAGGCGATGCCTTCGGCAAAGACAAAATTCACGTCGGTAATACCGATAAAACCAAGGAACACTTTCAGGTAAGGCGCAATCAAATCCGTCGGGGTGTCTTTATGGATACCGCCGCGACTGGAGAGAACCACCGCGCGTTTACCGGTTACCAGACCTTCCGGGCCTTTTTCGGTATAGCGGAAAGTGATACCGGCGCGGGCAATCAGATCAAAGTAGTTTTTCAGCTGCGTCGGGATATTGAAATTGTACATCGGCGCCGCAATAACGATGACGTCGTGGGCTTTCAGTTCAGCAATGAGTTCATCAGACAGCGCCAGAGCGTCCTGCTGACGTGGCGTTAAAGGCGCATCGCCCGGACGCATCGCGCCCACCAGCTCGCCATCCAGCACCGGAACAGGGTTGGCCGCCAGATCGCGGACAGTAATTTCATCTGCGACGTGTTTTTCGCGCCATTGTTCAATAAAATAGTCAGTCAACTGACCAGACTGAGAGTACCCTGCCAGAATACTGGATTTAAGAACTAATACCTTGCTCATGGGTGTTTCCTTTTATGTGTTTGAAGGGGCGTGCCCCGTTGCTTGTTGACACTTTATTCACAAATATGTCGCAGGGATAGCGCAATATATCGAACCCTTTGTTCGAAATTATTGAACAACACAAAAAAAGCCCCAATGTGGTACTCTATACCTATCATTTAAAACGATTTTAAACAGGCAGAATGCTGCCCAAGAGCTTTATGACTGAACAATCTATGTTGACGCTTCAGGTGTTACAGCAGCGGCTGGATGCACTGATGCTGCGCGACAAACAGCGCTTTTCGCGCCGCCTGCATGGCGTAAAGAAAGTAAAAAATCCTGATGCGCAACAGGCCATTTTCCAGACGATGGCGAAAGAAATTGAACAGGCTGCGACGCAGGTCGCTCTCCGCGAAGCGGCGCGCCCCTCAATCACTTATCCGCAAAATCTGCCTGTTAGCCAGAAGAAACAGGACATTCTGGAAGCGGTCCGCGATCATCAGGTGGTGATCGTGGCAGGGGAAACCGGTTCCGGTAAAACCACCCAGTTGCCGAAAATTTGTATGGAACTGGGACGCGGAATTAAAGGACTTATTGGACATACTCAACCGCGTCGTCTGGCGGCGCGCACCGTCGCTAACCGCATTGCCGAAGAGTTGCAAACGGAGCCTGGCGGCTGCATCGGCTATAAAGTTCGTTTCAGCGATCATGTCAGTAGCAACACCATGGTCAAACTGATGACGGACGGTATCCTGCTGGCGGAAATCCAGCAGGACAGGCTATTGATGCAGTATGACACCATCATTATTGATGAAGCGCATGAACGCAGCCTGAATATTGACTTCTTGCTCGGCTATCTGAAAGAGCTTCTGCCGCGTCGCCCCGATCTGAAAGTGATTATTACCTCTGCGACCATCGACCCGGAACGCTTCTCGCGCCACTTTAATAACGCGCCGATTATTGAAGTCTCTGGCCGAACGTATCCCGTAGAAGTTCGTTATCGCCCCATCGTGGAAGAGGCTGACGACACTGAACGCGATCAGCTACAGGCAATTTTCGACGCTGTTGATGAACTGGGGCGTGAAAGTCCCGGCGATATCCTGATTTTTATGAGCGGAGAGCGGGAAATCCGCGATACCGCCGACGCCCTGAACAAGCTGAACTTACGGCATACCGAAGTGTTGCCGCTGTATGCACGCTTGTCGAACAGCGAACAGAACCGCGTTTTCCAGTCGCACAGCGGACGCCGTATCGTGCTGGCGACTAACGTGGCGGAAACCTCGCTGACGGTGCCGGGTATCAAGTATGTGATCGATCCTGGCACTGCGCGCATCAGCCGCTACAGCTACCGCACTAAAGTGCAGCGCCTGCCGATTGAACCGATCTCACAGGCTTCCGCCAACCAGCGTAAAGGGCGTTGCGGACGCGTATCGGAAGGGATCTGCATTCGTCTGTATTCGGAAGATGACTTTTTGTCACGTCCGGAATTTACCGACCCGGAAATTCTACGTACCAACCTGGCGTCGGTTATTTTGCAGATGACCGCCCTGGGGCTGGGTGACATCGCCGCCTTCCCGTTTGTTGAAGCGCCGGATAAGCGCAATATTCAGGATGGCGTGCGTTTGTTGGAAGAGCTGGGGGCGATTACTGCCGACGAACAGCAAACGGCATATAAGCTGACGCCGCTGGGCCGACAATTATCCCAGCTGCCGGTCGACCCGCGCCTGGCGCGTATGGTTCTGGAAGCGCAAAAACATGGCTGTGTGCGCGAAGCGATGATCATTACTTCCGCACTCTCTATTCAGGATCCGCGCGAGCGCCCTGTGGACAAGCAGCAGGCTTCCGATGAGAAACACCGGCGCTTTCATGATAAGGAGTCCGATTTTCTGGCGTTTGTTAACCTGTGGAATTACCTCGGCGAGCAACAAAAGGCCCTGTCGTCGAATCAATTCCGCCGTCTGTGTCGCACCGACTATCTGAACTATTTACGCGTGCGTGAGTGGCAGGATATCTATACCCAACTGCGTCAGGTGGTCAAAGAACTGGGGATTCCGGTAAACAGCGAACCCGCAGAGTACCGGGAAATTCACGTTGCGTTGTTAACGGGGCTGTTGTCGCATATCGGGATGAAAGATGCCGATAAACAAGAGTACACCGGCGCGCGTAACGCCCGATTCTCTATTTTCCCCGGTTCCGGTTTATTCAAAAAACCGCCGAAATGGACAATGGTCGCAGAACTGGTGGAGACCAGCCGTTTGTGGGGGCGTATCGCTGCCCGCATTGAGCCAGAATGGGTGGAACCGGTAGCCCAGCACCTGATTAAACGTTCATATAGCGAACCGCGCTGGGAGCGGGCGCAAGGCGCGGTGATGGCGACGGAAAAGGTTACTGTCTACGGTCTGCCGATTGTCGCCGCGCGCAAGGTGAATTACAGCCAGATTGACCCGGCGTTGTGTCGCGAGTTGTTTATCCGCCATGCGCTGGTGGAGGGGGACTGGCAAACCCGTCATGCCTTCTTCCGTGAGAATCTAAAATTGCGTGCGGAAGTCGAGGAACTTGAGCACAAATCTCGCCGCCGCGATATCCTGGTGGATGACGATACCCTGTTTGAGTTTTATGACCAGCGTATTAGCCATGACGTTATTTCCGCCCGCCACTTTGATAGTTGGTGGAAAAAAATCAGCCGCGAGACGCCGGATCTGCTCAACTTTGAAAAAAGTATGCTGATTAAAGAAGGCGCGGAAAAAATCAGCAAACTGGATTACCCGAACTTCTGGCACCAGGGCAATCTTAAGCTGCGTTTGAGCTATCAGTTTGAACCGGGCGCGGATGCTGACGGCGTGACCGTCCATATTCCGTTGCCGCTACTTAACCAGGTTGACGAGAGCGGTTTTGAATGGCAGATCCCAGGGCTGCGCCGTGAATTAGTTATTGCGCTGATTAAATCGTTGCCAAAACCGGTACGTCGCAACTTTGTTCCGGCGCCAAACTATGCTGAAGCGTTTTTAGGTCGCGTAACGCCGCTGGAGCTGCCGCTGCTGGACGCTCTGGAGCGTGAACTGCGCCGGATGACCGGCGTCACGGTCGACCGGGAAGACTGGCATTGGGATCAGGTGCCCGAGCATCTGAAAATCACGTTTCGCGTGGTGAATGACAAAAACAAGAAACTGCAGGAAGGGCGTTCGCTCGCCGAGCTTAAAAATGCGCTGAAAGGCAAAGTGCAGGAGACGCTCTCGGCGGTGGCGGATGACGGCATCGAGCAGAGCGGGCTGCATATCTGGAGTTTCGGCGAGCTGCCGGAAAGCTACGAACAGAAACGCGGTAATTATAAAGTGAAGGCGTGGCCGGCGTTAGTGGATGAGCGTGACAGCGTCGCTATCAAATTGTTTGATAATCCGCTGGAACAACAACAGGCGATGTGGTGCGGTTTACGCCGTCTGCTGTTGCTCAATATTCCTTCACCGATTAAGTATCTGCATGAGAAATTGCCGAATAAAGCCAAGCTGGGGCTGTACTTTAACCCGTACGGCAAAGTACTGGAGTTGATTGATGACTGTATCGCCTGCGGGGTAGATAAACTGATAGATGCCAACGGCGGACCGGTGTGGAGCGAAGCAGGTTTCACCGCGCTGCACGAAAAGGTACGCGCCGAGCTGAATGATACTGTGGTGGATATCGCGAAGCAGGTTGAGCGGATCCTGACGACCGTATTCAATATCAATAAGCGTCTGAAAGGGCGGGTGGATATGAGCATGGCGTTGGGGCTTTCCGATATCAAGGCGCAGATGAGCGGTCTGGTATACCGTGGTTTTGTGACTGGCAACGGCTTTAAACGTCTCGGCGATACGCTGCGTTATCTGCAGGCAATTGAAAAGCGGCTGGAGAAACTGGCTGTCGATCCGCACCGCGATCGGGCGCAAATGCTGAAAGTCGAAAGCGTCCAGCAGGCGTGGCAACAATGGATAAATAAATTGCCTCCAGCGCGTCGCGAAGATGATGATGTTAAAGAGATCCGTTGGATGATTGAAGAACTGCGTGTCAGTTATTTCGCGCAACAGCTCGGTACGCCTTATCCTATTTCCGATAAGCGTATTTTACAGGCCATGGATCAGATTACGGCCTAAAAAGCCAGGCGACGATGTCTTTCAAAGAGATCCGGTACAAGTTCGGAACAAAAAGGAGGAATTATGAATACAACGCCATTTCCGGCGCTCTCTGCGGAAACATTGCTGGCGGTAAATACCGTCGGACAGTGGCTGGCGCAAAATGATTTTTCCGGCGAACAACCTTATTCGTCGGATTGCGTCGTCCTGGCGGGCAATGCGGTGATCCCCACTATCGACGCGGCCTGTCGCATCGCCAAAGCGCAAGGCGTTCCTTTACTGATTAGCGGCGGTATAGGTCATTCGACGCCGTTTTTGTACGCCGTGATTGCCCGGCATCCGCGCTACCACACTATTCGCACAACCGGACGCGCTGAAGCCGCGATCCTCGCGGATATCGCGAACCAGTTCTGGCATATTCCGGCTGAGAAAATTTGGCTGGAAGATCGGTCAACTAATTGCGGCGAAAATGCCCGTTTCTCCTGCGCACTGATCCGTCAGGCGAAAGAAAACATTAACACGGCTATCGTTGTGCAAGACCCCACCATGCAGCGGCGCACTATCGCGGCATTCCGGCGCGTGACAAACGACGACACCGATGCGCCGCGCTGGCTGAGTTTTCCTGGTTTTGTTCCGGTACTGCGCCACCTTAACGGCGGTACACGTTTTGCCAACGTTGAAGAGGGCATCTGGACGGTGGAGCGTTATCTGTCTCTGATTGCCGGCGAGCTGCCACGTTTGCGTGACGATGAAACAGGGTATGGACCGCGCGGTAAAGATTTTATCATTCACGTTGATATCCCACGCGATATTGAAAACGCATGGCAGGTATTGCAGGCAGATACGACGCTGCGCAGTGCGTTAGAACAGAGAGCTTTACGCTAAAAATCGCCCGTTTGCGAGGGTGAACGGGCAAGTGCGACCACCATTTCATAAATTTGATGAATTATTTAGAAAAGCTGGTTATGTTGTCGCTTTACGGTTTTCATTCAGGACGCGCTATGGGCAATAAGTATTCCCGCCTGCAAATTGGTATTCACTGGTTAGTCTTTTTTCTGGTTATTGTGGCTTACGCCGCGATGGAGCTACGCGGTTTTGCGCCGCGTAGTTATCGGCCCTGGTTTAATATGACGCATGTTTCATGTGGTATCACTATTTTGCTTTTAATGGTGGCGCGCTTGATTATTCGGCTGAAATATCCCACGCCGCCCATTGTTCCTCGTCCAAAACCGATGATGACCGGAATGGCACATTTAGGACATCTGGTGATTTACCTGTTATTTATCGCGCTGCCTGTTATTGGTCTGGTCATGATGTATAACCGCGGCAATCCCTGGGTCGCATTTGGTATTACTATGCCGCATGCCGCCGAAGCTAACTTTGAACGCGTAGATATGCTGAAATCCTGGCACGTCACGCTGGCGAATCTGGGCTATTTTGTTATTGGACTTCATGCCATCGCTGCTTTGATGCATCACTATTTCTGGAAAGACAATACGCTGTTACGGATGATGCCGCGTAAGCGTGACTGACCGTCCTGCATGACGTTTGTCGCTGGTGGGGTTAACTGCTTTAGGCAAACAAGGCATCTATCGGAGGGGATGGCGTATTCCATACAGAAAACGCCTGCGTCGAACCAGGACCCGTGACGCAGGCGAAGGAGGACGGGTCTACATCGGAAGCGGGTATTATACTTATTTGTATGACAAATAAAATAAGCAATTGCTATCCCGTAATCCAATGTTTAATCAACGGGTTAAACCCACATGATCGCGCTGCCGACCGCTCGGAAGTGCCTGTACTTACAATGAACGTGGCATAGTGGCGGAAAATAGCGCAACGGCGCCATGTTGCTCCAAAGTCACCTTAGCGAAATGTTCGTCCAACACGCTGCGTAACGTATCGGCTGAATCATTGGTATTACTGAATATTCCTTTCTTGTTATAAACAGCCATTAATTTCTTACTAAAAGCATTGTGAGGAACCTCTTTGCCCAGAATCGTGGCGCCAAAAAGTGTGCCGCCGGGTTTAAGCGCCATACCGGCATTTTTAATTGCCTTCGCTTTTGTTGTCATCTCACCAGGTAAGCAGTGCAGAAGATAGTACATCGAAACGGAATCGAAGCGCCCGTGCCAGTCCGCCGGGAACGTGTCGAAAACATCGTGTTGTAGTGTGGCGCGGATTTTCGTATTACCCACTCGGCTGGCGGCTATTTTCAGGCTATCCGGATTTAAATCCATCAGCGAAATGGCATGAGTCGCAGGTGCATGTTTCAGGTAATAACCTGTACCTACGCCAATATCCAGGTGAGTCTCGCCCATGTGATGCAGGAAGAAAGGAAGTAGTCGCGTATCAGTAGGACACTTCCAGGCATATTTGTTTGAGATATTGAGTACCCACCAGTCATATAAGCTAAGCGTGAATGGGTTATAGACTTTTGCGCCTGATTGTTGTGTATGCTTCATTGTTCTCTCACTAAATAATTTCGCGCTGGAATTAAAACAATGAAGCAATCGTTAGGCAAGCATTAATCAGGTGAGTGAGTAATTTAATGCGATGAATAAAGGCGATATTATTAATTAAACGGCTATCTTAAAGAAGATAGAGGATAATAATAGCTGATAAATGAATTGGACAGTCATATTATTATAAGCTGATAATTAATAATCGTTAATATAAATATATTAAGCCTTATGATAATAGCAATGCAATTAAATGCATGAGGAACAATATTTATTCATACACATAAAGCGATTATTGTACATTAATTGATATTTTAAATGTTACGCTGAGATAGCCATCTTTATTTAATATCACCTACCTGGAGGCGATATGATTGAGGTTTTTGAAGCGTTTGGCTGGACCTTACTTTTAGGCGGTCTGGCAGTGGCAGTACTGTTTATCACTGCACTGGATAGAAAACGGTAATCATTGCATTTGACGCGCCTGTTGAGTTGGTATTACAAATAATTGTACCTGAAATCTACCACTTCTGAATTTTGCGATATTTTGCCATTCTGACGGCAAGGGGTAATCCTGACTGAAGTTACCGCCGCTTACCAACCAGACACGATGGTAACTTTTTGAAAGCGTTGTCAGAGTATCAATATATGTCTGATCGGCTTGCGCATAAAACAGTGAACCAAAGCCATAGGCATTCGGTCTGCCTGATGTTCCGTGTGCGTTAGGTGGTGTATAAAGAAACGTACGATAATCTCGCTTATTATAATAAACATAACTTAAATAATCGAACATTTTACTGACTACCACGGCATCATTAGGCTGGTGACGGGTATTAATATAGTTTACCAGTGGTTTAAACTCGTCTATGTGCTCAGGGTTATTATGATATGAACCATAGCCGAATAATAAGGTGAATAAGATAAACCAGAAGCCACAAACCGCTTTTTTTGCGCGGGTAAGTAATACTGCGAGCAGGGGAGGAATGCTCAGCGATGAGAAGAAGAAATAACGATCGATAAATAACGGCATCCACCAGGAAATGGTGAAGACCAGCATTACAGGGATGACCAGATTACAAAATAATATCAGCTGATATCTTTCATATTCTCCGTTGCATAAAGATATTCGCCCCACAGTACCGATAAAACTTCCCACAGCCAGCCACAGAATGATCGACGGAAAACCCTGTCCGTTGTTTCCGGTAAAGAAATGCCAGTACATTGCAGGCAGATCACGCCATGTTACGGGGGGAATCCAACCGATATCATTACCGGCTCTCAACTGCGCCAGATGAGTCAGTAAATTAAACAATACGGGCAACCAGGGGAGATAAGCGACAGCAATCGCCAGGTTAGCAAACCACCAGCCAGGAAGTTTAAGGTAGCAGGCCATTTTATGGCTTTGGCAGGATAATATTGTTACTGCGATCCAGTGGGCAATAAGTGCAAATAGGGTGAAATAATGGGTGTAAAAGCTGAACGTCATAAGTAAAGCATACGCGACAAGGTAGCGATTATGGGTGGGTGTTTTTATCCACATCATCAATGCTAACGCGGCAGCGAGCGTTAGCATTCCCATTAACGCGTACATGCGCGTTTCTTGACTGTAATGGACTGCCATCGGCATCAGGGCGGCGAACCATCCCGCCAATAAGGCTGTACGTTCATTTGCCAGCCATCGCGTAAGCGCGATAACCAGCACAACTGTCAGGATCCCAAAGAGTAGACTGAGAGAGCGTACCGCTGCAATGCTATCACCCAATAATATGATCCAGTCATGCAGTAACAGATAATAAAGCGGGGGATGCACGTCAAAAGCGGCATGGAAGAGCAGATTATCTACGCTATGTCGACTAATCAGCACGCTGGACGCTTCGTCACACCAAAGGTAGCGGTCAGTTAAAAACAGCAACCGTATAAGGACGGAGAATATGACAATGAGACAAATATGATATTTATACTTTATTTTTCTTAACCCATCTCCGGGCTGCCATATTGATAGTTGTGGTAGCGCCATAATATCCTCAATGGAGTAAGACTTAGACCAGAATGGACACCTAACGCAATAATGAAGGTTAAAATCTTAACCAACACTAAATAAAAATAACTTTGATAATGTCAGCGATGAATTAATCAGAATAGTGCAGTGCAACTCAGTAATCCTGACCGTAATGGCGAAGCAGTCTATGCTCTAAAAACCGGGTCAAACCGACGATAAAGGTAACGCCAATAAGATACACTATGGCGGCAAAAAGGTAAGCATGGAAGAATTTAAAGCTAGTTGCAGCAACCTCCTGAATTCGCGCGAAAAACTCAGTATATTGGATAAGAAAAACGATGGTGCTGTCTTTAAGGTTATTAATCACCTGATTCGTTAAGGCTGGAATGGAAGACAGCAATACCTGAGGCAGTATAATCCACAAAAAGACCTGCCGTTTGTTCAACCCCTGAACGACTGCTGCCTCCGTTTCATATTTATTCAATGCGTTATAGGCCGTTGTCATGTACGCGGCATTATATGCGCCGACATTCAAGGTAAAACCTGTAACCGCCACGGTAAAAGAGGACAGGTGAATGCCAGATTGAGGTAAACCATAATAGATAACAAACAGAATAAGAATGAGTGGCGTACCGATAAAGAAATCCATGTACAGTCGAGTTATGGCTTTTACCACGGGGCGATGGCTAAGGCTCAGAAAGAAAATAATAATTCCCCACAAAAAACCGGTGATGGAAACAATCAGCGCAAGTTTACAGGTTTCTTTAATACCGTCCACAACAAGTGGCAGTTGTTCAGTCAGGTCATTAAAGAAGAGAGACCAGCCAGCGATCATCGTTGTGCCTCGCTAAAAAAACAGTGGATATCTGGATCCGTTTCTCGTAAGGCAAGATCGGTAAAAGCTCCTTCTGCACGAATCTTGCCATGATTAAGAAACGTTACGTTATCGCTTAGTAATCTGGCGAGGCGAATATCATGAGTGACGCATAATATAGTGACGCCATTGTCGTGAAGTTGCTTAATCAACATTCCGACTTCACGAGTCATGAGCGGATCAAGCGCAGACGTCGGCTCATCAAAAATAATGAGTTCTGGGTCGGTGACCATTGTTCGGGCCAGGGCGACGCGCTGCTGCTGGCCGCCCGATAATTGCGAAGGGTATTTCGCGCTATGCGAGGCCATATCAAGTTTTTGTAGCTCATGTAAGGCTTTCTCCCGGGCTAGTTGTCCCGGCATGCCAAACACTTTACATAGGGCAAGGGTAATGTTATCCATAACGTTAAGATGGCGATACAAAGCGTAATTCTGGAAGACACAACCGACTTTTTTTCTGAACTCAAGAACAGTAAATTCCTTGTCATAAATATTTCTCCCGTGAAAATAAATATCACCATAATCAGGCTCTTCTAATCGAAGCAGACAGCGTAAAAGCGTCGTTTTTCCACAACCCGATGGCCCCATGACTACTTTCATGTCTCCCGATTGAATTTTCAGACTAACCGTATCAAGAACCTTTTTTCCTGAATATTCCTTACTTATCTCTTTTAGTTTCAGTAAAGCCATGAGTATCACCTCTATTTTTATGCTTCAACTGATGCGATATTTTTTCTCAAACACTCCGGCCAGAAGAGTAAAAACTTTATAAATAATGAAATATAATACCCCGGCAAGAGTATAGATCTGTAACCCGTTCAGCGTGATGGCTGTCAGTGACATTGCCTGCTTCGTTATTTCAGCGATACCTACAGTATAAGCAAAGGGCGTCGCTTTTAATACAGAAGAAAACTCATTGATAATACCGGGCACAGAAAATCGCAACATCTGTGGCAGTTCAATATTTATTATAACCTGTAATTGACGCATTCCTGCTACTTTCGCTACCGTAATTTCGTATGGCTCAACTAATTTAAGCGCCCCTCTGAACACCTCGGCAAGATAGCTCCCACTGATTAAGCCGACGCTGAGGTTCATGGCCACCAGAGGTGAAACATATATGCCAATCGATGGCAATCCAAAATAAACAAGAAAAACAGCAATAAGTATTGGAATTCCCCGAAGAATAAAGACCAGTACGTCGAGCATCTTCTGTAGTGGAAGGGGGGATAGTCGCCGTAATACGGCGACTGTAAGCCCGGTAAAAAACGCTGAGAGAAAACAGGTAAAGGTTACAAGCAGCGTATTACCAATCCCTTCCAATAGGAAATAAAATATAGCCAGCATATTACCTGATGACATAGCTTACTATTTCATCCAGTTATCGACGATGCCAGATATTTTTTGTGGCCCTTGCTCTTTAAGCCATAAGTTAAAATCATCGCGCACGGGCGAGCCTTTCTTAAAGGCAATGCCAAGCTGATCAACATTCTTGAAAACATAACGACTTTCTATCGGCATCTTTTTCTTATTTTTGAAGGTAAAATAAACCGGCTCTTCTATAAAAGCCAGATCAAGATTGCCATTTTTTAGATCAGCCATCGTCTCATTATAGGTTGGATACAATTTTACTTTACTTAACGAGTAGTATCCTTTGGGCTCCAGATCGTTTTTGATAAGGTCGGAGTAAGCCATTCCTCGAGGGTATCCAATAGAATATTGATTTAATTCATTGAGGTTATTGAGCGTTATTTTATGATTGGCCATACTGACCAGATAAAAAGAGTTGATGTAATAAGGTTCAGAAAAATCAATAACTTTCTTACGTTTATCTGTGATTGAAATTCCCGAAAATGCGACATCTGCCTGACCACTCGCCACTGCGCCAAGCATTCCATCCCAGGCATATTCGGTGATGTTTAGCTTACAATGCCGTGACTGACAGTAAGACGAAAAAAGCTCCAGATCTATCCCCTGCAATTTGCCATCAGCACTTTTAAATAACATAGGGGGAGAGGCCGGTGATACTGCGACATTGAGTGTTCTCCCTTCAACGATGCTATCAGCAAAAGCTGAAGACGACATTATTCCCAACACTATCATCGATAAGCCAATTTTTTTGGATAACATGCTATCTATTTCCTGTGGTAAGGTAATGCGTATTATAAATTAAGCATTAGGGCGTGAACCTGACATTTGCAGGCGTAAAGTACTTAACGTTATGTATTCCATCGCTGTTAACTAATTTAATCAGGAGGTTTGACAGGAATCATCAAAGGGAATGGATTGAATATACCATGAGATATCAACTGGATATGAGTGCAGCGGCCCCATGAAAGGTGAAAATGTAAAGATACCATAGACATTAGTATACTGGACATAGTTTATGCTCCATTTACGCATACATATTTACATGATAAGCAGATAAATGCTTCAGTGACGGTGTATTTAATGTCTCTAAGTATCATCTTACCACTCTATCCAGGGCCAATATAAAGACTTATCTTTGCTTGTCAAATACATTTTCTGAGCTAAGTTGATTTGCGTGCTATCTATATTTGCAAGCATATAAATTATTTATCCTATGAACAAACGACAACAGATCAGGATTTCTGACGATGTTGTTATGTTTATCAAAACGTTAACTTGTTTTAATCGATAATAATCTTAATTCAGAAATATCTTAATATATGCGGTTGTCGAGATAAAATTCTCAAATTAACATCGTACATCTTATGTAATAAATATAAATACGATAAATAAATCCAAAACTGAGACTGCCAACCGGATAACAAACAGCAATAAAGAGGGCTCTCCATTAAGTTATCCTGGCAATGGTTAAGGTGGTAACATTTTTGGTGGCTTTACCCATTTTAATCGTGTTCACAACACGTTAATTACCTTATGATTACCATGGTAATTAAAAATGAATCCTCGATGACTCGATGACTCGTTGGCTGAATGAAAAGAAAATTCTGCATCACATAGGCGCATGTATCGCGTATAATGGGCTCCGATGACCCTAATCATTGCTATGACATAATAATATGTATCTTAACCGCTTTTGTTATTTACTCCTGATCTCCGCTGCGGTCGGAAGCATTTTTACATCGCATCCCGTCGCGATGTGGTTCCTGCTCGCCAATGTGCTAACGCTGGCGATCTACGGTGTAGATAAAACGGCGGCACGTAAAACCTGGCGCAGAGTGCCGGAATCCACTTTGTTGGTGTTTGGGGTTGTCGGTGGGTGGCCTGGTGCGATTGTTGGTCAACAACTTTTCCGTCATAAAACGCAAAAGCAGCCATTCAAAACATACTTTATCGTCAGTGTGATAGTGAGTACCGTAGTTACGGTGGCGATCTATCGACTCTATCCATTTTTGTCCTACTGAACATAGAGTATGGATCACTTATTGACCAACCGGCAGCAAAGACAACCTCATATTTTCATGCCACCGGCACTATGATATTGAGCGGTGTTTTGCTCAAGGCATACCGCAGCCGATGGAACATTATTCAGTGGAATAATGATGAGCTATAAAACTTTCTAACATTGTGGCAAAACAATGATGGACTTCCTGGGTTGGATGGACAAAGTCATTGAAGACGTATTGCGGACATATATCCAGTTGAGGGTCTTTAGCCCCGGGAAGATGTACATAGCCGTGGTGAGTATAAGGGTTTTCCGTATCATAACCAATGTTACTGGCCACCTCCATTATCATCTTAAATGCATCGGCAGTCTCGAAATAGCATATTTTGTGCTGGGGGTATTTTTCTTTTAATTCTTCAACATTAGTTTTTAGCAGGGCATTGTGAGCGGTGCTTTCATCCTTAAGTTTTCTTTTTTCATCAGAATATTTGCCATAGGGCGTCAAAGACAAATCGGGAATCCCCATGACTAAAATATTATTAACTCCACCGGAAATTATTTTTTCAATATCATCAATTTGTTGCTCAACGACCATCATTACATTATCTTTGTGTAGTGTCATATAGTCATTAGCCCCCAATAAAAATATCGCCAGGTCCTGGTGAGAAGGGGTGTAAGATGCGACTTGTCTGTCCGTATTTGATACAAAGTCACCGAGGCAATTAAAGCAGGAATAGCTTGCCGATGTACTTCCCCCTTCAGCAAAATTAAGCATCTCTTTACCTAAGAAGTGTGGAGATGATAAAAACTCAGTCCAGGTAAATCCATTAGTAAACCTTCCGCCAAAGTATTGACCATAGGAAGGTAAAATATGATGTGTTTTTTCAAACATACGCCCCATGGAGTCAGATAAACTGTCGCCAAAAAATACCAGTCTGGTAATATCACATAAAGAAATATTTTTTGGCTTGGGATGTAATTTATTGATTTCTTTGGCAAGACCAAAAGCTTCCGGATGACATTCAACCTCAATAGATAAAATATTTTCACCATTATCATCTTTAATAATCAACTTATCGGCCTGTTCCTGTGATTCTATAATAAATTGTTCTTTACATCCCTGAGACGCTAAGGCTCGAAGTTTGATGTAGGCTCCGCGAACTTGTACCGGTGTTAGATTCAGTTCCTGATAGTGGTAAAGTTTAAAGATACATTCGAGCGCTTCTGCATGGTAGGTGGTGAAGAAATATGCTTTGATTTTCTCCCATAAACTTAATTCCGGAGGGCGTGCGCTTTCTTTTATCACATTAAATCTTTCAGCACTGATAGATGATGTGAAATACCCCTGTCCAACACTCAATGGCATAGTGTCCTCCTTACTCTATTAAACGCGCTTTAGTAAAGTATTAACTAGCAAATATTAGCAAGTAAAGTAATCAGGTAAATGGTGTATATGGAATTGCGCTTCTTTAACAGTTTGCCGTCGCCAATAAAATACATGCAATATTTATTATTTTTCAACGAAGTAAATATATCATCAACAACGTGAGGTTAATGCCGGGTACATATTATCTGACTGCTATCATTATTGACTGTGCGTCTGGTTAAGGCAAAGCTCTAAAAAAAGTAGCCACTCCTGATTTTAGTGTGCTGGCGTGGGTATGAGCTGGCTTGATATTCAGGAAAATTAGGTGAACTTATCATCCAACTATTATTTCCAGGGGGTTAGTGTTTTATATAACGTGTTGATTTCTATTTTCATACTAAATCTTTGTTAAGTGAGTTAACTATAATGAGTGATGATTCAATTATTAAAAACTCTTCAATGCTTTTGGCCTATTTAGGTGGTCTGGGATGGGGGAGCGCCTATTTTTATGGCTGGGGCGTCTCCGCGTACTATGGTTTCCCGTGGTGGTATGTAGGCGTCGGCCCTGACAACATTGCCCGAAGTCTATTCCATGCGATTAGCCTGATGGCTATATTCATAATAGCATGGGGAGTGGGTATTCTATTGTTTTTTCTAGTAAAGCAAAAAGCACGTATCCACGACCTTAGCTTCTTACGCCTTTTTTTGGCAGCGGTTTTGTTCTTTATTCCAATTGTTATCGAGTTTTCTCTCTTAACAGAATCGTTTTTGTGGGAGCTTTTTTTTATCATTTTACTGGTGGCTTTATGCTTATCGGTGGGGATGCGTTTTTATAGTAAATTGATGCCAGTGATTTGTTTTACGCAACTCAGTTGGGTGCGAAGGCATTGTTTCACTATAGTTATGCTTGGTTTTATTATATATTTTTTTATATTTTCTTTTTTTGTTGGGATCTATAAGCCACAATTAAAGAAAGAATACGAAATGATATTGTATGATGGAGGCTGGTACTACGTCCTGGCCAGATATCATGATAGTTTTATTTTGTCGAAATCCTTTACTAAAAATAACAATAGATTTATTATTTTTAGACCAGAAGATGGGCACTCTTATGAGATTACTCTGGTAAAAGTCAGGCTTTAATAAAATACTGGTTGGCAAGAGCGTGAAATGACGCCAGAGCTTCCCATAGCAGCGATTGAGGAAAGAACTGAGCGCCCATATCTGTAAGCTGTGGAATAGCAATGCCGGGAAGGGCATGGCATGACACTTTATCTGACATTACCATTTGAGTGACAGGTTAGCAGATGTTTCAGGCCAAACCCAAGTTGAATTGGACCGCTCAGAAGCCGATTACCTACATAACAAATATTGGCCGCAAGCTTATGCTGTGGGCGAAATATACGACCGCTATTAGCCAGACTGGCTGTTAACTTATTTACCTTCCCATAGTAACCTATAACAGGGCTTCCTGAGGCATTGGCTAGCATCTGTGCATTGGAAAAACAGCTTCCATTTGCACTATAGCAACTTATAAAGTTTATTGCCTCATGAGAGTTGCTAATATGGTGGATTGATTTTGAAAGTAATGATGACTGACTTGCCCCGGAACCGTACCGATTTTCATGTTGAACAACAAAAGGAGCACCATGTTTACAAATCGAAATAGGCATGGATTATTACCTGAGATTGATTTCAAATTAACAATAATGATGACGCTTTTGGGTATTAAAAATCTTTCAAATAACGCTCATTTGATTTTTTGTCCACATTGACTAAGCCTGGAAAGACACAGGGTTGAGATATTTCTGCTACCCGTCGGCGGTGTATCGCAGTTGTGATGTTACGTTCTTACAAGACTGACATCTGCATATCATAACCTTTATTCATTACCACCTGGTGAGTAAGTAAAAACTATTGAGCAAATATTTACTTCTGGGTAATGGGACTGGATTCACACGGCATTACCTCTGTGCCCCAGTCGGGCAGAACATTGCAGCTAAGAAAGGAAGCTTTGGCGTTTATTGTCTATGGCCAGAAAAAGTTCCCGTGAGCTGGATATGCTGAATGTGAACTGATTCTTGATGACCTATGCCGGTAAGTTATAAGCGATTGATTTTTATATTGCGTGTAATTTTACAATTACATAAACATTAAATTATGATAGTATACCCCCCTATAGTATATGGAGGTCGAATGCCGCATTCACCTGAAGATAAAAAACGTATCCTTACCCGTGTTCGTCGCATACGCGGGCAGGTCGAAGCGCTGGAGCGGGCGCTTGAGTCTGGCGAACCTTGTCTGGCGATTCTGCAACAGATTGCCGCCGTGCGCGGCGCGTCTAATGGCCTGATGAGTGAAATGGTTGAAATCCATCTGAAAGATGAGCTGGTCAGCGGGGAAACTACGCCAGATCAGCGCGCGGTTCGGATGGCGGAAATCGGTCATCTTCTTCGCGCTTATCTAAAATAACAATTTCCCTCACCGTAACAGGAAGAGATATATGAAATCACGTGCAGCAGTTGCTTTTGGTCCCGGTCAGCCGTTAAAAATTGTCGAGATTGACGTTGCGCCGCCGAAAAAAGGCGAAGTTCTGGTCAAAATCACTCATACCGGCGTTTGCCATACCGATGCTTTTACCCTTTCCGGCGATGATCCGGAAGGCGTATTCCCGGCAGTCCTGGGGCACGAAGGCGGCGGCGTGGTAGTCGAGGTCGGCGAGGGGGTCACCAGCCTGAAACCCGGCGACCATGTTATTCCACTGTACACGGCGGAATGCGGCGAGTGTAAGTTCTGTAAGTCCGGTAAAACTAACCTTTGTCAGGCCGTACGCGCCACTCAGGGAAAAGGGCTGATGCCGGATGGCACTACCCGCTTTTCTTATAACGGCGAACCCGTTTATCACTATATGGGAACCAGCACGTTCAGCGAATATACTGTTTGCGCGGAAATTTCTCTGGCGAAAGTGAACCCGCAGGCGCCGCTGGATAAAGTGTGTCTGTTGGGCTGCGGCGTGACGACGGGTATTGGCGCCGTCCATAACACCGCTAAAGTGAAAGCGGGCGACACCGTTGCCGTTTTTGGTTTAGGCGGTATTGGGCTGGCGGTTATTCAGGGCGCGGTTCAGGCTAAAGCCGGGCGTATTTTAGCTGTCGACACGAATCCGGAAAAATTTACGCTGGCGGGCGAAATGGGGGCCACGGACTTTATTAATCCGAATGATTACGACAAACCGATCCAGGACGTTATTGTTGAGCTTACTGATGGCGGCGTAGATTTCAGTTTTGAATGTATCGGCAACGTTAACGTGATGCGAGCAGCGCTGGAATGTTGTCATAAAGGCTGGGGCGAAAGCATTATTATTGGCGTAGCGGGGGCAGGGCAGGAAATCAAAACCCGTCCCTTCCAGCTAGTGACCGGTCGCGTCTGGCGTGGCTCCGCCTTTGGCGGCGTGAAAGGGCGCACGCAGCTGCCAGGGATGGTAGAAGATGCGATGAACGGTAAAATCCATTTAGATCCTTTTATTACTCACCGCCTGCCGCTGGAGCAGATTAACGATGCCTTTGAACTGATGCATCAGGGTAAATCCATCCGTACTGTTATCCACTTTAGCGATAACTGATTCATCCGCCAGCGGATTTTCCGCTGGCGCTTTTCTGAATTTTCTGGAATGAATGTTGTGAAAATGTGACGAAGGCGATGCTTTTCGCGGTAAGCAAACGTCACGAAGTGCCGATGACTATCTAACGGGCGTGTTTTACGCATAAAACCTACAAGAGAGTCGACGGTCATGGGCAACACATTCTCGATGCAAGCCTCGCATAAACTGGGCTTCCTGCATCATATTCGGCTGGTTCCGCTGTTTTCCTCCATTCTCGGTGGCATCCTTCTTCTTTTTGCTTTGAGCGCCGGGCTGGCAGGCTATTTTCTGTTACAGGCCGATCGCGATCAGCGTGATGTCACGGACGAGATTCAGGTACGGATGGGATTATCCAACAGCGCTAACCACTTACGTACCGCACGTATCAATATGATCCACGCTGGCGCGGCGAGCCGGATTGCTGAAATGGATGAAATGAAAGCCAATATTGCCGCTGCGGAAACGCGGATCAAGCAGTCTCAGGACGGCTTTAACGCTTATATGTCCAGAGCGGTGAAAACACCCGCCGATGACGCATTGGATAACGAGTTAAACGCCCGCTACACCGCCTATATCAACGGCCTGCAACCGATGCTGAAATTTGCCAAAAATGGCATGTTCGAAGCGATCATTAATCATGAAAACGAGCAGGCAAAACAACTGGATGCCGCATATAACCATGTCCTGTTGAAAGCGATTGAACTGCGCACCGAGCGGGCAAGACTACTTAGCGAGCAGGCTTACCAACGTACCCGGCTCGGTATGATGTTTATGATTGGCGCATTTACGTTGGCGCTGGTATTGACGTTAATGACCTTCATGGTACTGCGTCGCACGGTGATACAACCCTTGCAGCAGTCTGCGTCACGTATCGAACGCATTGCGGCGGGCGATCTGACCATGGCTGACGAGCCCACAGGACGCAGTGAAATTGGTCGCCTGAGCCATCATCTTCAGCAGATGCAGCATGCGTTGCAACAAACGGTAGGGGCGGTGCGTCAGGGGGCGGAGGAAATTTATCGAGGCACCAGCGAAATTACTGCTGGTAATACGGATTTATCTTCTCGTACTGAACAGCAGGCTGCCGCCATTGAACAAACCGCGGCCAGTATGGAACAGTTGACGGCAACCGTTAAGCAGAATGCGGATAATGCGCATCACGCCAGCAAACTGGCGGAAGATGCTTCCGGTAAAGCCAGTCGCGGAGGCCAGATGGTTTCCGGGGTCGTACAAACGATGGGGAATATTTCCACCAGCTCGAAAAAAATCTCGGAAATTACCGCCGTCATTAACAGTATCGCTTTCCAGACCAACATTCTGGCGCTGAACGCGGCGGTCGAGGCGGCACGCGCCGGGGAACAAGGACGCGGTTTTGCGGTGGTCGCCAGTGAGGTTCGTACCCTCGCCAGTCGCAGCGCGCAGGCGGCAAAAGAGATTGAAGGCTTGATCGGCGCATCGGTCAGCCTGATTGAACAAGGATCTGAAGAGGTTATCGCTGCGGGGAGCACCATGAATGAGATTGTGGATGCCGTCAAACGCGTCACCGATATTATGCTCGATATCGCGGCAGCCTCTGATGAGCAAAGTCGCGGTATTGTTCAGGTCAGTCAGGCGATTTCTGAGATGGACAAGGTTACGCAACAAAACGCGTCGCTGGTCGAAGAGGCGTCCGCGGCGGCGGCTTCGCTTGAAGAACAGGCCGCCCGCTTGACGCAAGCCGTTGATGCGTTTCATTTACAGGATACTGGCGCGACGATGCGATCATCCTTCCTTTAGTAAGCGTCGCGCCAGCGGGCTATTTTAGCCGCGGGCGCGTTTATTCTCCGACAGCCGCTATCACAGCGGCATCGATTTACGGATCGCCGCAATCAGCATTTGCGCCCCGGTTGAGAGCGGGATATCAACTCGCGTAAGAATACCTATCGGCTCGCCCGCGCTCTGGGTCGGCACGGGTAATGAGACCAGCGTCGCCTGGCGAAGATCTTCTTTAACCGCGCCAGAGGGGACGAACCAGACGTAATCGTAATCTACGGTCAGTTGTCGTGATAACGATGCGGATAGCGTTTCGATACATCCGGCAGGCATTTTACACCCCTGGCTTTGCAACAGGGCTTCCGCATTCTGGCGCGGTACCGTGCCTTTTGGCGAGACGACTACCGGCCACTCCATAACCCGACTGAGCGTGATCGTCTCCTGTAACAGGGGATGACCGGGGCGTACCACTAATTTAAGCGATTCTAAAAACAGCAGTTCGTAATTTAAACCGCCCATTAATTCCGGGTCTGACATGCGGCCAATACCCAGATCGATCTCGCCTGATTTCAGACCTGCAAGCAACATCGTATTGTTCATGGTCGCGACCTGTAACGAGGTCGATTTTTGCTGTTGATGGAACCGCCCAATAGCCGCCGGGAGTATACCCAGCGCAGCGGTAGGGAGCGCGCCAACACGCACCACATCGGCGCTGGCGTCCTCTTTGCGATTCAGCGCCTGCCCGGCGGTATTCAATGCATCTAATACTTTTACCGCATGAGTCAAAAATTGTTCGCCAGGAACCGTTAATTGCGCGCCCAGTCGCCCGCGTTCGAACAGACGGGTTCCGGTGAGTTGTTCCAGTTCGTTCAGCGTTTTAGAAAGCGCTGGCTGGCTCAGGTTAAGGGTTTCAGCCGCGCGCCCCAGCGTTCCCTGTTGCGCAACGGCGACAAATGTATGAAGGTGGCGCAACCGAATGCGCTGACTAAACAGACCATTTTTTTCCATAAGCGATGTTAAAAACAGAGCCGTGCGGGTGACAAGTAAAGTTGTTTGTTTTTGATAACCTGATAGCAAAATATTATTAACATTTTACCATTTCAAGTTACAACTGTTTTATTTTACTGATGATTCAACTGCCGTTAAGCATGTTAAGCCGCGATCTGGTCGGGGATATGCCAACTCATGTCAATCCGTTCTGCATAATGAATTCAGACCGGATCACACTTTATAAATTCTTCTCCCCGGAATGGATGAGGTTTTCTACACTCCAGGTAACATTCACTGGAGGCATGACATTATGGCGAACACCATCACGGCAGATGAGATTCGGGAACACTTTTCGCAGGCAATGTCGGCAATGTACCAGCAGGAAGTTCCGCAGTACGGTACGTTACTGGAACTTGTGGCTGACGTGAATCTGGCGGTGCTGGAAAATAATCCCAAACTGCATGAGCAGTTGGCTAATGCCGATGAACTGGCGCGATTGAACGTGGAACGACATGGCGCCATTCGTGTTGGTACCGCAGAAGAACTTTCTACCTTGCGTCGGATATTCGCCATCATGGGGATGTACCCAGTAAGTTATTACGATCTCTCTCAGGCGGGCGTGCCTGTGCACTCCACGGCATTTCGTCCCATTGACGAGGCTTCGCTCTCGCGTAATCCCTTTCGCATGTTCACTTCGCTATTACGCCTGGAGCTCATTGAAAACGCGGCATTACGCCAGCGGGCGGCGGAAATCTTATCGCAGCGGGATATTTTTACATCGCGCTGCCGACAATTGCTGGATGAGTACGACGAGCAGGGCGGTTTTAATGCTGCTCAGGCCGAAGAATTTGTCCGTGAAACGCTGGAGACTTTTCGCTGGCATCGTCAGGCTACCGTTGATGAAGAAACGTACCGCAGCCTGCATCGTGAGCATCGTTTAATTGCCGACGTGGTCTGTTTTCCGGGATGTCACATTAACCATCTGACGCCGCGTACTCTGGATATCGACCGGGTACAGGCCATGATGCCGGAGTGCGGCATTACGCCTAAAATTCTTATCGAAGGTCCGCCTCGCCGCGAAGTGCCTATTCTGTTGCGGCAAACCAGTTTCAAAGCCCTGGAAGAGCAGGTGCTCTTCGTTGATGAAAAGCAGGGTACGCACACGGCGCGCTTCGGCGAAATTGAGCAACGTGGCGTCGCGCTGACGCCAAAAGGTCGTCGATTATATGACGAACTGTTGCACAAGGCGGGAACGGGTAAGGATAACTTCACGCATCAACTCCATTTGCGGGAGGTCTTTAACGCCTTTCCGGATAGCGAATTTCTGCTTCGCCAGCAGGGGCTTGCCTGGTTCCGCTATCGCTTAACGCCTTCCGGCGAGGCGCATCGTCAGGCGATCCATCCTGGCGACGATCCGCAGCCGCTTATTGAGCGCGGTTGGGTGATCGCGCAGCCGATTACCTATGAAGATTTTCTTCCGGTCAGCGCAGCCGGCATTTTTCAGTCGAATTTGGGAAATGAAACGCTGGCAAGAAGCCACGGTAATGCCAGCCGCGACGCCTTTGAACAGGCGCTGGGATGTGCAGTACGGGATGCATTTTCGTTATATCAGGAAGCGGAAGAACGCAGTAAACGCCGTTGCGGTCTGCTTTAAAAGCGGTAAGCTTCACAGGCTGTGAGGATACTGTAAAAGGAAGGCGTTATGTTGAATCCCTCCATCCCGCTGGTGGCGACGCGTCACGGTAAAATCGTGGGCGTCGTACAGGAAGAAATCCATATCTGGCGCGGTATACCTTATGCCGCGCCGCCAACAGGGGAGCTACGCTGGCGTGCGCCGCAGCCTGTTACGCCCTGGCAGGATGTGCGCCAGGCGGATTGTTTCTCCTGCGCCAGTTGGCAGGATATTTCCTGGTGTCGCGAACTCGGCGGCGGCGATCCGGGAAATTTTTCCGAAGACTGTCTCTACCTGAACGTCTGGGCTCCCGCCGTACGTCATGAACCGTTGCCGGTCATGGTCTGGCTACACGGCGGCGGTTACACCATTGGCGCGGGGAGTTTGCCGCCCTATGACGGTCAAGCGCTGGCGAAGCGCGGCTCGATCGTGGTGACGGTCAATTATCGGCTTGGCCATCTGGGCTTTTTCGCGCATCCGGCGCTGGAAGGCGAAGGGGCGGAGTGTATTCATAATTTCGCTTTACTCGATCAAATCGCTGCGCTGCGTTGGGTGCAGGACAATATTGCCGCGTTTGGCGGCGATACGCAGAATGTGACGTTATTTGGCGAATCCGCCGGCGCCCGCAGCGTGCTGTCGTTGATGGCTTCGCCGTTGGCGAAGGGGCTTTTTCATAAAGCGATTATTCAGAGTGGTTATACGCTGCCGGATACGCCCCGCGAGGTGGCGCTAAAAAAAGGCGTTGCGCTGGCAGAACATCTTGGCTTAGCCCATGCCACTGCCGAACAGCTACGCGCTTTACCGGCAGAGACGTTTTGGCCGCTGGACGCGCCTTTTAAAATTGCGCCAACGCCGATTTCCGGCGACGTCGTGCTGCCGCATCCGATGCTGGAAACCTTCTTTGCGGCGAAACAGCATCCGATACCGGTGATGATCGGCTAGAATAGCGATGAAGCCAGCGTATTGGCAGTTTTTGGCGTCGATATTGCCGGTCAAATTCAAAAAATGCGCCGTGAGCGGCGTGTTGGCCTGGGGTTAATCCGGCTGCTTTATCCTGGAGTGAAAGGCGACGAAGCACTAGGGCGGCAGGTCTGTCGGGATATGGTATTTACCACGTTGGATTATGTCGTCATGCAAGCGCAGCAGCGGATCGGCGAACCGTGCTGGCGTTACTGGTTTGATTATGTCGCCGAAGCGGAGCATAACACCTACGCGAATGGTGCCTGTCATGGCAATGAAATACCGTATGTATTCGATACGTTAACGCGGGCTGAGCCCACATGCCATTATGTGAATGAGAATGACCTGGCCTTTGCCTCGCAGGTGGCGGATTACTGGGTGAATTTCGCTCGTCATGCCAGCCGCACGCGCGACGTGCTGCACGGCCCGGTTCGCTGGCCCGCCAGCATTCGGGGGCGAGATCGTCTGTTGCGGATTGGGCTGAACAAACTTGCCGGTTTTAAAGTGGAAAACCGCTTTATGCGTGCGCGTCTGGCGCTGTTTAAACGAGTCATGAAACATCACGTTAGTCTGGAATAAACTTTTCATAACCTGAAGAATGCTGCGTGAGGTTTACATCCGATTCGGTCGGTTCTTATCGACATAAAATATTTACGCTTTTGCACAGTTTCCAGGCGACCAACAATTGGATTATTAATGAATTTTGTCTAGAGTGAGCGGTCAGAAACGGGCACATTCTTGCTGCTGAAAAAACCAGCGCGGGACCATTCACAAGACCAGAAGGACTCATTTTCAGGTATGAATCGTAGACGATTTATTAAAGGTTCAATGGCAATGGCCGCCGTGTGCGGTTCCAGCGGTATTGCTTCACTCTTTTCTCAGGCGGCGTTTGCCGCGGAATCCGATATTGCGGATGGTAAAATTGTCCGTTTTGATTTTGCTGGTCTGCAATCAATGGCCCAGGCGTTAGCGAAAAAGCCCTGGGGTGGCGCGCCGGGACCCTTGCCGGATACGCTCGCCAATCTGACGCCGCAGGCCTATAACAGCATTCAGTATGACGCGGCGCATTCACTCTGGAACGGTGTTGCCAACCGGCAGCTCGATATTCAGTTTTTCCACGTAGGGATGGGCTTCCGTCGTCGCGTACGCATGTTTTCCGTTGATACGACGACGCATCTTGCTCGCGAGATTCATTTTCGCCCGGAACTGTTTAAATACAACGATGCCGGCGTCGACACGACGCAACTGGAAGGGCAGAGCGATCTCGGTTTCGCCGGTTTCCGTGTCTTTAAAGCACCGGAACTGGCGCGGCGCGATGTCGTCTCCTTCCTGGGCGCCAGTTACTTCCGGGCGGTAGATGATACTTATCAGTATGGCCTGTCGGCTCGCGGGCTGGCGATAGATACCTATACTGACGGTCAGGAAGAGTTCCCTGACTTCACCGCATTCTGGTTTGACACCGCCAAGCCGGGCGATACTACGTTTACCGTTTACGCTCTGCTGGACAGCGCCAGCGTGACGGGCGCGTATAAATTTGTGATCCATTGCGAAAAATCGCAGGTGATCATGGATGTAGAAAACCATCTCTATGCCCGTAAAGATATTAAGCAACTTGGCATTGCGCCGATGACCAGTATGTTTAGCTGCGGGAATAATGAACGTCGGGTATGCGACACCATTCATCCGCAAATTCACGATTCCGATCGGCTGGCGATGTGGCGGGGTAACGGCGAGTGGATTTGCCGCCCGCTGAATAATCCGCAGAAATTGCAGTTCAATGCATATATGGACGATAACCCAAAAGGGTTCGGCCTGCTGCAACTCGATCGCGATTTCTCGCATTATCAGGATGTGATGGGCTGGTACAACAAACGTCCGAGCCTGTGGGTGGAGCCGCGCAGTAAGTGGGGGAAAGGTGCAGTTAGCCTGATGGAGATCCCAACCACTGGCGAAACTCTGGATAATGTGGTCTGTTTCTGGCAGCCGGAAAAAGCGATCAAAGCCGGGGATGCGCTGGTGTTCAATTATCGTTTGTACTGGAGCGCGCAGCCGCCGGTACGATCGCCGCTTGCGCGGGTCATGGCGACCCGTACAGGGATGGGCGGATTTCCCGAGGGTTGGGCGCCGGGCGAACATTACCCGGATAAATGGGCGCGCCGTTTTGCTATTGATTTTGTCGGCGGCGATCTGAAAGCGGCCGCGCCAAAAGGCATTGAGCCGGTAATTACGCTTTCCAGTGGCGAGGCGAAGCAGATTGAGATCCTCTACGTTGAGCCTTTCGACGGTTATCGTATCCAGTTTGACTGGTATCCGACCTCGGATTCTACGGCACCGGTGGATATGCGTATGTTCCTGCGCTGCCAGGGGGAGGCTATCAGCGAAACCTGGCTGTATCAGTATTTCCCCCCCGCGCCGGATAAGCGCCGTTATGTCGACGATCGTATCATGCGTTAGTCAGTTTGCCTTCTGTACCGCCACAAAGGCGGTACAGGTTCCCGAAATTGCCCTGACATAAACCCATTCGTGAGCCGCTGTTTTTGTGACACGGCCTTTCCATCGTTCTATTTTTGCAACAGTCCTTCCTGTTTATCCCTCTCGATCCTGCGGACAGGGAACATTAAGATAACTTCACCTTATTTAAGATATAAAGTGAATATAATGAAAAAGAGTTTTCTTGGTGCTGTCCTGTCTCTGGGTTTATTAAGTGCTGCTCATGCAGATGTATATAAATTTGATAATACGCATACCAATGCGGTATTTAATATCGATCATTTCCAGACCTCAACCAATCATGGCGGGTTTTATGCTATTAGCGGCGAACTGAAATATCAGCCGGAAAAGCAAGTCGCAGAGATGCGTGTGACGATTCCCGTGAGCGCCTTAAATACCGGGGTGGATGCGTTTGATAACCATATTCGCAGTAGCGATATTCTGGATGCGGAAAAATATCCAGAAATAGTATTTAAATCGACAAAATGGCATTTTGAAGATAATAAACCAGTTTCTATTGACGGTTTGTTAACAATGAAGGGAGTAACTAAGCCCGTCACCTTAACCACCACCAAGTTTGGCTGTTATATGAGCCCGATATTCAAGGCGCAGGTTTGCGGTGGTGATTTTGTCACGCAAATAGATCGCACCCAATGGGGGGTAGATTATCTGGTCGATATGGGGATGACGAAAGTTGTCGATATAAAAATCCAGGCAGAAGCGGTTAAGCAATAAAAGGAATAATGATGAAAACTCATCACCTCATTCGGGTAGTAGCCTCGCTGGCGATGTTGGCAACGTCAGGCCTGGCTTATGCAGAAGAGTACAAAGCCAGCACGGACGAAAAAGCAATAAAAATGACGAACGTAGCCTCTCTGGAAGCGCGCGTTCAAGCCAGAATGGAGAAAGGGGCATTTGGTTATATTCGCGGTGGAGCCGAAGATGAGAATAACCTTCGCAGCAACACCGAAAGCTTTGACAAAAAATATATTATGCCGCGCGTATTACAGGGCATTGAGTTAAAAGAGATCGATTTATCAACGCAGCTACTGGGTATTCCGCTTAAAACGCCTATAATCCAGGCACCGATGGCAGCACAGGGCCTGGCCCACGCCTCCGGAGAGTTGGCAACGGCGAAAGGCATGGCGCAGGTCGGTTCGATTTTCTCGTTGAGCACTTATGGCAACAAGACCATCGAAGAGGTGGCTAACGTTTCCGGGAAAAATCCGTTCTTCTTCCAGCTTTATATGAGTAAGAATAATCAATTTAACGAATTTATTCTTGCACAAGCGGTAAAGCATGGCGCTAAAGCGATTATTCTGACCGTAGATTCGCCTGTCGGTGGTTATCGGGAAGAAGATATTAAAAATAACTTCCAGTTCCCGTTGGGCTTTGCAAACCTGGAAATGTTCGCCAGAAAAAATGACGATGGTTCAAAAACCGGCAAAGGGGCAGGGATAAGTGAAATTTACGCGCAGGCTAAACAAGCCTTTACGCCGGAGGATATTGCCTATGTACATCGTATTTCCGGTCTGCCGGTTATCGTAAAAGGCATTCAGTCGCCGGAGGATGCTGAAATTGCTATCCAGGCCGGGGCCGCAGGAATATGGGTTTCTAACCATGGTGGCCGTCAATTAGACAGCGGGCCGTCCTCATTCGATATGCTTCCTGCGATTGCAAAAGTCGTCAACAAGCGAGTGCCTGTTATTTTTGACAGTGGAGTACGCCGTGGTTCGCACGTATTCAAAGCGTTAGCCAGCGGGGCGGATATTGTGGCGGTTGGCCGGCCTGTATTATACGGTCTTAATCTTGGCGGCGCTCAGGGTGTGGCATCAGTGATTGAACAGCTAAACAAAGAGCTGACAATTAACATGATGTTGGGTGGCGCCAGAAATATTGAACAAGTGAAAACGACACGCTTGTTAACTGAAAAAGATCTGCCCCAGTAATATAAAGGTCGGGTACTATACCCGACCTTTTCCTGTATGATTTCCCTCAACAACGCTTTCGGTAGAAAATGACGCGCTCTGTTTCCTCAAATCCTAACGCCTGGTGAACTTTCTGGGAAATTGTATTTTCCGGCGTGGTATCAGAGGCCATTTCCCGACACCCTTTATTCGTTCCCCATCGTTGCACCGCTGCAATCAATTGTTTCGCTACGCCGCGTTGACGGAACGAGGGGAGAACAAAAATACCTTCAAGAAAAGCCACGGGCGAACTGTCACAGCCATTGACATAATCGTGGCGGATTGAGGCATCCGCAAAGCCAATCGCCACCCCGTCTGCCATCGCAATAAATGATGCCAGATGATCGGCTTGCAGAATTTCTTCGCCGTCCGCCAGATGGGCGTCATCCGGGTGACCAGGCCAGAGCTGTTTTCGCAATCCGCGCCAGTGATCCAGATGGGTTCTGTTCATTTGCCTGATGTCCATTAACGCACTCCTGATGAGGGGTCTGACATGATGAGACGGCATCCCGCTTGCTGATAACGTCGGGCGATAGCAGACGGGAGCGCACTGTCGCTAAGAATGGTAGTAATACAGGACAGCGTCGCCACCGCATGGGGTTCTACAGTATCAAACTTTGAGTGATCGGCCATCAATATGACCTCGCGTGAGCGCTGAATAATGCGCGTTTTAACGCCCACTTCAAACATGGTAGCGTTGGTGATGCCCGTTTCAATCGACAGCGCATCGCAGGAGATAAAGGCGCGTTCAACGGCAAAGGCGTTAATCATCTCCAGCGCCAGACTCTCGCCCACCGAAAAGTAACCGGGGCGAATCAGTCCGCCGATAATGTAACTCTCTACGTGTGGGAAGCCCCCCAGTTCATTAGCGATTTTGATGTCATTGCAAATGACTTTTACTTTGGCGTCGACCAGACATTTTGCCAGTTCCAGACAGGTGGAGCCGGAGTCGAGAAAAAAGCAGTCTCCATCCTTGATGAACGTGCGGGCGAGGGCGGCGATTTCGCGTTTCGCCTCGCTTTGTAACGTTCGCTTAACGTCGAAAACATATTCTTTATCTTCCGTACTGTCGTCGAAGTCAATACAACCATGGCCGCGAACCATACCGGGATAACGGCTGGCAATATAGTGAAAATCCCGGCGCACGGTTGCCTCTGCATAGCCAAAAAGCTCAATAGCTTGCTGTGTTGAGAGGTGCCTGTGTTGCCAAAGGTAATGCAACATCTGTTTGATACGGTCAGGGCGCTGTTGGCTCATCAGCATATGACTCCTTTATAGCGCGGTGAATTGTGACAACGTCACATCATAGTTCGCCGTCGTGAATAACGCCCGGCCAATCACCAGATGCTGTGCGCCTGCGGCGGCAAGCAGCCGTGCGGCGCGAAGTGTAATACCGCCGTCCGCCCAGCATTCCGCAGCAGGGAAATGCTCTCTGCTTTGGCTCACTTTTTCACACATCGCGGCGATAAATTGCTGCCCGCGCCCGTCGGGTTCGCTGGTCATGATCATCAGCGCATCCAGTTGCAATGCCAGATAACGATAAGGCAATAGCGGCGTTGCCGGGTTAAGCGCCAGTCCTGCTTTCGCCCCGATAGCGCGAATATCCGCCAGAATCTCTGAGGGGTTTTGCACGCTTTCGGCATGAATGAAAATCCAGCCGGGGCGGATAGCTGCAAGCCAGGGTAGCCAGCGTTGCGGTGATGAGACCATCAGGTGCAATGAGAGCGGATGGCGAGTGTATTGTGCGACTGCCTGAATGGTTTTCATACCGAAGGTAATATTGTTGATGAAACTGGTATCTTCGATATCCAGATGCAGCGAGCCGATAGGCGCATCGTGTAAAGCGGTCAACGCCTCGGCATAGCGCAGCGGATCGGCGGAGGCCAGTGAAGGGTGCAGGATCATCGAAACCTCCATCAGCGCAATGCGGTTAATTGCGCGAAAAGCGCGGCGTCATTTGGCGCATCTTGCAGCATCGCGACGCTTTCCGGCGAGTCGAGCCACTGGCTGATGCGTTGAATGGTGCGAATATGTGCTTCGGCATCCGTGGCGCTGGCGCAAAGCAACAGCCAGATGGGATCGCAATCCGCATTGCCGAAAGCGACCGGCGTTGCTAACGTAGTGACGCTGATTTGATTATGGTTAGCGCCTTGCTCCGGTCTGGCATGGGGCAGCGCAATCCCCGGCGCGATAAGATAATATGGCCCCCATTTAAGGGTGTTCTCAATAATACCGTCCAGGTAGCAGGGGGCCGCCGCGCCGAAGGTAATCAGCGGACGAACGGCGATATCCAGCGCGTGTCGCCAGTCGCTGGCATGGCGTTGCGCCTGAACCCACTTAACATCATTAATCATCGATCGTTGACTCCTTGCCGGTTCGGGTTACTCTGAAACCGATCCCCGGCGTGTCTTTTGGCGAAGGCGACGGAGATCGGCAGAAGAGTTATCGCTCTCTGCAGGGGATAAGCGTTTTGCTTATCCCCATTTTATTGTCGGATATGGCGTACTTTCTCCATAAACTTCGCCACGCGCGCCTGGTCGACAAAGTTGGCGAAGACGCCGTCTTTTTTAAACGTGGTTGCCGTTACGCATCCGTCGGCAATGCAGAGCTGCTCCTCGACGTTTTCCAGACACACCCCGGTATTCGCCAGCACGACCGTGTCGGGAACGGTCTCTTTTACCCGCTTCAGTATGGCGCTATCCGTGCGGGCGCCCGCCGTCAGCCCCGAGACGCACAGGGCATCGGGGTTATTGTTAAATACGGTCGATTTCGCAATTGAACAGACATCCCGGTTTCCCAGATACACCGCCGCTTCCGGCACGATGTTAAACAGCGTTTTCACGTGACTTGCGCCGATGCGATGCTGATGGCGAATGGTTTCGCCGACATTCGTATCCCAGACGCCAAAATCGCTGGCGTAAGCGCCGGTGAAAATTTCGCGAATAAATTTTGCGTCGGTCGCCATTGCCAAATCAAACGAGGCCACAGGGTCCCACAACACGTTTACCCCAAACGGTACGCGAATTTCACTCATTAACTGACCGATGATTCTTGCCATCGCGGTGGTCGTTTCCGGTCTGACTTTCGTTAAATAAGGCAGACTAAATTCGTTGGAGAACATCACCGCATCCACGCCGCCATTTTGTAGCGCCATTAAATCGTCATGGGCGCGGTCAATTACCCAGTTCATGCCTTTCCTGGTATCGAACCCGGGATCGCCCGGCAACGCCCGTAAATGGCACATGGCGATAACGGCTTTTTCTGTTCCTATTACCTCTTTTAGCCAACTCATTCTGGGTTGCTCCTTATTCCGGTAGTTCACGTTTACGTAAGACAAGTATGATGCTGGCGACAATGCCGACCACAATAACCACGCCAATCATGCCCAGCGACATCAATTCAGATATTGACCAGCCAAACATATTTCCCACCGACAGCGCGGTAATTTGCGCGTTTTCAGCGGCGAAGCTAAAGCCGCCTTTGAGCGCCATATCGGTAAAGTACGGCGCGAACTGGGTGGCGATCAGCAAAACGGTAATCATGACAATGATGCCGCTGAGCAGAGTACGAATCAGATCGCCGCGATGAATAACTGTGGCCATGCAGATAAAAAATGGCGCGACCGGTAAATCAGCCAGCGGCAGGACTTTATTGCCCGGCAGTATGCTCGCCAGAATTAACATGATGGGAATTAACAGCAGTCCAACCGCGATGGTGGTCGGGTGGCCTAACGTCACTGCGGTATCCAGACCGATAAAGACTTCGCGCCCTTTAAAGTGTTTCTGGAAGAACTTACGCGCGCCGTCGGAAATGGGCATTAATCCCTCAACGATAAGGCGAATCATGCGCGGAAACAGCACCATAATCGCCGCCACGGTAATCATTAAGGTTGCGCACCCTTTAAAGCCTTCGCCTGCGGCAAGTCCGAAGATCAGCCCGAGAACAACGCCAATGATCACCGGGTCGCCGACCATCCCATACCGTTTTTGGATCTCCTGAGCGTCTATATTGCGTCCTTTCATAAACGGTATTTTTTCGTATATCGCATCCAGCAATACGAACAACGGCACGGAACTGGAGCCATACCCTTGCGGAATAGAAATCCCTTCCAGACCCACAATGTTCTGTACCCGTTTCGCCGTCCAGTCGGCCATTTTCAACGACAAGGCGGCGTGGCAAATCGCGCCCAGTACGCCATAAATCAGACTGCCGGTCATCAACTGGACGACCGTTCCGGTAATGGCGTAGTGCCAGTAGTTATAAATATCAACGTTCATGGTTTTGGTCAGACGAGTCACCAGCATACCGACGTTGAGCAGAAAGATAACGGGAATGATCATCGCGCCGATGGCCGTCGCATAGCCGACGCCGGATGCGGGCCCGGCGCCGACGTCAAACACATGCAGCGTCAGGCCAAAACGCTCAATCATCACTTTAATCGGCGGACTGAGACTGTCGATCGCCATGACGATCACCAACCCCATGCCGACAAAACCGATGCCGACCGTCACCCCGGCTTTCACTGCCTGCAGCCAGGGAATACGAAAGATTAAGCCGATGATAATCATAATGATGGGCACAAAAACGGTGCCGCCGAGAGACAGGATGTAATCAAACATAATGCCCCCTTTATTGTGTTAACAGCGCCTTGATTTCTTGTTTTAATGCGTCGTCGTTGATGCCTGTCAGCAGGGCGGCGCCGTTGAGCGTCGGGATGCCATAGTCACTGTGCGTACGCATGGACGTTACGATGAGATCCATACCGTTACAGTTCAACGGGATCTCATTCAGACAACATTGCGCCGTGGTTGCCGCAATGCCTTGCTCCGCAAGAAAGTCCTGCAGTTTTTGTGCAATCATGGTTGATGTCGACATGCCGGTACCACATGCCACAAGGATCTTCTTCATCATGGTCGTGCCTCTTGTGTAGCGCCTGTTTCAGGCTCAATGGGAAACTGCTCTGGCGACATATTGGCCAGCGCAGTCAGTAAACGGATACAATCAGCCAGGTCGCGCAGGCTGGCGACTTCGGCTGGCGAGTGGGTATAGCGGCAGGGAATAGAAAGACTGGCGCAGGGAATACCGTCCAGTTCAACCTGAATGTAGCCGGTTTCGGTGATGACGCCTGGCGCGACTTCTCGCTGTACGGGAATATTATTTTCGTGCGCGGTGGTCTCCAGCATCCGCAGCAAACGCGGCGGCGTAATCAGTCCCGCCAACGTACCGCGTCCGTGATAGTTCAGACAGGTGATGCCGACGCCGTGGTTGACCCGCACATCCGAGTAATCCTGCAGGTCAGGCGTGTCGCAGGAGGGGGTGATATCAATACCAATCGCCAGGTCGGGGCGCACGCGTCGTAAAACGGGAATAATACCGCGAATATTGAACTCTTCCTGTACCGACGCGACCAGGAATACCGCGATATCAAGCGGTGTGGAGGCGATAGCCTCGGCGACGCCCAGTAGCGCCGTACACCCCAGCCTGTCATCCAGCGCCTTACTGCACACCAGGTCGTTGCCCAGACAGTGCGGCGGGTTGTAAAGGGTTACTGGCGTCCCCACCTGAATACCCATTCGTTCGGCATCCGCTTTATCTTTTGCGCCGATATCAATCCAGAGTTTATCGAGAGCGGGTGGCTGGGTGCGCTCGTCACCCTTCGCGAAGTGATATGCTTTAATACCGATACAGCCCATGATATCGCCTGAACGTCCGGCAAGCGTCACAATCGAACCGGGCATAGTAATTTGCGCCGGGCCGCCCACGCGTTCAAAACGTAAAAAACCGGAGGGTTCGATCTTGCGTACCATAAAACCCACTTCATCCATATGCGCAAAAATCATCAGGCGAAGCGCGTCGGGTTTATCGCTGCCATAACGGGCGACGACATTGCCTAAGCGATCCCGCCAGACGTCTTTGGCCTGCTGTTCAAACGCGTGCTGCATAACGTTTGCAATACTGCTTTCATGTCCTGAAATCCCGTTTAGCCGCAGTAAAGAAAAAAGCGTTTCCTGCACAGAAAAGGTCATTGGCGTCTCCGTGGTGATAAAACAATCAGTCGTTGAGCGTTTTATAGGCGGAGAATGGTTGGATAAGTGTGAAATGTGTCACGCGGAAATACGCTAAATATGGCCAATAAAAAATAATGTGATGGCGATACAATAAAAACGCTCATATCACCTGCGGGTTATCGGTAAACCAGGCTATTTATGTGATTACGACCAACAACGAAGAAGGGCAACGCGATGGTGGAAATTATTCCTGTTAGCACGACGCTGGAACTACAAGCGGCAGATGAAAGTCATGTTCCGGCGCTGCACCAACTGGTACTCAAAAACAAAGCGTGGCTACAACAGTCGCTCGACTGGCCGCAATATGTCACGTCGCAGGAGGAAACGCGTAAGCATGTGCAGGGTAATATGCTGTTGCACCAGCGTGGTTACGCCCAAATGTACCTGATTTTCTGCCAGAATGAGATGGCGGGCGTACTCTCATTTAATGCCATCGAACCGATAAACAAAGCCGCCTATATCGGTTACTGGCTGGATGAGTCCCTCCAGGGACAAGGGATAATGTCGCAATCATTACAGGCGCTGATGACACATTATGCCCGGCGCGGCGATATTCGGCGCTTCGTCATTAAATGCCGCGTTGATAATCAGGCCAGTAACGCAGTCGCACGGCGCAACCATTTTACGCTGGAAGGCTGTATGAAGCAGGCGGAGTATCTTAACGGCGACTATCACGACGTTAATATGTATGCCCGCATTATTGATGCGGATTAAAGGGAACCGACTAAGGGGGTACGCGTAATACGATCCTCGCCATTGATCACTTTTGGGCCGCGCAGGTGAATAGTATTGCCGTCAAAGGCTATCACCGCCGCCCGTCCGCTAATCTCGACCTGGTGCTCAATCAGAATTTCGCCCTGTATACAGGCATGGCCTTCAATCAGCACGCGGTCGTCCAGTAAAATCGGGCCTCCGCGTACCTCAGCATGTCCGCCTACCAGCACATGATGTTTTAACACACAGTTGCCTTCGATTAACGCATGTTCCGCTACCTGTGAGCTGTAGCGAAGGGTAGGGATAGCATCTTCCTCTGTGCCGGCGATAACCCGCGCATGGCCATAGACTTTGGCGCAGTCACAGATCCAGACATTATTGTCTTTGTTGCCTTCGATGAGCGCGAAATCAAAGACCTCCGCCCGGTGCTCAATAAAAGCGAGTGTGATAGTGGCGTCGCCATAAAGCTGTACCTGATGGACAATCCGCGAATGGTTCACGGTGGCGCGATCGTAAATTTGTAAAATCTGCGCATGTTCATGCGTTAGTCCCTGAACGGCGAGAATTTCTGACTGGTTTAACACGCGGGCATCGCCATAAATCGCACACTCTCCGCGCACGGAAGAGGACTGAATGGTGACGTTGTCACTTATCCGTGCGCCATCGCTGATATCAGCGCGATCAATCCAGACGTTATCGCCTATTCGCACGTTATTGTAGAGCGTGCACGGCTGCGTGATACGCGCGTTACCCGTAATTTCCGTGCCCGCAAAGGCCATCGCGTTTTCATCATAAATCCAGCAATCCCCCTGTTGTGACAGCACATTATCGGCATCAACCCAGCCGCCGGAGGTTCCGGCTTTAACATCGTTAAAATCCGTTACGGCAATAACTTGTCGTAATAAGACGCTTTTCTTCTCACCGTCTACCTGATAAGTAAAAGCACGAGGTTCCTCACTCAGTCGATATTTGATCATAGGGAAATTCCGTGTGAACGATTAAGATAACCGTAGCAAAGGTACTGGCGAAACAACCAGAAATTCCATAAAATGCATTTCAAATATACTTTATAAATTAAACAAAATGCGTAATCACAAGCAGAGCGATCGCGTGCTCAATCTGCCTGCGGGCTATTTTGGCATCGTCCTTGGCACTATCGGTATGGGATTCGCCTGGCGTTATGCCAGCCAGATATGGGGAATAAGCCACTGGCCCGGCGACATCATGGTGATCCTGGCGATGATTATTTGGGCACTCTTGACCCTGGCGTTCCTTAGCCGTCTGGTGCGCTTTCCCCATAGCGTGATGGCTGAAGTGCGACATCCGGTAATGAGCAGTTTTGTCAGCCTGTTTCCCGCCACCACGATGCTGGTCGCGATCGGTTTCGTTCCCTGGTATCGCCCGTTGGCCGTTGCGCTATTCAGCGTGGGGGTCGTCATACAACTGGCGTATGCCGCCTGGCAGACGGCGGGACTTTGGCGCGGAGCGCATCCGGAAGAAGCGACAACCCCGGGGCTTTATCTGCCCACGGTAGCGAATAATTTTATCAGCGCTATGGCCTGTGGAGCGCTCGGTTACAATGATGCAGGACTGGTGTTTTTAGGCGCAGGCGTCTTTTCGTGGTTAAGTCTGGAGCCGGTTATTTTGCAGCGACTGCGTAGCTGCGGCGAATTACCGGCGGTGCTGCGTACGTCGCTGGGTATCCAACTGGCGCCCGCGCTGGTCGCCTGTAGCGCCTGGCTGAGCGTCAATGGCGGGGAGGGCGACACGCTGGCGAAAATGTTATTCGGCTACGGTCTGTTACAGCTTTTATTTATGCTGCGATTAATGCCCTGGTATTTATCACAACCGTTTAATGCTTCCTTCTGGAGTTTTTCGTTCGGCGTTTCCGCGCTGGCGACCACGGGGTTACATCTTGGTCACGGTAGTGAATCAGGGCTTTTCCATATTCTGGCCGTCCCGCTGTTTATTTTCACTAACGCTATTATCGCCTTATTGCTGGTTCGTACATTTCTATTGCTGGTGCAGGGGACGTTGCTTATTCGCACTGAGCGCGCTGCACTGTTGAAAACGGAGGAAAAAAATGACCGTTCGTGACGAAAATTACTTTACTGAGAAATACGGATTAACCCGCACGCATTCGGATGTGCTGGCGGCGGCAAAGGTTGTCGCGCCAGGCCGAACGCTGGATTTGGGATGTGGCAATGGCCGCAATAGTCTGTATCTGGCCGCGAACGGTTATGACGTTACCGCGTGGGATAAAAATCCGGCCAGTATGGCTAACCTTGAGCGTATTAAAGCGGCAGAGGGGCTGGATAATCTGCAAACCGACATTGTCGATCTGAATACATTGACCTTTGACGGCGAGTACGATTTTATTCTCTCGACGGTGGTTATGATGTTTCTTGAGGCGCAAACCATTCCCGGTTTAATTGCCAATATGCAACGCTGCACAAAAACCGGCGGGTATAATTTGATTGTTGCGGCAATGGATACGCCGGACTTTCCCTGTACGGTGGGATTCCCGTTCGCTTTTAAAGAAGGCGAATTACGCCGCTATTACGAAGGGTGGGACATGCTGAAATACAACGAAGATGTCGGCGAGCTTCACCGCACGGACGAAAACGGCAACCGTATCAAACTGCGCTTTGCTACGATGCTGGCGAGAAAAACGGCCTGAGCGATGCAAGTTCTGTAAGTCTCGCTGCGTTCGGCATTTTTTTGTCGGGCGCCGCGTTCAAATTGTGCTGTCGTTACCATTTTTAGTGCATCCAGAATGATTTCGTTTTGCTATTATTTCCTTTGCATCATTGCGAAGACTAAAGGGATCGTTTCATGCGTACTCATACTTTATTTAAAGTTGCAGTGCTTACTGGCTTGCTGGCGTTATCCGGCTGTGCGTCTAAAGTCACACAGCCGGATAAGTATTCTGGATTCTTAAAAAATTATTCGGACCTGCAGGAAACTACCTCCGCCACGGGAAAACCGGTGTTGCGCTGGGTAGATCCACATTTCAATGACTCTAACTATGACAATATTGTTTACAATCCGATAACGTACTATCCCGTCCCCAAGCCAACGACCCAGGTCGGGCAGCAAGTTCTTGATAAACTGCTGGCTTATACGAACAGTAAAGTAAAATCAGCAATTGAACAGCGCAAACCGCTGGTTACGACGCCAGGGCCGCGCAGTTTGATTTTCCGCGGGGCGATTACGGGCGTGGATACCAGCAAAGAAGGGCTACAATTCTATGAGGTAATCCCTGTAGCGCTGATTGTGGCGGGCACGCAAATGGCGACGGGCCACCGAACCATGGATACCCACCTTTATTTTGAGGGTGAACTGATAGATGCCGCGACCAACAAGCCGGTCGTCAAGGTAGTACGTCAGGGTGAAGGTAAAGACCTGAGTAATTCCAGTACGCCAATGGCGTTTGAGACGTTGAAACAGGTCGTGGATGATATGGCGACGGATACCTCTATGTTTGACGTTAACAAAAAATAATTCTGCGGCGCCATCGCAAGATGGCGCAAACCCCGGCAGATTAGCGGTCGCCATCAGCCAGACAACGATGGGCGGCGCGTTCTCGTTAATACAGCGTATCCTATCCCGCCAGCGATCAACCCCCAGAATGCCGATCCGATGCCCATCAGCGTTAGCCCGCTGGCGGTGACGAGAAATGCGATGACTGCCGCGTCACGCTCATTTTCGTGAGTAAGCGCCTGATACAGGCTACCGCTAATCGTACTTAACAGTGCCAGACCAGCCAGCATTTGCACCCAGCTAACCGGCAGGGCGACCATCAGCGCGGTTATCGAACCGCCAAACCACCCGGCAAGTAAATAAAAAACGCCTGCGGCGGCGGCGGCTAACCAGCGACGCGTTGGATCGGGGTGCGCGTCCGGGCTTTGACAAATGGCGGCTGTAATGGCGGCAATGCAGATAGAATAAACGCCAAATGGCGAAAGCAGCAGCGCCAGCAATCCGGTAAAAATCATTAACGGAGAGACAGGAAGCTGATAGCCAGACGCCTTCATTGTGGCGACGCCGGGGGCGTTTTGCGATGCCATCGTCACCAGGAAGAGCGGTACCGCGACGCTCAGGCTTTGAACGAATGAAAAGTGGGGGGGAACGAAGGTGGGCCACACCGGCGCGAAATGAATACCGCTCATCGCCACCTTACCCTGGATGAGCGCCACCGTTATTCCCATCACCATGGCAGCAATAACGGCATAGCGGGGCGCGAATACTTTAAAGTGTAGCCACGCCAATAGCATACCGCCGCACATGACAAATTCTCCATTGAGCGTCCCGAACGCCTGCAGGCCGAAGCGTAGCAGTATTCCCGCCAGCATTGCGGCGGCAAGAGAATGGGGGATTATCCGCATCAAACGCGCAAACAATCCCGTGACGCCGCACAGCACAATCAGGGCATTGGCGACAATGAATATGCCCACGGCATCTGGCAACGATAATCCCTGAAGCCCTGTCACCAACAGGGCGGCGCCAGGCGTTGACCAGGCGGTTAAAACCGGCGCACGATACCACAAGGTTAACGTTAGTGTGCTTATGCCCATGGCTATACCGAGGGCGGTCATCCAGCCGGCGATCTCTGCGGGTGTTGCGCCAGCGGCAAGCGCCGCCTGCCAGATAATGGCGGCGGAACTCGCATAGCCGACCAGAACGGCGACCAGACCAGATAATACAGTAGGTAACGGCAGTGATAACAGACGCATGATCGCCTCTTGTGCGTTATAACGGTCAGTCAATGTAGCATTGTGCGTTATAGCGTACAAGTGATACGCTATGGTCTTACAGGGGGGGAAAATGGATAACCTGACACACTATCTGGCGACCACGTTAAGAACGTTACGCCATCAGCGAGGCTGGAGTTTATCGCGTCTGGCGGAGATTTCCGGCGTCTCAAAAGCCATGTTGGGGCAGATAGAGCGTAATGAATCCAGCCCGACAGTCGCAACGCTGTGGAAAATTGCGACGGGCCTGAACGTTCCATTCTCAGTGTTTATTTCGCCTCCGCAGGCCGAATTTCCGTCAACCTTCGATCCCCAGCAGCAAACGATGGTAATCACACCGCTGTTTCCGTGGGACCCTGAACTCTGTTTTGACTATTTTTCCCTATTGCTGGCGCCAGGCGCGGTCAGCGAATCAGCGCCGCATAAAACCGGCGTTATCGAACATGTGGTGGTGATTCAGGGTCGGCTGGACATGTGTACTGGTGGGGTATGGCAAACCATAGACGCCGGTAAAGGTTTGCGTTTTGCCGGCGATACGGCGCATACCTATCGCAACAGTAGTGACCAGACGGTTCATTTTCACTCGCTGATCCATTACCCGCGTGATTAAGCGGGAAAACTATTTCGTTAGTTTGCGCTTCTGACTACAATAGCCGCCATTTCGCTGCTATTGGATAAGAAAGACTGTATGCGCCAGCAACCTCACTATCTCGAATTGTTAAGTCCGGCCCGTGACGCCGCAATTGCTCGCGAAGCGATTTTGCATGGCGCAGATGCCGTCTACATCGGCGGACCCGGTTTTGGCGCACGTCATAACGCCAGTAACAGTCTGCGCGATATCGCCGATCTGGTCCCGTTTGCTCACCGTTACGGCGCCCGGATTTTTGTCACGCTGAATACTATCCTGCATGATGATGAGCTGGAGCCCGCGCAGCGGTTAATCACCGATTTGTACAACACCGGGGTGGATGCGCTGATTGTGCAGGATATGGGCATTCTGGAACTGGATATCCCGCCGATTGAGCTTCACGCCAGTACACAGTGTGATATTCGCAGCGTGGAAAAAGCGAAGTTTCTTGCCGATGTCGGTTTTTCACAGATTGTACTGGCGCGCGAGCTTAATTTGAGTCAGATAGCGGCTATTCATCAGGCTACTGACGCCACGATTGAGTTCTTCATTCATGGCGCGCTGTGTGTCGCTTATTCTGGGCAGTGTTATATCTCTCATGCGCAAACCGGGCGCAGCGCCAATCGGGGCGACTGTTCGCAAGCCTGTCGTTTACCGTATACGTTAAAAGACGATCAGGGGCGGGTGGTCTCTTACGAAAAACATTTGCTATCGATGAAAGATAACGATCAAACGGCTAACCTCGGCGCGTTGATCGATGCAGGCGTACGTTCCTTCAAGATTGAAGGGCGCTACAAAGACATGAGCTATGTCAAAAACATCACCGCGCATTATCGTCAGATGCTGGACGCGATTATCGAGCAACGTGGCGATCTGGCGCGTGCGTCGGTTGGTCGGACCGAGCACTTTTTTGTTCCCTCCACGGAGAAAACCTTCCATCGCGGCAGCACCGACTATTTTGTTAACGCGCGGAAAGGCGATATTGGCGCATTTGATTCACCAAAATTTATTGGCTTGCCGGTAGGCGAGGTGCTGAATGTGGCGAAGGATTATCTCGACGTAGAAGCTACGGAGCCGTTGGCGAATGGCGATGGTCTGAACGTGTTGATTAAGCGTGAAGTGGTGGGTTTTCGTGCCAATACGGTGGAGAAAACCGGTCATAACCGCTACCGCGTTTGGCCAAATGATATGCCTGCCGACCTGCATAAAGTCCGTCCGCATCATCCGTTGAATCGTAATCTGGATCATAACTGGCAGCAAGCGCTGACAAAAACCTCCAGTGAGCGCCGTGTGGCGGTTGATATCATGCTGGGCGGCTGGCAGGAACAGCTTATTCTGACGCTGACCAGTGAAGACGGTGTCTGCATCACGCATACGCTTGATGAGGTATTTGAGGAAGCCAATAACTCTGAAAAAGCGTTGAATAACCTAACAGCCGGACTGGCGAAGCTGGGACAGACGCCTTACTACGCGCGTGATATGCAGGTGACATTACCGGCGGCGTTGTTCGTGCCAAATAGCCTGCTCAATCAGTTCCGTCGGGAGGCGATTGATATGCTTGACGCGGCGCGGCTGGCTCATTATCAACGAGGTCGTCGGAAACCCGTGGCGCAGCCTGCGCCGGTCTATCCGCAAACGCATCTCAGCTTTCTCGCTAATGTCTACAACCACAAAGCGCGGGAATTTTATCACCGTTACGGCGTACAATTGATTGATGCGGCCTATGAGGCGCATCAGGAGAAGGGCGAGGTACCGGTCATGATCACCAAACACTGCCTGCGTTTTGCGTTCAACCTTTGTCCAAAGCAGGCGAAAGGAAATATTAAGAGCTGGAAAGCCACGCCGATGCAGTTGGTGCATGGCGATGAGGTACTGACGCTAAAATTCGACTGCCGCCCTTGCGAAATGCATGTCATTGGCAAAATTAAAAACCACATCTTAAAAATGCCCCAGCCCGGCAGCGTTGTCGCTTCAGTGAGCCCTGAAGCGCTGATGAAAACGCTGCCGAAGCGCAGGGGCGTTTAATTAACGAAAATAGCTCTCTGGTTTGCGCGATTTCTGCCAGTTGTGGTGCTCGCGCAAGCCTTCCGCTGATTCTTCCGCTGCCGCCCGTAATTCATCACTGTCGGCTTCGTGTCTAAGCTGGTGCCCTCCCGTCGCAAACCATACGAATGCGTGGTCTTGCTGTTTCGCCAGTAACTGGCCTGAAAACAGCGCACAGGTCAGTAAAACTACTGATAACGTTTTTGTAAACATCATGCCACCTTCCAGTTACGTCGTGAGGCTATGATGCCAATAATTTCTTTGAGTTATTATTCAACACTTCAAATTAGCGAAAACGGTTTGTCAATAAGTGCGATAAGTTGTATGAGAAAATATACTTATACTCAGTATCTCAATTATAAAAATAACGAGCCAATTCGCTCCATGCGAAATTCATTATTCCATGGAAGTATATTTTAAAGTTATTCTATTAGATGGTTTTGGTATTGCCAGGGGATTGTAAGCCATAATAATTTATGGTGTGGTCAACTCTGGTGATGAGCCTCATTTTTTGTTGTTTCAACGAGTGAAGATAAATCTTCAGAAAAAAGGCTGTTATGAACTTGTAGCGCTACATATTCAACAAGGTCGTTTAAACATAGCAGGTCATGAGAGGAATTTTCCTCAAGCATATTCATTAATATCTCATTCTTAAACAAACATGAATAAACTAGTTGAGTAACTGAGCTTTGTGTATGATTTGCATGAAATGTTGCATTCTTTAAGTTAGTATTCTCAATAACCTTTGCGGCTATTTTGTTTTTAATAGCGTCGTCAATAGATGGTACACCTGCCTGGGCGATGCCCAGATTAATCCTGGAGGAGATTGCGGCTTTTCTTTCCTGTTCCTTCCAGTCACATAAATTACCCTTTTCTGCCATGTCGATAAGCGTCTCTTTTATATTTTTTAGGTCGACGGGAAATGTTATACCGCCGGATAGCGAGAGTAGTAACCGCTCAGGGAACAAGCAACATAGCTCTTCACAAACATAAGTGCTAGCTTTTATATTAATATCAGAATATCTTTTCAGGTGGGCAGACTGAGTATCAACACAGAGTACTGTTCTATTCATTATCTCATAATAGTAGTGATCCTGGCGTATCACAATGCATAACGGAATATCTTCGCCATCTTTAATGCAGAGATTTGTATATTGATACTCAGCATCTTTATAGTGCTGAAAATGGAAATTTCCTCTGCATGACGGTGATGATAATTCATATAACTTGCAAAATAAATCAAATAAACGTTGCGCGTCAGGCGGAGAGGCAACATCACATAATTCCTTTATATATTGATCGGCAGCAGATCTTCGCGTGCTACAGAAAAAATCTTTAATCTTTTCCCATAGTAACGTAAAGAAGGAGCGTTGAGAGATGGCACTTTGAGAAAACATCTCACTTTTTAAAAATCCTCTCCCGATAGTAATTGGCATAATGTAGACCACAAGTGATTATATGAGACTTCATTACTGGAATAGGTGGTATTCGAAATATTATACCATGTTGCCCATCGATTTGCTTATCAGTGAAATACCTGATTTTTGCTTTGTCCTGAACCGTCAACATTATTGTTAATATCGACCCGTAGCTTTAGTCATGCCCACGTCTCCTGGCCATGAAGTATGTCAGGTAAAACGAATGAAAGTAAAATGGTTTTCTTAATTCTCACATCATCATGTACCATGAGTAATGATTAATTACGCGCTATATTATTTTTAGAGAAAGTAAATAGTTGCTCAACCGTGTAGAAATTGTCTTATAAGAAGTTAAACTAAAAGTATTATTAGGCTAACAACAATGAGATATTTAGCGGCAGGGCATAAGGCCAATACTGATAGCACTTATGATATAAATACCTTACTCTTTAGTTTTTGTCTTAATTATATTTGTTGTAACGATTAGCTGACGGGTTTATTTCCAGTTGGGTGATAAGACTATAAAAACCTGCGAGGAGGCTCAAAATGAAGAAATCAGATGGTGAAATTCACGAAAAGACAGCATCCTGGGGCATTTTGCAGTCAGAATGGCTAAAAAAATGTGGACGGCTATTATTGCTGTTACTTTACCGCTTCGTTATCGGATGGGCTTTTTTTCAGTTACTCGCCATGATTGTGGCAGGGATATTTTTGTTAGGCGTATTATTATTTCATCCCATAATATTTGTACAGACTATCGTAATCACTGAGAAATTAAATCATGCTTCGCTTGATTTATGGCATATCCTTAAGTTATGCCTGTGGCATTACGGTATCATCGCAGGGTTTATTTTTATGGCGGAGTGTACGTTAAGTAAAAGTATACGGCAGGTTCAGCGCTTGTCCAAAAAGTTTGGGGCGCAGGATTTTTCTTCACGCCCGTGATCCGCCGCTGCAACCTGCGTTCTTACTGAATAATGGCTATGATCAGCAGACCGAATTATCTCGGTCCGAGGGGGATTCTATGTGTTTGCACAACTGCGGTGAATCGTAATTTCAGATGCATTATCGCCGACAATTGACGCGTTCCTCACTAATTGCCTTCCTGACTATATAGTGGTCTTATCTTTGACAAAACAATGTTATTTAGTTATGGAAGGCGACAACAACTGTACTACTGATTATCAAATAACCTTTCTGGTCAGGTAGACTCGCCTTTGTGAAAACACATCGTTATCTGTGTTCCTGGGACTCACTCCCTTGCCGCCTTTAAGCAACTCGAATTATTTTGGGTATAGAACAGGCGGCGTAATGGTCATATAAGCAAAATATAACCTCTCCGTTTGTGATAAGGCACAGATTACAGGGGGGAATGATGTTTATTTTAACCATCTGTTTAAGCGCTGTCCGCTAATCTTTACCTGCTCAAATACATAATCACCCCTGTGACTCTCGCGAGGTGTAACATATGGTAAAATGCGTATCTTCTTTCCTCCTGTTCAGCCTGTTGTCCTTTCAGGCAATGTCAGCTGAAAGCCATATTGATCTCCACCAGCCAAAAGACTTTGTCGATATTACTACGGTCGCCCCCGACGTACAGGTAGACATGCGATACTTCACTTCCCATAACTTTATTGGTCGCCCCATTAAAGGCTATAACGCGCCTGTTTGCCTGTTAACACGACCAGCCGCAAACGCAGTGAAGCAGGTCGCCGATCGTTTACGCCCTTTTGGACTTACCTTAAAAATATATGATTGCTACCGTCCGCAAAGCGCAGTGAACGACTTTATCGCGTGGGCCAAAGATCCTTCTCAAAACCAAATGAAAAACGAATTTTATCCGCTGGTAGAGAAAAAGCGTCTGTTTGATGAAGGTTATCTTGCCGCCCGATCCGGCCACAGTCGGGGAAGTACGCTTGATCTAACGATTGTTCCACTTGACAGTAAAATACCAATATACGATCCCGGACGACCACTGGTGAATTGTACTGCGTCCGCGGCGCAACGCTCGCCAGATAATAGTCTGGATTTTGGTACCGGCTTTGACTGTTTTAGTCCGTTATCCCATCCCGATAATGCCATGCTTACCGCTCAGCAACGCGCGAATAGGTTGTTATTACAAACATTGATGCGTGATGCGGGCTTTACGCCACTGGATACTGAATGGTGGCACTTCTCCCTTACTCATGAACCATACCCGAACACCTGGTTTGACTTTCCCGTTAAGCAGAGACCCTGAAACGGCGTTTTGTTGCGAAATCTAATCATTACGCCTGTTGGGAAGCACCATAACAGTTAGCAAATCATTGTTAATTTTAACAACTGATATACACTGCGGTTGCCACCTGCAAGCAGCGCTCAATGAGAACGAATAATGAAAAAATATCAACGTCTGGCGGAGCAAATTAGAGAACAAATCGCCTCTGGCGTTTGGCAACCCGGCGATCGATTACCCTCGCTGAGGGAGCAGGTCGCCAGTAGCGGCATGAGTTTTATGACTGTCGGTCATGCGTACCAGTTGCTGGAAAGTCAGGGACGGATTATCGCCCGTCCGCAATCCGGTTATTATGTCGCGCCGCATCCGGTTTGTCGGTCAGTCGCGACGGCAGCGCACGTTATTCGGGATGAAGCCGTAGATATCAATACCTATATTTTTGAGATGCTGCAGGCCAGCCGTGATACCTCAGTGGTGCCCTTTGCTTCAGCGTTTCCCGATCCGCGCCTGTTTCCCTTGCCGCAATTGAACCGCTCTCTGGCGCAGGTCAGTAAAACCGCGACGGCAATGAGCGTCATCGAAAACTTGCCGCCAGGTAATGCAGAATTGCGCTATGCGATAGCACGCCGTTACGCGCAGCAGGGGATTACCGTTTCTCCTGACGAGATTGTCATTACCGCCGGCGCGCTGGAAGCGTTGAATCTTAGTTTACAGGCGGTGACGGCGCCGGGAGACTGGGTGGTGGTGGAGAACCCCTGTTTCTACGGTGCGCTACAGGCCCTGGAGCGATTGCGCCTGAAAGCGTTGTCGATACCTACCGATGTTAAAGAAGGTATCGATCTTATGGCGCTGGAACAGGCGTTACAGGAATATCCGGTGAAAGCGTGCTGGTTAATGACCAACAGTCAGAATCCATTAGGGTTCACGCTGAGTGCTGAGAAAAAAGCGCGGCTGGTCGCGTTACTCACGCACCATAACGTGACGCTAATTGAAGACGATGTTTATAGCGAACTCTACTTTGGCCGCGAGAAACCTCTGCCTGCCAAAGCATGGGATCGCGACGATACCGTGTTGCATTGTTCATCTTTTTCCAAATGTCTGGTTCCCGGTTTTCGCATTGGCTGGGTTGCGGGAGGAAGCCATGCCAGACAAATTCAGCGTTTGCAGTTAATGAGCACATTATCTACCAGTTCCCCCATGCAATTGGCGTTAGTGGATTATCTCTCGACACGTCGATATGACGCGCATCTGCGCCGATTGCGAAGGCAGCTTGCCGAACGTAAACAGCAAGCCTGGCAAACCCTTTTGCGCCATCTCCCGGCGGAAGTAAAAATTCACCATAACGATAGCGGTTATTTTCTTTGGCTGGAGCTACCTGAGCAGCTTGATGCCGGTGAACTTAGCGCCAAAGCGCTTGAACACCTTATCAGTATCGCGCCGGGGAAAATGTTTTCAACGTCCGGCGCCTGGACGCGTTTCTTTCGTTTTAACACCGCCTGGCATTGGGGAGAACGGGAAGAACAGGCCGTAAAACAGCTTGGCAGCCTGATTCGCGAGATGCTGAGCGCTAAAAGCCTTGTGTGAGGTGGAATGCGTGTCAGCTCACAACCTGACTAAATTTCCCGAGTGTGCCGGGTGAGCATCTGGCGCGCCGTCTATTTTTAGGAAAGCGGCGGCCCGTTCGCCGGAAATCGATTAATGACGATATGGGAAAATGCTATGCAATATCAATTACTGATTAATGGCGTGCTGGTGGACGGCGAGGGAGAAAGGCAGTCTGTTTATAACCCGGCGACAGGCGAGGTCATACTTGAGATTGCGGAAGCGTCGCCCGCGCAGGTTGACGCCGCAGTGCTGGCCGCCGATAGCGCGTTTGCCGAATGGGGGCAGACCACACCCAAAGCACGGGCGGAATGTCTGTTAAAACTGGCGGACAGCATCGAGCAAAACGCCCTTGAGTTCGCCCGGCTTGAATCGCAAAACTGCGGTAAGCCTTTGCACTGCGTAATTAATGATGAAATTCCGGCAATCGTGGATGTCTTTCGCTTTTTTGCCGGCGCGGCCCGTTGTTTGAGTGGGCTGGCGGCGGGCGAATATCTGGAAGGACATACGTCGATGATCCGCCGGGATCCGATTGGCGTGGTTGCCTCTATCGCGCCGTGGAATTATCCGCTCATGATGGCGGCCTGGAAGCTGGCGCCAGCGCTGGCGGCAGGTAACTGCGTGGTGATTAAGCCTTCTGAAATCACGCCGCTGACGGCGCTTAAACTTGCCGCGCTGGCGAAGGATATCTTTCCGCCGGGGGTGCTCAATGTCCTGTTCGGACGAGGGCAGACTGTTGGCGATGTATTGACCGGTCATGAAAAAGTACGCATGGTCTCTTTAACCGGTTCTATCGCGACCGGGGAGCATATTCTGCGCCATACTGCGCCAGCGATAAAACGTACGCATATGGAACTCGGTGGTAAAGCCCCGGTGATTGTTTTTGATGACGCCGATCTGGATGCGGTGGCGCAGGGCGTCCGGACTTTCGGTTTCTATAATGCCGGACAGGATTGTACTGCGGCGTGCCGTATATACGCGCAGCGCGGTATCTATGATGCGCTGGTCGAAAAGCTAGGGAACGCGGTGAGCAGCCTGAAAATGGGCGCGCCGGAGGATGAGTCGACAGAGCTGGGGCCGTTAAGTTCGCTGGCGCACCTGAAGCGCGTCACAGCGGCAGTAGAGGAGGCGAAGGCCCTCAGCCATATCCGTGTGATTACTGGCGGAAGTCAAACGGAAGGTAAAGGTTACTATTTCGCTCCGACGTTGCTGGCAGACGCAAAACAGGAAGATGCCATCGTGCAACGCGAGGTCTTCGGCCCGGTGGTCAGTATAACCGTCTTTGATGATGAAGATCAGGTTCTGAGGTGGGCCAACGATTCTCGCTATGGTCTGGCATCCTCCGTCTGGACTCAGGACGTTGGGCGGGCGCACCGGCTTAGCGCCAGATTGCAGTATGGCTGTACCTGGATTAATACCCATTTCATGTTGGTTAGCGAGATGCCGCATGGAGGGCAAAAACAGTCGGGATACGGCAAAGATATGTCATTGTATGGTCTGGAAGACTACACCCTTGTCCGTCACATCATGGTTAAGCATTAAGGATCATTTACTGTTCAGAAAAATCGTGAAAAAATAGGCGGGTGTCGGCGGAGAGGGGGACCTCCCCGCCAACATGCGCAGCAAGTACTCAAAGGTTGAACACCTCAAGCAAACCAGCCGAATCTCAACGAGATCAGACCCAAAAGTCCTGCAGCAGCAAAGACATTAATCAGCACGACGGTTTTACTGGAAACATTCATTTTCGCCACCTTTCATCATAACCCCTATGGGTATAGTACGGGTTGGCGAGATCCGCAATAATACGTAAACAGGATATTCTGTGAGCGGAGCCGTGCATTGAGAACGTTTTGCTGTTAAGGCTGATAAACCTTGATGTGTGTCAAATAAAAAGAGCATATTGCGCGCGTTTTTTCCTCTGGTTGGCGCGGATGCCTGATATGACCCTCTTTCAAAAGATATTAATTTTTTACGCCGTCATGGCGGTGATATCATCCCTGATCACCTGGTTTTTGACTCATGACAAAAAACGAATTCGTTTCCTGAGCGCCTTTTTGGTTGGCGCGACATGGCCGATAAGTTTCCCCGTCGCATTGCTGTTTTCGCTTTTCTGACCTCAAGCCCGATACACGTTACCGGGCATGGTTTTTCCGCAAGGTCAGGCTATCAGGGCAATTAATTGCGCTCTGTCTACGTCGGTAACGTCCTGCGGATGCCGATATCCTGCGTTCTCATTGGCCAGGGTATACAGCGCAACAAGCCAGTCATAGACATAGCGGCTGGCGGCGTGAACGGGCTGTTCGTCAAGCTTTGTTAGACGCAACATTGTCGAACGCGGCGTTGCGGCGAAAATGGCTGCGCCTTTCTGAATGCGGCTGGCCGGGCGCTGGGCCTCCTCGATATTTGCGTAGCCGAGCCAGGCGATGAAGTTACCAATGATGGCATGGAGCTGCGCGCCGCTAACCTCCTCGCGCTGCATGGTTTTCTGTAACTGCTGAGGTAAACCGAGGCGATAGCTGGCGGTAATTAAAATCTCCGCCACGGCGTTGAGCATCTGCGGTTCCAGTCCCAGACGCTGCGCATTATCCCGGCAGTGGGCCCACTGGCGCAGATGATTGATCCACATTTTGTGCGCCTGATAGCCTGTTTCGTGACCTTCTGACGCTGAAGCGCGCGTTGGTTCGTCGGCAAAGAGATCGATCGCGTCATTAAATAAACCGCTAACCTGTTCTTCTCGCGACTGTCGGGTGCGCAGCAACGCTTCGAAGTTCTGTACCGGCGGTAACAGCCCGGCCAGCAGGTCGCCATGTCTGGCGGCCTGGGCCTGAAGACGCCGGATCACGGTTTCAACCGGTAGCCGCGCGTCATCAAACATCGGTAACAGATCGCGCACGCGGCCCCGCAGTTGTTCGCGTAACGCCTGTAAGCGCGCCTGTCGCTGTGGTGCCGATGTCGCCTGCGATAACCACTCCACCAAACGCTGCATACTGTGTTTATCCAGCGCCTGCAACGTTCCCCAGTGCACGCCAGGTTTACCCATCAACTGCTGGACGGCTTCATCCAGATTTTGCTGGGTGGCAAAACGGGCATCCTGTGGAGTAATAGCCCAGACGACGCCGGGTAACGCTGATTCATGCTGCGGCTGCGTGGCGTTAACCCACTCCAGTAAGTGACGGGCGGCGGTGGACGTTTGCGAGCGAGATGCCAGAGCATTGCAAATCACCAGAACATCGGGCTGTACCTGCTGACGGTAATGGGCCAGCATCCAGCCTAATTTCGCCCGCCATAACGGATGAGGATGACTGTCTGGCGCGACCGGAATATCCAGTAAATCAACGTTATCCAGTACGCTGTTTTCAACGGTTAGCACCAGTTCGCGGGTAAGCAGCGCCAGAGAATCAAGCGAAAGGCTGACCGCATTGAGCAGTCGGCCTTCCTTAACCGGATGCACCACCACATCGCTTTGCGTATCGCTGGCGGTTAGCGCCATTTGCGTCAGGAAGTTTTCCGCCGGTAAGCCAAAATGATCGACCAGCAGGCTGAGCGGCGCCGCCAGTTCCCCGGCATGGCTGGTTTGTTGCAACATATGCGCCAGCGCCAGCCATTGCTGGGTGATCTCCGGCTGCTCTCCCCACAGTAATGCCCAGGCGTGCGCCCGTGTCGTGAGATCCAGTGCAGGCAAGAGCGAGGCAAAGTGTTGCCATGTCGCATCATCAATATGTTGTCTGGCGGACGGCAGGCAAGAGCGCCAGAAACTCGCGATGGTCGCAACCTCTTCAGCGGTAACGCCGGGGACGGGCTGCGGTTGGCGAAGCGATTGCCATTTCTCCAGGCGTGATGTGATAATGGATTTTTCAACCTGGCGACAAACGGGGGACGAGCTGGTCCAGGCAATAAAGATCTGCACCAGTTCGGCTTCACTGATCAAGCGCAGGCGCAACGGCCAGCCGTTCTCGTTTGAAAAAATGTCGCGCGTAAAGCGAATAGCCATATTCGCTGGCGCATGACCCGGATTGATGTGGCTGAAATAATCATAGTCACGGTCCGGCGTGATAATTTCCAGCTTGCCATTCTCGTTACCGCATAGCGTCGTTAACAGATGCGCTTTTGCGGATTGCGCATACCCGTACAGACCAACGCAGCCATGTGACGCGCAGGCGGCGTTGAGCGCTGACTCATCCGCCGCGGCAAGCGTAAGTTGCGCCAGCAGAGCGTCGGCTTCGTCATCCAGTCGCGTTGCGTAACGGCGCGTGTTGTTAACCCACTCGATAACAGCCTGGGTGGCGTTTAACGGTTTTGTCATTTCAGGTATACACTCCCGCTATCTATCCAGTAGTGGCTGCCGCTGTGGCGACGGTCAGCCAGCGTATTCAATTTTAATGTCAGCGCATCGGCGGCGACCGGCGTCCCGTCCTGGAGCCAGGCATCACTTAATATGAACGATTCCGGGGCGCTATCTTTGCTACTGCCGCGTAATTTCAGTCGCACATTCAGTACACCGTCGCCAGCGATGGTTTTCGCCAGTTCGGCGGAGTTAATGCTCAGGCAATAGAGTGGGGTTGCCGGCCAGCGACTGTTCGCCAGTTGACGAAAGCCCAACGTCACGTTGCCGCGTAGCGGAAAATGCAGGCGAGCGTCCAGCGTTGCGCCGGGTTTATCCAAATCGATCTCGTGATACCAGATATTTTCATCGCGAAGGGTATTAACGGTATTATCCAGTACGCCGAGATAACGCACAGTCGAATACGCGCCGATATCAGCCGCTTTAAAATTGAAACGCGGCAGACGTAAGTCCAGCGCCAGGCTGCATAACATCGCGCCCACCGCAGCAGTGGATTTTGGATTACCGATACGCCCTTGTTGACTGAAGGGATACCATTCATGTACCTGATACTTATCCATCCACACAATGCGATTAACCGGCACCGGTTGTAAGTGCCGGATGAGCGCCTGTACGCCGGGTAAGCAGGTCGGTCTCCCCGTCACCAGCAAGATATCGCAGTGATAGTGGGAGATCGCTTCGCAGACCGCATGAAGCGGCGTTGTCAGCGTAAACTGACCGGCCAGCAGAGCCTCCTGAAGCTGGCTAAACTGGATTTGCAACGGCACATTGAATATATCAAATGTCGGCGAACCAGACGGTAAGGCATGATCGATCGCCTGCTGGATATAGTTCATCACGTTGCTCGTTGGGCGGCGGATCAGCAGATCGCCAAATGTTGCATGTAAACCAGCAAACGGATCGTTAATGTCGCTTTGCTCCCAGGCGGAAAGTACCGCATGGCCCAGCGGCATAAATAATTGCAGCGCCGTTTGCTGGCGCAAAATGGCCTGAGTATCAATTCGTCCCGAATCGCCAAATAAGGTCGCCAGCAGGGCGGCGGCATCCGTAACGCCTGCCCGTTGCAACGCCGTTTGCAGGGAAGGGAGTACGCAACGCTGAATGATATCCAATAGCAGATCGTCCCCGGCGACTTTAAAACCTTCGCGAAACAGGAGATGAGGCGTAATTTTTACATTGGCCCCCACGCCGTCATCTAACTGATAGTGAACGATCGCCATATCCGTCGTGCCGCCGCCGATATCAATCGATGCCACGCGCAACGCGCGCCCGGGGACGACGCCGGGTTCAGGCTGGCGATCCGGTCTGGCGAGCGCATTAAAAAAGGATTCGGTACGCCCGGCGTAATGCGAAATGGCTTCGTTATAAAGCCATACCAGTTGGCCGCAACTTGCTTCATCCCATTCCATCTGTATTTCTGGTACCGGCACCACGCTTTTTTCACGCTGCTTAGGCGTGGTGAAATCCTCATCCTGCGGATGCCAGCCCATGGCTTTCCAGACCAACGCCAGTGCTTCAAACATTCGCTGGCGGAAAATTTCTCGCTCCTGTTTCGGCATGGCGGAAGGCAGCGTTAAAATCAGGGTGCGTAGCTGGCGCGGCGAGGCGGGAAAGCCGAGCCGCAGCCGGGTGGCGACGCTGTTAATTTGCCCCAGCGCCTGAGCCAGAATTTCGCACAACATATGCGTCATCAAGGTGCTACGGCTGTATTGCGGCGAAAAAACCGGTAGCCTTTCTTCATGCGGCAGGCGGAATAACGGCTGTCCGTCATCGTTCATCAGATTCATCAGCGGAAACGCGGTGGCAAGCGGTTCGCGCTGCGTTTTACCGTGGATCTGGCTAAAACGCCAGTCCTGCAAGGCGGGGGTTTCATCCCACAGGTAGCGGCGCGGGCTGGAGATGCCGCTGCTGCCTTCGGTGCCCACACGCTGCATAGCAAGGGCGCGAGCCTCGTCGCCCACACGCACAATGGAAGGCCACACAAAGGCGTCGTCTCGTCCGCTTTCGACAGAAAAGTGTTGCTTGCCAAAGCGTGCTTCCGAGAATTCCACCCGGCTGGTAAATAAAGGATCGTTCAGAAACTGCGGCTCGCTTAAAGAACGCACCTGAAGCTCTGCCGTCTGGCGTAACCCGTCATTCGCATCGCCATGATCCTCGATCAAGACGCCGCAGGTATGCGTATTGCCGACATCCAGAATCAGATCGACCGGGATTGCGGGCGTGCTTAACGTATGTGTCACAAACTTTACTTCCGGCACCGTAAGCTGTTCGCCTAACAGCGTCAGTAAATTCAACCAGTGCGCCTGATACTCAAAGCTACGCAGCGCTTGTTGTATGGCCTGTTCCGGACGGTTTTCCACCTGTGAGGCATACTGAAGAAACGACTCGCGCAGCCAGCCGTCAATCCATGTCTGGTCAAGAAAAACGGCAACTTCTTCATCGCGCCAGGCGAGCGCAAAACGTGTGCCATTGAGCAGATCGTTTTCGCAAGGCGCCAACGCCGCAGGCATATTTTTTGCCAGTTGACTGTCGAAGGCGAGGGTGATGCGGTGTGTGTTTCCGGCGCTATCTGGCTCGCTGAGTTTACGTACCTGAATGCGCGCCCAGTTATCCGGCCCGTCAATAAAGGTACGCGGCGGATTAAAACGCAGGAACGGCAGGGGGAGCCAGATTCCGTCGAGTACATCCAGAGAATAGTGCAGCGTCTGAGTGCTTTCCGGTTTCACGACTTCGGGTTGGCCGCCAGCACGTCCAGGCAACGTGTAGCGCCCGCTGGTCAGATCAAAATCGAGGCGCAGTAGCGGGCCGTTTGCCGTTTTGCGCACAAAACGTCCGTAGTGGGCCGACTCTTGCGGCGTTAAGCCAAAATCAAGAAACTGGACGCCGCTGTTTGCAATGAGCGTGACGCTCTGTTTGTAATCACACAGATTGACCAACATAAAATCAGGCACCTATCTTTTTAAACGTCAACGGAATTGCCGCGTGGTCGCCATAACGGGCGGTACAGGTTGCGACGTCATTGACGCCTGCTTTACAGGTAATTTCCGGCATCGGATAACGTGAACCGTCGGTGCAGCGCGCATTGCCGCGACTTTTAATCATCAGCTCGCCCGTTTGATGCAGACCAGAGAAAATTTCCGCCCGACAAACCACGTTATCGCCATGTACTACGCGCGCGATACCTTTGTTATTTTGGATCTGATAACGCAGAGAGGGCGGCTTGCCGGTAATCGGATCTTTGACATCCACGCTGACCCGCCAGCTACCGTTTAAAAAGCGCGTGGTTCCAAGCTTCATCTGCGTACTGTCCATCACCAGCGCGTCTTTGGGGATAGCGGCAATGATAACAGGCGCTTCCGGCAGCGGCGCCGCTTTGGGGGCGGGCGTCACCTCAGCGCGATGCAGCGGCAAATGCGCCGTGAGTTCAGGCAAGGGGGTAACGTCAGTTTTCGCGGTAGCGACAGGCGCGGCGCGAACAGGAGAGGCCCCGTCAACGGATGAAGATGGCCAGAAAAAAGGCGTGGCGACGGCGGCGATAACCACGGCAGCGACAGGTAAGCTCCACAGCGGTAGACGGCGAGCTCTTTTCGCCTCAGCAACCGGGATAGGTGCGGCAGGCTTCGGCTCGCTAACGATAACGGGCAGCGCAACAGGTTCCTCCGGCATTTTCGGCGGCTCAATGACAGACGTTAACAAAGGTTCATCCGCCTGACTAAATGCCGCCTCTACCAACGGCTTTGCTTCGGGTTCCGGCTCCGGCTCGACCAGAGGGATGTCGGGGATTGCCTCGGTGACCCGCAGGCAGTCCAGCACATCATCGCGTGTATTTTCGTTGAGATTAACGAATCCCCAGAAGGTGATAACCGGTTTGCCGTTAACCAGGAAAACATGATTTTCGCCGGGAAATTGCGTCGCTTTCTCAAGTAGCGACCCAAATAGCTGAAGCGCTGTTTTACCGGATTGCAGACTTTTTCGACTGAGTGCAGCCGCGCTTTCAAAAGTGCTGGCTAAATAACGTAAAGCCCGAGAACGTGTCTCTTCGTCAGCCGCTTTCCACGCTATCGCCTGACCTTCAATCGGCGAATACCAGTCAACCCGATCGCCATTATCGTTAAGTTGCGGAATCGCCAGACAGTCAACCATCGCCTGCTGTTTACGCAGACGAAGCGTTTCGCGAATTTGCAATGCTGATTCAAATACGGCCTGACCGCCGCCGCCCACGGCCTGATAATCATCCAGATTGCCGCTGCGCAAGAGAGATTTTGCCACGTTGTTATCCCTTAGACTTCTTCACGCGTCTACTTTACGGGGTCTATACGCAAGCAAACGGCGGAAGAAAGGCAAAAAGGCGCGAATTCTCGGTCTATTAAGCCCCGTGTTTCCACTTGACGTAAGTTAAATCAGGAGGGCGGCGGCGAATTACCGCATCGGGCGACAATAACGCGTATAATAGGCGAATCATGCTGTTACAGAATAAAGAGTAGGAGAGCTTATGTCGCACCTGGAGGAAGTGAGCGCCCGCGTGGATGCCGCCATCGCGGAGAGCGTAATTGCCCATATGAATGAATTGCTGATTGCCTTGAGCGATGACGCTGAATTACGTCGCGAAGATCGTTATGTGCAGCAGCAGCGTTTGCGCACGGCTATCGCGCATCACGGCAGGCAATATCAAGAAGATCGGGACGCGCGCCGCGAGCAGCTCACCAAAGGCGGCACGATCCTGTAACCCATTAAAACTGGCGCTTCGCAATCAGCCATGCGCCAATGACCAGCAACAGCGCGCCAAACGCCGGCCCGACCATTGCGCGTAACGTGACGCCGTGGCTACGCGCGATATCCAGCGCCAGTCCGCCGATTAACTGGCTGGCGACCAGTACCGCGATAGTCGTCGCGGCGCCAACGTTCTGATACCCGCTAATGCTGGCAAATACAAAAAATGACCCCAGAAAACCGGGGATCAATGTCCACCAGCGCACGCTGGCGACCAGCTCGCCGAAGCCCGTAGCGCCTTGCTTAAACCACAATATCGTCACAAATAAAACGATCCCTACCAGCGAGTTCAACAGCATAGCGATCAGAATCGTCGATGATGTCTGCGTAATACGCACCATAATACTGTTTTGTACCACCAGCCCGACGCCGGCGGCGATCAAAAAGATAAGCGTCAGCGACTGGTTCATCAGCAGGCGTCCGGCGCGGCGTGTTCATCAAGCTGGAGCTGCATAAACGTAAGATCTAACCAACGGCCAAATTTTACGCCGACCTGCGGCATTTGCGCGGTAACGGTAAATCCCAGCGAATGATGCAGGCGTATCGAGGCGGCATTCTGTGACTCAATACCGGCCACCATCACATGCTTGCCGCAGCGTCGGGCTTCGTCGATCAGTCTGCTGAGCAGTTTTCGCCCCAGTCCTTTCCCCTGGTGCGCCGGATGAACATAAACCGAGTGCTCGACGGTATAGCGAAAACCGTCGAAACTGCGCCAGTCGCCAAATGATGCATAGCCAGTCACCACGCCATTTTCTTCGCTTACCAGCACCGGATAGCCCAGTAATTGACGGGCCTCATACCAGGCAAGGCGATTATCCGTATCGACCGTCCGATCGTTCCAGATGGCCGCAGTATGTAATACCGCATGGTTATAGATTTCGGTAATCGCGGCGCAGTCTGCTTTATCGGCAAAGCGAATCGTCATAGGGAACCCCAGGGAATGTTTACGATAGTGTTAGAAATACTATTGAAGGCGGCATAAATCAACGAATTAGCGCAAGAATTCATATTTAGCGAGAGGGGAAAGAAAGTCGTTCATAAAAGCGCACAGCCTGATATCTGAGAGTGTTTAACTCCCTCAGATAGCGAATGTTCGACTATTATTGATGGATTATGCCAGGCATGAGGAGAATAGAATGAAGCAACAGACCAACCGAAATCGTCGTTGGGTTTTGGCCTCGCGTCCCCACGGCGCGCCGCAGATGGATAACTTCCGCCTCGAAGAAGATGACGTCGCGACGCCCGGTGAAGGGCAGGTGCTATTGCGTACCGTTTTTTTATCACTCGACCCTTATATGCGTGGCCGCATGAGCGATGAACCCTCTTATGCGCCGCCTGTTGAACCTGGCTGCGTTATGGTTGGCGGTACGGTCAGTCGCGTTGTCGCGTCAAACCATCCTGATTACCGACCAGACGAATGGGTGTTGAGTTACAATGGTTGGCAGGATTATGACATTTCAGATGGCGAAGGGTTGGTAAAGCTGGGTGATAATCCGCAACATCCTTCCTGGTCGCTGGGGATTTTAGGAATGCCGGGGTTTACCGCCTATATGGGGTTACTGGATATCGGCCAGCCGAAAGAGGGCGAAACGCTGGTTGTCGCCGCCGCCACCGGCCCCGTAGGCGCAACGGTTGGGCAAATTGGCAAGCTGAAGGGCTGCCGGGTCGTGGGTATTGCTGGCGGCGCGGAAAAATGCCGTCATGCGACAGACGTTTTGGGATTTGATCTGTGCCTTGATCATCACGCTGATAATTTCCCACAACAGCTTGCGCAGGCCTGCCCGCAGGGTATCGATATCTATTATGAGAATGTCGGTGGTAAAGTCTTTGACGCCGTCTTACCGCTACTGAATACGTCGGCGCGGATTCCGCTCTGCGGTCTGGTCAGCGGCTACAATGCGACAGCGTTGCCGGACGGTCCAGACAGACTGCCGCTGCTGATGGCGACATTACTTAAAAAGCGTATTCGTCTGCAAGGTTTTATCATCAACCAGGACTATGGTCACCGGATACATGAGTTTCAGCAAGAAATGGGGCGTTGGATCAAAGAAGGGAAAATACATTATCGGGAGCAGATTACTGATGGGCTGGAAAATGCGCCAGAAGCGTTTATGGGGCTGCTGGCGGGGAAGAACTTTGGCAAAGTCGTGATACGTTTAGCGGACGATGCGTAAAGAAAAAATGGCGGCATTATGTCGCCATAAAAATGTGCAAATTTTAAAATTGCGGCTTTACTTATATTCATCATTCAGATCGCGGTGGGGCAGCTTATCTCCCTCAGCGGCCTGAACCGGTCAAAAATCTCGATACATGAAGGAATGACGGAGATAAAACGGTTGCCATAAAGAAACCTGTATTGTTGTAAAAGATGAGAATATCACGCAAGTAAATTATCACTTTTATTTATTTGGCCGTTCAGGCCTGGATTATCTTTTTTACAATTAAGTTCCGAAACTTCTTCGGGACTCGATTGCGATGTTGTTCTGCCAAGAGGTGAAGGAAGGAAAATGCCGGGTACGGAAAAAACACAACATATAAGCCTGACCACACAGGTTGAAAATCGGTTAAAGCATCAATTGTCTATTGGCGCATTAAAACCAGGCGCAAGGCTTATCACTAAAAATATCGCTCAAGAGTTAGGCGTCAGTATTACGCCAGTGCGTGAGGCCCTGTTAAGGCTGGTCTCTTCCAGTGCTTTGGCGGTGGCGCCAGCACAGGCGTTTATGGTGCCGGAGATCTCGCTGCAAAGTTTGCTGGAAATTAATACGATTCGTACTGCCCTGGAGGAGATGGCGGTGGTCGCCGCTGCGGGTAAGATTACCCCGGATCGCGAGCAGACGCTGAATGCGCTATTAGATGAATTTCAACAGGCGCTGGAAAGTGGCGTTATGGAGAAAATTCTTTTGGCCAACCGCGCATTCCGCTTTGAGATCTACCACTACGCGGATATGCCAACGCTGTATGCCATGATCGAGCAATTATGGGTACGCCTGGGGCCAAGCCTGCATTTTTTATATGATAATTTTAAACTTGATGATTATCAAGACGGCGTTAGTCTGTACAGAAAATTGCTTAATGCGTTAGTGACAGGTGATAAAGAAGCCAGTCGCCACTGCCTACAGAACGTTTTGCAACAAAACGTAGCGACGATTAAAAATCAGTACTTCATGTAACCTTTATGAAACTATGACTTATCAATAGCGGGGATTCCCCGCTATTGCCGGATATTTATTCAAATTGCCATGCCAGATTAATCCCCACGCCATAGTTACGCCCTGGCGCTGGCTCATAATATCGGCCATTAGATTCATTAACGATCACCGAACCGATATATTCTTTATCAAATAGATTATCTACCCGCCCAAAAATATCGACGGTAAGCTGACTGTAATTAAATTTATACCCTGTATTTAGTCCAACAACGGTATACGAAGGCACTTTGGCGGTATTTTCATCATTGGCCATGATATCGCCCATATAACGAACGTCTGTTCCGGCGTACCACCCCTCATCCGGGATAAAACCTAATGAGGCGAATCCCATATTACGGGCGATGCCGGGCATCCGGTTTCCATCACAGTTTTGCCCCTGACAAACGTTACTGCGATAGGTCGCATCCAGCCAGGTCCATGATGCTTTCACCCGCCAGTCGCCGGCGAAGCGCTGGTCCAACGCGAGCTCTGCGCCCTGGCGGCGTGTTTTGCCCGCGTTTTTGTAGGTAGTGCGTCCTCCCATACTGCTGGCGACGACAATTTCATCATCAGTATCGGTTTGAAATAACGCGGCGGTCAACAAGCCATTGCCAATCCGCGTTTTACTGCCGACTTCCACCGTATCATTGGTCGACGGTTTGAGGTCAAAGTTGAACCCGCTTTGGCCGTCAGCGCGATAAGAAAGTTCATTGATAGTGGGAGTTTCAAATCCGCGACCGGCAGCAAGATAGAGATTCCAGGCGTCAGTTAACGCATATTTTAGCGATCCGGCGGGTAGCCAGTGGTGATAGCTGGCGTCGCCGCTGTCATCGCCATTGCCGGGCGCGATATAGTGATCATTAGAATCGAACCACACGGAACTGTAGCGCACGCCAGCATCCAGCGAGAGTTTTTGCGTAAGCTGCCACTGGGTTTGCAGATAAGGATCGACATTCCACATCAAGTTACGCTCATCCCGGCGTAAATCGCCTTTATGCCCAAACTCAGGGGTGCCGTTGTTGAGACGGAAGTTATTGTAACCCTTGCGGTTTTCGCTCATGTTTTCATAGTTTACTCCGCCAGTGAAGGTGACCGGCACACCTAATTCTCCCCGGTGAGTCCAGCGGGAATCAATGCCCTGATAGTGGCGTTGCAGTGTAATTACGCCGCCAGCCTGGGCTGGTTTTAGCTGTGCCACCAAGGGAATAGACTGGTATTGCGTGGTTTCCCGCTCTCCGGCGTAGGCCATCACGCTGATATCATCCTGCGCGCTGAGCTGACGTTCATAACGCAATCCTGCCTGAGTTTGTTTGATGGTTTTACGCGTATTGTACTGTTCAGCGCGCGGCGCCTGTTGCGGATCGGCTTTCCATTCAGATTCGGTAAGTCCGCCGGGATCGTCCGCCTTAATGTCCACACTATTAAAAATCAGCGAGAGTTTACTGACATCGTCAAGGCGCACGCCCAGTTTGGCATTAGCCAGATTTTTTTGCGCGCCGCTGTGATCGCGGTAGCCGTGGGTGGTGAAACGGGTAGTCGATACCGTGTAATCCACGTCGCCAGGCTGTGTGCCGTCACCCATCGCGCCCGTGGCTTTTAGCCCATAGCGCCAGCTTCCATAACTGCCGTAGTAGCTGCTGGCCTCAAGGGTAGGCGGCTGTCTGCCGGTTTCGGTGGTGACATTTATCACGCCGCCGGAAGCATTGCCGTATAGCGCTGAGAAGGGGCCGCGTAACACTTCAACGTCTTGTATGCTGTTAATATCAATATTCGAAATCTGGCCTTGTCCATCCGGCATGGTGGCGGGAATGCCATCAACATACAGACGAATGCCGCGCACGCCAAAGGCGGAACGCGAGCCAAATCCACGGATAGAGATTTGCAGATCCTGCGCGTAGTTCTGCCGGTTTTGCACCTGCAATCCCGGGACGCTGGTTAAAGACTCAGATAAATTGACGCGCGGCGTCGCCAGACGCATGTCTTCTCCCTCAATGACGCTAACGGCGGCAGGTGTATCCAGTTCGGATACGGTTTGCGGCGTTGCGGTGACTATCATGGTTTGTTCATTGGACGTGCTGGCGGCCTGAAGGACCGGGGAGAAGGTCAGAGGCAATAAGAGGGCGGGATAAAGTCGCTGTCTAACGGAAATAATTTTCATGAAAATGCCGGATAAATGTAAGCGTATCAACGGAAAACGTGACATTAAGGGTAGTCAATATGTAAAGTTTTGAAATTTTAATCGCACATTAAGTTAAGAAAATGTGCGGTATTTAAGAGCCATGACATTCGCAGGCGAGGAAAAGCTCCACTTTCTGATAAATAATGATTATTATTCTCAACTTATAATAAGTGCGGAACGAAGATCCCGCGCAGCGAAGTAGTGTGAAGCAGCTATACACGTTTTTATCAAAGGGAGTCGTCATGCACTTACGTCATCTTTTTTCGCCGCGCCTGCGTGGTTCTTTATTGTTAGGTTCGCTCCTCGTCGCATCCTCATTTAGCACGCTGGCGGCGGAAGACATGCTGCGTAAAGCGGTAGGCAAAGGCGCTTATGAGATGGCCTGGAGTCAGCAAGAAAACGCGCTCTGGCTGGCTACATCGCAAAGCCGTAAACTGGATAAAGGCGGCGTAGTTTATCGTCTCGACCCGGTGACGCTGGAAATCACGCAAGCGATTCATAACGATCTCAAGCCGTTCGGCGCCACCATCAATGCCGCGACCCAAACGCTGTGGTTTGGCAATACCATTAACAGCGCTGTTACCGCGATTGATGCCAAAACGGGTGATGTAAAAGGTCGTCTGGTACTTGATGCGCGCAAACGTACTGAAGAGGTTCGTCCGTTACAGCCCCGTGAGCTGGTTGCCGATGCGGCGACCAACACGATCTACATTAGCGGTGTTGGTAAAGAGAGTGCTATTTGGGTAGTGGATGGCGAAACCATCAAACTGAAAACGACGATCGAAAATACCGGCAAAATGAGTACGGGTCTGGCGCTCGACAGTAAAGCGCAACGCCTGTACACCACCAATGCGGATGGCGAATTTATCACCATCGATACCGCCAGCAATAAAATTCTCAGTCGTAAGAAGTTGCTGGATGACGGTAAAGAACACTTCTTTATTAACCTGAGTCTCGATACCGCAGGTCATCGCGCGTTTATCACCGACTCGAAGGCGACTGAGGTTCTGGTTGTCGATACCCGTAATGGCAATATTCTTGCCAAAATCGCGGCGCCTGCCTCTTTGGCCGTCCTGTATAACCCGACACGTAACGAGGCGTATGTGACGCACCGTCAGGCAGGGCAGGTCAGCGTGATCGATGCGAAGACCTATAACGTTGTTAAAACGTTCGATACGCCGACGTACCCGAATAGCCTGGCGCTATCGGCAGACGGTAAAACGCTCTACGTCAGCGTGAAGCAGAAATCGACACGTGAACAGGAAGCGACGCAGCCGGATGATGTTATTCGCATTGCTCTGTAAATAGGGTATGGAGGGGGAAACCCCTCCAGTCATCTCTTTAAACGCACCGATACGCCTCGTTACACCCCGCCGATAGCCTGATGATTCTGTGAGAATTACACTGCCTTTTTGCTGTAGTTAACTCATTATATTCACGAGGAAAATATGAAAAAGTTATTTATATGCTCAGGTTTGGGCATGATGTTTTTTATGCTTGCGGGTTGTACAACCAACTATGTGATGACGACGAAGAATGGGCAAACGATCGTAACTCAGGGTAAGCCACAGTTAGATAAAGAGACGGGGATGACCAGTTATACCGATCAGGAAGGCAACCAGCGGGAAATTAACAGCAATGATGTGGCGCAGTTGATTAAGGCTGACTAAGCATTGGGCGCGATGCGGTGTTGGCGGCAACGCGCATTAAACCCGGCAGGCCTGGGGCTGCCGGGGAAGGGTAATGTTATGTCGCTGCTTCTTCTTTCAATACGACACTCTCTGTCGAATCCGCCGTCACTGGCGCAGTTCGATGGATCTCCGCCACGCGACGTCGCACGCCAAACCAGCCGGCGACCAGCAGAATGGCGATCAGCGGCAACGAGGCGATAGTGTAAGTTCCATTCGGGTAGTCAAACGCCATGAGTACCAGCACGCTTAGTAAAAACAGCAGCGTTAGCCAGGAGGTAAAAGGCGCGCCGGGCAGTTTAAAACTGACGTCTGCGGCTTTGCCTTCTTTTATCGCCTGGCGTAAACGCATCTGGCACACCATGATAAACGCCCACGACGCGATAATGCCGAGCGAGGCAAAATTAAGAACGATCTCAAACACGCGGGAGGGGACCAGGTAATTCAGGAACACGCCGACCACGTAAACCACCAGAGTCGCCAGAATACCCGCATAGGGCACATGCTGACGGCTCATTTTCGCCATGAATTTCGGCGCGGAACCCCCCATCGACATTGAACGTAAAATTCTCCCCGTACAGTAAAGCCCGGAGTTCAGGCTGGAAAGCGCGGCGGTTAACACCACGATATTCATAATACTGCCGATATAAGGCACGCCAAGTTTAGAAAAGAAGGTGACAAACGGACTTTGCCCCGCCTGATAGGCGTTCCACGGCAGCAGCAAAACCAGCAATACGACCGATCCTACATAGAAAAGACCAATACGCCAGATCACGCTATTGATGGCTTTTGGCACCATCGTCTGTGGATCTTTGCACTCCCCAGCGGCGGTACCGACCAGTTCAATCGACGCAAAAGCGAACACCACGCCCTGAATCAGTACCAGCGCGGGCAACAGGCCGTGCGGGAAAAAGCCGCCATTATCTGTAATCAGGTGAAAACCGGTGGCATTACCCTCAAGCGGTTGACCGGTACCGAGAAAAATCGTGCCTACCACCAGGAAGATAACAATGGCGAGTACTTTTATCAGCGCGAACCAGAACTCCATTTCGGCAAACCATTTTACGCCGATCATGTTCATGGTACCGACAATGGTTAACGCGCCGAGCGCGAACACCCATTGCGGAACGTCGCCAAATGCGCCCCAGTAGTGCATGTATAACGCCACTGCGGTGATATCGACGATACCGGTCATCGCCCAGTTAATAAAGTACATCCAGCCTGCGACGTAGGCCGCTTTTTCACCCAAAAATTCACGGGCGTAGGAGACGAAGCTCCCGCTGGAAGGGCGATGCAATACCAGTTCGCCCAGCGCGCGTAAAATGAAAAAAGAAAAAATGCCGCATATCAGATAGACCAGCGCCAGTGCCGGTCCGGCCATTTGCAATCGGGCGCCTGCACCTAAAAATAAACCGGTGCCAATCGCGCCGCCGATAGCAATCATCTGAACCTGACGATTCCCCATCGCTTTGTGATACCCCTCTTCATGGGCGTTCAGCCAGCGTCGTTTCGCCGCATGTTGTTCTGCGGCGTGCGTAGTCTGTGTTTTCATTACGTTACCTGTTATAGCCTGTCCTGACAGAAAAATTCCTTATGCCGCGACGGGCGCTCACCAATCGATTGCCTGCAATGGCGAATGCCGCTTTTCCCTGATTCTGTGACAGGGATAAAACCGCCGGCGGAGCATCCTACCTGCAATTGTTAAATGACGCAAAACATACGGAAAGAACAAAATGAGGATGTCGTGTTTATTTGTGCGGTCAGATGTGGTGCGGTGTGGTCACGATTCAGCCAGATAAGCTTTCAGCACAAATCCGCAGTGATTGCGCTGCGCAATAATTAACCAGCGTTAATCCCTGCAGGGATTTATGGTCATAGATATGACCTCGAACGATAAACCACCTGACGATATTGAAGCAGCATAAGATAAGGCCGTTGCGTCTGTTATTCTCATTTTCTCCTGAAAATGTATGCCTTTGAGCAATTTTGTTGATTGACATATCGTCATAATGAGAGAGGAGTAGGACATATAAAGCTATTGAGCAAAATTTGAAGGAGTAGGATATGCCACATACATCAGTTTCTACCTATGGCAGAGCTTTATCAGGAAATAAGCTACCTCATGTTGCTGCAGGAGATTATGAAAATAAATTATCAACAAAAATCATGAAAGGCATCTTGTATGTGCTTACCGCAGGACTGGCCTACGGATTTACGCGAGTAATTGAACATTATTGCAATGTTACGCCTAAAGTTGAGGAGTTCTGTGCCAATGCAGGGAATATCCATGATCACCTTGCTGATGCTGTATGTGATGGACTGTATGCTGTAGATGTCGAGCTTTCTGATGGTCGGAGGTTAATATTCGAACAACTCTCGCTGATAGCTGGAGGTAAGCCAATCGTCAGGATATCGGATGGCGAACATTCCGTTGAGGTTGAGGGAACCTTTGAAGATATTTGTATGAGACTGGAAGAGGGCTTTTTAGAAGCGCCAGCGTACTATCATTATGATATTGATAAAGACCATAAAACCGTCAGAGAACGAATAGCAGCATATAATGCCTTACCTCAGGCATTAGGCGCCATTCCGAGTTTAGAACATTATATCGCTCGGGCCAGCGACATGCCGGAGGCGAAAGCGCAACGGGCGGCCGACATAAAAGAGCGTTACCGTAACTATTTGGACACTTATTAAAAAGCGTTTATGTTTAGCCAGTTTTGTTAGAAATCAGACTCGCTGAGCTGGCGTTAAAAATTTTAACACGCCGCTATTTTGGCGGCGTGTCGCAAAGAGATTCTCAGAACCCGATTTCCGTTTGTACGCCAAAATTCCACGTACCTCCGGCGGCTGTAGCCGACCTGTCTTATTTTTTCAAAAGTATCCAACGCTATTCCACGGATAGGGTATCCTGTTGCGCAGCGATATCCGCCTCAGCCTGTGTGCCGAACGCAAGCATTAATGTTAATGGAAGCCTCAGATGACCTCTTTTTTACATGCTTATTTTACGCGATTACATTGTCAGCCGTTGGGGGTTCCTACGGTTGAAGCGCTCAGAACGCTTCACTTAGCGCACAACTGCGCGATTCCTTTTGAAAATCTGGATGTTCTACTGCCTCGTGAAATACAGCTCGATGAGACGGCATTAGAGGAGAAACTGCTTTATGCCCGACGCGGTGGATACTGTTTTGAACTGAATGGCCTGTTTGAACGTGCGTTACGCGACATCGGTTTTAACGTCCGAAGCTTATTGGGGCGGGTCATTCTGTCTCATCCCGCCAGTTTACCGCCACGCACGCACCGTTTGCTGCTGGTTGATGTTGAGGATGAGCAGTGGATCGCAGACGTGGGGTTTGGCGGCCAAACGCTAACCGCGCCGCTTCGTCTGCAGGCTGAAATTGCTCAGCAAACGCCGCATGGCGAATACCGCCTGATGCAGGAGGGGAGCACATGGATTTTACAATTCCGCCACCATGAGCACTGGCAATCGATGTACTGTTTTGATCTGGGGGTGCAGCAGCAGAGCGATCATGTGATGGGCAATTTCTGGTCGGCTCACTGGCCGCAATCCCATTTTCGTCATCATTTGTTGATGTGCCGCCATTTGCCTGATGGCGGCAAGCTGACATTAACGAATTTCCACTTCACGCGTTACCACCAGGGACATGCCGTTGAACAGGTCAATGTACCGGATGTACCGTCGTTGTATCAGTTACTTCAGCAGCAGTTTGGTCTCGGCGTAAATGATGTAAAGCACGGTTTTACCGAGGCGGAGCTGGCCGCGGTAATGGCTGCATTTGATACCCATCCGGAGGCGGGAAAATAATTTTTTGCCGCGAGGATTTGCGGGCCTGACAAAGATTAAAAAGTAATAGCCCATTCGGCATGAAACAGAATGACCGCCTGGCCGGAGATGGTGACGTTTTCCGGCTGGTTATCGCGAATGGTGACGGTAACATCAACAGTACCCTCTTTGCCTAAAGCGCGCCCCTGATGGCCTTGAATCTGCAGCGTTTTACCGTCATGCGCCATCAGGCCATGATGGACGAGCCATGCCCCCATCGGGCCATTGGCGTTTCCCGTTACCGGATCTTCCACAATTCCTATCGCCGGGGAAAACATTCGCCCATCGGTTTCGTTTTTTCCCGGACGAATCTGGAAAGGAAAAAAGCCGTTACAGCCAATTTGCTGGCTGATTGCCGTCAGGGCTGCCAGATTCGGAGAAAGGGCATCAATATCAACGTCTGGTTTGAGCAGGATCATCACTTTTGCATGTCCTGTTGAAGCCACCTGAATTGGCGCTCCCGGCACGATATCATCTTCAGTCAGGTTCAACGCGGTGATGATGGCAGCCCGAATCTCTCCGACTAGCGGTGGTTCAAAAGAGGGCTGACCTTGTTCCAGCGTGATGCGATAGTCGTTGTGTTCGGCATGAATTTCAACGCGATGACGGCCCGCTAACGAGGTTTGCCAGACGGTGGTGTTTCCCAACCCCAGTACCGTTGCCCGAACATAATGCGCGGCCACGGTGGCATGACCACAGATGGGGACTTCTACTGTCGGTGTAAAGTAGCGTATGCGCACATCACTCTCTTCGCTTTTTAGCAAAAAGGCGGTTTCCGAGTGACGAAGTTCACGGGCAATCAGCTGCATCTGCGCGTCGCTTAGCGTATCCGCATGTAAGACAACGCCAGCAGAGTTGCCGCGAAAGGGTTCGCTGGTGAAGGCGTCAACATGGTAAATCTGCGGTTTCATTGATGTTCTCCTTTGACTGAAGAATCATCATAGCCTGTGCGTTGCCGAATGACGACGCCCAGGCGTTTTTCTTTGCCCGGTAGCGTACCCCCGGGCAAAGAGAATTAGCGGCGGGTACGAACAATCTGGTAGCGACGGGTGAAATACTCAAACGGCGCGCTCCAGACATGAACCAGGCGGGTGAACGGGAAGAGCAGGAAAATAGTCATTCCCAGCACCAGATGAACGCGGAAAACAAACGCCACACCGCTCAGCATTTCCGAAGACCCGCCGTGGAAGGTGACAATACTTTGCGCCCAGCCCACCAACTTCATCATTTCGCTGCCATCCGGATATTGCGCCGAAAACGGAATGGTGCTCAGGCCAAGCAGGCACTGAATCAGCAAAATGCTCATGATGATAATATCAGGTGTAGTGGATGTCGCCCGCACACGCTGATTGGTCAGACGACGCCACAGTAATCCCGCGCCGCCGATCAACGTTAATACGCCGCACACGCCGCCGAGGATCATCGCCATCTGCTGTTTTACCGCAATTGGCAGGAACCAGGCATACATCCAGTGTGGCGTCAGCATCCCGAACAGATGGCCAAAAAAGATCCCCAGAATGCCAATATGGAACAGATTCGACCATATCACCATCCCACGCTTATCCAGCATCTGGCTGGACGACGCGCGCCAGGTATATTGTCCGTAGTCATAGCGCAGCCAACTGCCGAGGAAGAATACCGTGGCGCAAATATAGGGGTAGATGTCGTAAAAAAAGACGTTCAGGTACTGTATCATTTCGGGCCTCCCGCGCTGACGTCGACGTACTGCGGCGCCGCGTCCTGGCTAAAGCGTCGTTGATAATGGTGTAACGGTGAACTGTCACAGGTCGTGGCGTTATCTTCGATAAACTTCACCTGTTCTTCTTCCCAGACGGCATCCAGTGCCTGACGGGTATCATCCCGCGATTCCTGAACAATCTGTTTGGTGACACTGTCACTTGTAAGCGTACTGCCCGCCAGCGTCAGCAGGGCGTCAAACAGTTGATACCACGGCGCTCCTCGCTGTTTCAGACGACCGCCCAGCAGCGCCAGAATAGGGGCAATATTCTGTAATCCCTCGCGAGCTTCCGCTTCCGGCAACACGCTTAAGTACTCCAGATAGAGCGGCAGATGATCCGGCAGTTCGCGGCAGTTGAGCTGCAGGCCCACGGTTTCATACTGGCTTAACAAATCGACCATCGCCTGGCCGCGATCGCGGGACTCCGCATGAACATGCTCGAATAACAGCAATGAAGTGGCGCGCCCGCGGTCAAACACTTCACACCATTCTGCTTGTTTATCCAGTAACGGCGCATAAAGCAGCTCGCGAGTGAAGTCGGTCAGCATTGGCGCATCGTGTTGGATAAGGGCAAGCGCTTCATCCCGACATTCCCACAACTCGTCGTCCGGATACTCCATCAACAGGCCAATCGCTTTGAGGATTTGCATTATTCCCCCTCCGCTTTATCACGCACTTCGGTGATATTGATGGCATCAATACGGCTACTGTTGAACAGGTTGAATTTGGTATCCGAGCCGTGACAACCGTCGCCAAAAGTAAAGCCGCAGCCGTTGCGCTCCGGAAAGGCGTCGCGCGCCATTTCCCGGTGGCTGGTGGGAATGACAAAACGATCTTCATAATTGGCAATCGCCAGGTAGCGATACATCTCTTCAACCTGTTGTACGCTCAGACCCACTTCGTCAATCGCGCGGGTATCCGTCACGCCTTCAACCGTCTGCGAGCGCATGTAGTGGCGCATCGCCATCATCCGCTTTAGCGCCCGAATGACCGGGCCGGTATCGCCCGCGCTGAGCATATTGGCCAGGTACTGGACCGGAATACGCAGCGTCTCCACCGCTGGCAGAATATTGCCATTGTGCGGCAACCCGCCCGCGTCGGCGTATGACTGGATGGGCGATAGCGGCGGTACGTACCAGACCATCGGCAGGGTACGGTATTCCGGGTGCAGCGGAAGCGCCAGCTTCCAGTCCATCGCCATTTTGTACACCGGCGACCGTTGGGCGGCGTCGATGACGTTTTGCGGGATGCCCTGTTTAAGCGCCTCTTCGATGACCGCCGGATCGTGCGGATTGAGAAACACATCGCACTGACGTTCATACAAATCTGTCTCGTGTTCGGTACTGGCCGCGTCTTCAATCCTGTCGGCGTCGTAGAGCAGAACGCCAAGATAACGGATGCGCCCGACGCAGGTTTCCGAGCAAACGGTCGGCTGGCCGGATTCAATACGCGGATAGCAAAATATGCATTTCTCAGACTTGCCGCTCTTCCAGTTAAAGTAGATTTTTTTGTACGGGCAGCCGCTGATACACAAACGCCAGCCCCGGCATTTATCCTGGTCGATTAGCACGATGCCGTCTTCTTCACGCTTATAAATAGCGCCACTTGGGCAGGTGGCGACACAACTGGGGTTCAGGCAGTGTTCGCACAGGCGCGGCAGGTACATCATGAAGGTGTTTTCGAACTGACCGTACATCTCCTTTTGTATGTTGTCGAAGTTACGGTCGCGGGCGCGTTTTTCAAACTCGCCGCCGAGCAGCTCTTCCCAGTTTGGCCCCCAGATCACCTTGTCCATCCGTTTTCCGTCAATCAGTGAGCGAGGACGGGCTGTGGGCTGATGCTTACTCTCCGGCGCATGATGTAAATGCTGATAATCGAAGGTAAAGGGTTCATAGTAATCATCGATTTGCGGAATCACCGGGTTGGCGAAAATTTTGCTAATTACCCCCATTTTGCCGCCCAGACGGGGCCTTATCTTGCCATTAACATCACGAACCCAACCGCCTTGCCACTCCTGCTGGTCTTCCCAGTTTTTGGGATAGCCGATGCCCGGTTTAGTTTCGACGTTATTGAACCATGCGTATTCCATCCCTTCACGTCCGGTCCAGACGTTTTTACAGGTGACGGAGCAGGTGTGACAGCCAATACATTTATCGAGATTCAGTACCATCCCAACCTGTGAGCGTATTTTCATTTTTTCGCCTCCTGTACCTGATCCCGGCCCTCATCATCCAGCCAGTTAATGTTTTTCATTTTCCTGATCATGATGAATTCATCGCGATTCGAACCCACGGTTCCGTAATAGTTGAAGCCGTAAGCCAGTTGCGCATAGCCGCCGATCATATGCGTCGGTTTTGGACAGACCCGGGTCACGGAGTTATGGATCCCGCCGCGCATCCCGGTCACTTCCGAGCCCGGAATGTTCATAAGCCGCTCCTGGGCGTGGTACATCATGGTCATACCCGGCGGAACGCGCTGGCTGACCACCGCACGAGCGGTAAGGGCGCCATTAGCGTTGAAGGCTTCAATCCAGTCGTTATCTTCAATACCCAATTCACGGGCATCGGCTTCGCTGATCCAGACAATCGGCCCGCCGCGCGACAAGGTCAGCATCAGCAGGTTTTCGCTGTAGGTGGAGTGAATTCCCCATTTTTGGTGCGGCGTCAGGAAGTTAAGCGCTTTTTCCGGGAAACCGTTGGGCGGAATTTCTCGCATTTCGCTGACGCTGCGGGTATCAATCGGCGGACGATATGCCACCAGGCTTTCGCCAAAAGCGCGCATCCACGCATGATCCTGATAGAGTTGTTGCCGCCCCGACAACGTACGCCACGGGATCAGTTCATGTACGTTGGTATACCCGGCGTTATAAGAGACATGTTCGCTTTCCAGTCCTGACCAGGTCGGGCTGGAGATAATTTTGCGCGGTTGCGCCTGGATATCACGAAAGCGAATTTTCTCATCTTCTTTATTGATGGCCAGATGGGTGTGCTCGCGCCCGGTCATCTCGCCCAACGCCTGCCAGGCTTTCACCGCCACCTGGCCGTTAGTTTCCGGCGCTAAGGCAAGAATCACTTCCGAAGCATCCAGCGCGGTGTCTATTCGCGGACGTCCTTTCGCCGGGCCATCGTGTTTGGTGTAATTGAGCTTACCGAGGAAATCGACTTCATCTTGCGTATTCCAGGCAATCCCCTTACCGCCGTTGCCTAATTTATCCAGCAGGGGACCCAGCGAGGTAAAACGTTCATAGGTGGCCGGATAATCGCGTTCAACCACGACGATATTGGGGGCGGTCTTGCCCGGAATAAGTTCGCACTCGCCTTTACGCCAGTCGAGAATATCAAATGGCTGCGCCAGTTCCGCCGGGGAATCATGCTGGAGCGGGTGTAACACCACATCGGTTTCCTGTCCGAGATGTCCGACACACACTTCAGAAAAGACGCTGGCGATACCTTTGTAGATCTCCCAGTCGCTTTTGGATTCCCAGGCAGGATCGACCGCGGCGGAAAGGGGGTGGATAAACGGATGCATATCCGAGGTATTCATATCGTCTTTTTCATACCAGGTGGCGGTCGGCAAGACGATATCGGAAAACAGACAGGTACTGGACATACGGAAATCAAGCGTGACCAACAGATCGAGCTTGCCCTCAATCGCGGCGGACTGCCATTCCACCTCTTCAGGCTTAATTCCTTCGCTGGAACCCAGCGCTTCGCCCTGAATACCGCTGTCGGTGCCCAGCAGATATTTGAGCATATACTCATGACCTTTCCCGGAGGAGCCGAGCAGGTTAGAGCGCCAGACAAATAAATTTCGCGGGTGATTATGACCACTGTCAGGCTGTTCGCAGGCAAAACGGATAGCGCCTGATTTCAACGCCTGCACGGTATAATCCGCCGCAGACAGCCCGGCTTTATCGGCGCTCGCTTTCACGCTGAGCGGGTTAAGATTAAGCTGCGGCGCCGAGGGTAGCCAGCCCATACGTTCCGCGCGCACGTTGAAATCGATCAGGTGTCCGGAAAATTTAGCCGGATCGGCCAACGGCGACAGCAACTCTTGCGCAGTCAGTTTTTCATAGCGCCACTGGCTGGCATGGTTGTAGAAAAACGAGGTACTGTTCATCTGACGCGGCGGGCGATTCCAGTCCAGCGCGAAGGCCAGCGGCAGCCAGCCGGTTTGCGGCCGCAGCTTCTCCTGGCCGACATAGTGCGCCCAGCCGCCGCCGGTTTGTCCAACACAGCCGCAGAACACCAGCATGTTAATCATCCCACGGTAATTCATATCCATGTGATACCAGTGATTCACTCCCGCGCCGAGGATGATCATCGAACGACCGTGAGTTTTATGGGCGGTCTCGGCAAATTCACGCGCAATAGTTTCGATATGTCGACGCGGCACGCCGGTAATCTGTTCGCCCCAGGCCGGCGTGTAGGCTTTTACGTCGTTATAATTATTGGCGCTATGGCAGTCATCCAGGCCACGATCCAGCCCATAATTAGCCAGCACCAGATCGTAAACGCTGACGACCATCCGCTCGCTACCGTCCGCCAGAGCCAGGCGTTTCACCGGTAACTGACGTACCAGCACCGGTTCCTGCCGCACGCTGCGAAAATGTGGGTTTTCGTTACCGCCAAAATAGGGGAAGGCGACACCCGCCACGTCATCATGCTGACCAAGTAAAGAGAGCGACAGTTCAGTTTCGACGCCCGCCGCCACCGGTTCCAGGTTCCATTTTCCCTTTTCGCCCCAGCGAAAACCGATAGAACCATTGGGCGCGACCAGTTCGCCCGTACTGTTGAGCGCGACGGTTTTCCATTCCGGATTATTGGCTTCTCCCAGTCCATCCACCAGATCCGACGCGCGCATCATACGCCCCGGTACATAACTGCCGTCTGCGCGCTCATCCAACAGGACCAGCATTGGCATATCGGTATAACGGCGGCAATAGTTAAGAAAATAGTCGCTGGGATTATCGAGATGAAACTCTTTTAAAATGACGTGACCCATGGCCATCGCCAGCGCGCTGTCAGTACCTTGCTTTGGCGCCAGCCACTGATCGCACAGTTTAGCGACTTCGGAATAGTCCGGGGTGATGGCGATTGTCTTGGTGCCTTTGTAGCGCACTTCGGTAAAGAAGTGGGCGTCCGGGGTACGCGTCTGCGGCACGTTAGAGCCCCAGGCAATAATGTAGGCTGAGTTATACCAGTCGGCGGACTCCGGCACGTCAGTCTGCTCGCCCCAGGTCATTGGAGACGCGGGCGGAAGATCGCAATACCAGTCATAGAAGCTCAGGCAAGTACCGCCAAGCAATGACAGATAACGTGTTCCGGCGGCGTAAGAAACCATCGACATCGCCGGAATAGGTGAAAACCCCGCCACACGATCCGGACCATAGGTTTTGATTGTCCAGACGTTAGCGGCGGCAATGAGCTGATTCAGCTCTTTCCAGTTCGAACGAATAAAGCCGCCATGTCCGCGCACCTGTTTGTAACTTTGGCATTTTTGCGGGTCGTTCATTATAGATTCCCATGCCAGTACCGGATCGCTGTGCCGGGAAAGAGCCTCGCGCCACAGTTCTATCAGCCGCTTACGCACCAGAGGGTATTTCAGACGGTTGGCGCTATAGAGATACCAGGAGTAGCTGGCGCCGCGCGGGCAGCCGCGCGGTTCATGGTTCGGTAAATCGGGACGCGTGCGCGGGTAGTCGGTTTGCTGGGTTTCCCACGTCACCAGACCGTTTTTGACATAAATTTTCCAGCTACAGGAGCCCGTGCAGTTGACGCCGTGGGTTGAGCGCACGATCTTATCAAACTGCCAGCGCTGGCGATAACTGTCTTCCCAGTCGCGGTTGGTATGCATCACCTGACCATGGCCGTCGGCAAAGGTATCGCCTTTTTGTTTAAAGTAACGAAAGCGATCCAACAGTTTACTCATGACATTTCTCCTGCTTCGATAAATTTTCCGCCATCCTGTCTATTTGGCGTTAAACCATTGCCGGATGGCCGTCCTACAGGTGTGTATGTTGTTATTGTTGTTTAGGCTTACGACGCCCGTAGACCAGCCAGGTCAGCAGGACGCAAGCGAGGTAAAACAGCAAAAAGATTTTCATAGCGCCCACCGGCGAGCCGGTCAAGGCCAAAGAGGTGCCAAACGCTTTTGGAATAAAGAAGCCGCCCACAGCGCCAATAGCGGAGATAAAACCGAGCGCGGCGGCGGTATCCGTCACCGCTTCGCGCTGCGCCTGCTCATCGCTCCCGCCGCGCAGTTTGACGTTGTAGAGCGTGATCTGACGGAAGATCACCGCAATCATCTGGAAGGTAGAACCGCTGCCGAGACCCGCTGTCAAAAATAGGCCCATAAAAACAAGATAGAACGCGCTAAAGCTGCCCGCGCCGGAGCCTGGCAGCGTGAGGAATAGCAAGGCGGTAAACAGCGCCATAAAGATAAAATTAATGAGCGTGACGCGAACGCCGCCGAATTTATCGGAGATCACGCCGCCTGCCGATCGCGCCAGCGCGCCGATAAAGGGGCCAAAGAACGCCAGTTGCAGAATGTTTACGTCGGGAAATTGCGTTTTGGCGAGCATGGCGAAACCTGCGGAAAAGCCGATGAATGACCCGAATGTCGCCAGGTACAGCAGGCTAAGCAGCCACAGGTGCAGACGTTTTAGCACCGGCAATTGCGAGGCGACAGACGCTTTTGAACTGCCGATATCGTTCATACCAAACCAGGCGGCAAGCGTCGCGACAGCCAGTAACGGCACCCAGATCCAGGCGGCGTTAGTGAGGGCGAGCAGGGAGCCATCAGGTTGCGGCACGCCCTGGACGCCTAAAAAAGTAAATATCGGCAGAAAAATAACCAGCGGCGCAATCAACTGCATCACACTGACGCCAAGATTTCCCAGTCCGCCGTTAATACCCAACGCGCTACCTTGTCTGGCTTTTGGAAAGAAAAAACTGATGTTGCCCATACTGGACGCGAAGTTTGCCCCCGCAAAACCGCACAACAGAGCGATGAGCATAAATACCCCGAAAGGGGTGGCGGGATTTTGCACGGCGAATCCCAGCCAGGCGCAGGGAATAATCAATATTACGGTACTTAATACGGTCCATTTACGGCCACCAAACAGTGGCACCATAAAGGAGTAGGGAACGCGTAATATTGCGCCGGAAAGAGAAGGTAATGCGGTTAATAAAAAGAGTTGGTCGGTGGTAAAATTAAATCCAATTTTATTGAGGTTGACGGCAACAGCGCTAAACAACATCCAGACGCAAAATGCCAGGAGCAAACAACTTACTGAAATCCATAAGTTTCTTCTGGCGATGCCTTTCCCTTTATTCTCCCAGAAGGCTGGATTTTCGGGTCGCCAGTCACTCAAGAGATAACGGTTATAATTCTCGTTTTGTCGTGTCATTTTACCCCTCACATGCGCATATCATTTGAGAAAAAACACAAAAAAGAGACAGAGCGTCACGCGCTCTTTTGAGAACTTATTGAAGTTTTTTTAGAATATTGAGTGAAAGAATAGATAAAAAACCAGGCCAGCGCGGCGCGAAGAGGAGATATAATGTTTCTTAATTGTTACTATTTGTAAACTAAAAGTGATTTTTATTAAATTATTTGTAACTTTACGCAAAGAGTTCAAGCGTAATCATCCGATCCAGATGGTATTTAAACGCGGGATCGGCCATTTCCGGAATACCCAGCACATACATACCGTCCAGCCCGCACACCAGTGCGATAAGCCGCCAGGCGATATCCGTGGCGTTAGCAGTAAACGTAAATTCTCCTGCCTGTTTGCCCTGCTCGATAATTGTGACCGTTTCCTCATGCCACATCTGCATCGTGAGAAGATAAGCATCTCTGATGTGCGGATCCCGATCGGCCAGAATTTGCGCCTCTCGCCACAATTTTATGTAAGGCTCAAAGCCGCCGTCTTCGCTACCCAACATAGCGTGAAGCCGTGCACGCCAGGTGGCGGGCGGCGGAACTTGCCCGGCATCAAGCAGGGTGCGGATCAAATGGACAAAGGCCAGCGCTTTGAGCTCGCCCGCCGAGCTGAAGTGGTGATGCACCTGGCCGGCGGCGACATCGGCTTCTGATGCGATTCGTCGCACCGTCATGGCGGTAAACCCCTCTGCCAGCGCCACGCGCATCGCCGCTTGCAGGATCACTTTGCGGCGTTCATCCCGGTTAAGGTAACTCATATTTTCCCCACATTAGCCAATGCGCGCAGTGTAACAAAAAGCTGGACATTCGTTCAACTTACCGTAGGATCCTGAAACTGGACAAGCGTCCAAATTTGAGTTTTTGAAGGGAGAGTTATGTTTCGTCAGTGGTTAACGTTAGTCATTATTGTGCTGGTCTATATTCCTGTCGCCATTGATGCCACGGTCTTGCATGTCGCCGCTCCGACACTGAGTATGACACTGGGGGCCAGCGGCAACGAGCTGCTGTGGATCATTGATATTTATTCTTTGGTCATGGCTGGCATGGTGTTGCCGATGGGCGCGCTTGGCGATCGTATCGGTTTTAAACGCCTGCTGATGCTGGGCGGGACGCTCTTTGGCCTGGCATCATTAGCGGCGGCGTTTTCGCATACCGCCAGTTGGCTTATCGCCACCAGGGTATTACTGGCTATTGGCGCGGCGATGATTGTACCGGCGACGCTGGCCGGGATACGCGCCACCTTTTGCGAAGAGAAGCATCGCAACATGGCGCTGGGCGTCTGGGCAGCGGTAGGTTCGGGCGGAGCGGCGTTTGGACCGCTCATCGGCGGCATCTTATTAGAGCATTTTTACTGGGGATCGGTTTTCCTGATCAACGTGCCGATTGTGCTGGTCGTCATGGGCTTAACCGCCCGCTATGTTCCTCGCCAGGCGGGCCGTCGCGATCAACCGCTCAATCTTGGCCATGCGGTGATGCTGATTATTGCCATTTTGCTGTTGGTCTATAGCGCTAAAACCGCGCTGAAAGGGCATCTGTCGCTGTGGGTTATCTCGTTTACCCTGCTTACCGGCGCGTTGCTCCTGGGACTCTTTATCCGCACACAGCTTGCGACATCGCGTCCGATGATTGATATGCGACTATTTACCCATCGCATTATCCTGAGCGGCGTCGTGATGGCGATGACCGCGATGATCACTCTGGTGGGTTTTGAGCTTCTGATGGCGCAAGAGCTGCAGTTTGTTCACGGGCTATCGCCTTATGAGGCCGGGGTATTTATGCTGCCGGTGATGGTCGCCAGTGGATTCAGCGGGCCGCTTGCGGGCGCGCTGGTCTCGCGTCTGGGACTACGGCTGGTCGCGACGGGCGGCATGGCGTTAAGCGCGCTGAGTTTTTATGGCCTGGCGATGACGGATTTCAGCACCCAGCAATGGCAGGCCTGGGGGCTGATGGCGCTGCTGGGATTTAGCGCCGCCAGCGCATTGCTGGCTTCCACGTCGGCAATTATGGCCGCTGCGCCGGCAGAAAAAGCGGCGGCGGCCGGCGCGATAGAAACGATGGCTTATGAACTGGGCGCGGGACTGGGCATCGCCATTTTCGGTCTGTTGTTAAGCCGTAGCTTCTCCGCGTCTATCCGTCTGCCTGCCGGGCTTGAGGCGCAAGAGATTGCCAGAGCGTCATCTTCAATGGGAGAAGCCGTGCAGTTGGCGAATAGCCTACCGCCCACGCAGGGGCAGGCAATACTGGACGCCGCCAGACACGCCTTTATCTGGTCGCATAGCGTGGCGTTAAGCAGCGCCGGGAGTATGCTTCTTTTGCTGGCGGTAGGGATGTGGTTCAGCCTGGCAAAAGCCCAACGCCGATAACATAACGCCTGATGAGATAAGCGCTTAATGCGCTAGCTGGCAGGGGGAGTCCATTTCCTCAACCTCTTTACCGCTGAGGCGTGCGTATTGCCCCGTCAGTCGCCAGAAGGCAGGCTGGGTTTCGGTATAAATTTCCGCAGCCAGAATCAGCCGACGGCGATCAACTTCGTTCAGTTCCAGTAAGGTCCAGGGAATAAAATAGCGATCGGTATCGGTAAGCCGAAACCACAGCGGACACCCGCAGCCGGAACAGAAGTAGCGTTCGCCGCGCGAAGAGGATGAAAAGTATGGCGGTTCCGGGGAAAGGGGGGCTAGCTGTGGTTGCCCGCAGGCTTCCAGATACATGGCTATTCCACCCGACCATTTTTGACACAGCGTACAATGGCAGGCATAGACATCCAGCATTTCGACGTCAACGGTAAAATGGCTCTGTCCGCAAAGACAACGACCAGTGAACGTCTGCACGGCATACTCCTTATGACCGAGTCTACATCAAGAGAAAAAGCCAGCCCTGAAAGGACTGGCTTTGTATTCAGACTACAACAAAATTAGAACTGGTAGTTCAGACCAACAGCAACGATGTTGTCAGTGCTGATCTGCGCAACATTTTTAGTGAAGTTGGTGTCATCCAGCAGGTTGATTTTGTAATCAACGAAGGTGGACATGTTTTTGTTGAAGTAGTAGGTAGCACCGACATCGATGTACTCAACCAGATCCTGGTCGCCGTAAGCACCCAGATCTTTACCTTTGGATTTCAGGTAAGCAATGGACGGACGCAGACCGAAGTCGAACTGGTACTGAGCAACAGCTTCAAAGTTCTGAGTTTTGTTAGCAATACCGTCGATTTTACCGAATGTGGTCATATTCAGCGTTTCGGAGTAGGTGGTCGCCAGATAGATATTGTTCGCATCATATTTCAGACCAGCAGCCCACACTTCCGCATTCTGGCCAGAAGCATACAGGCCATTGGTGCCGTTGCGCACCTGACGGTCAGTACGGTCAGACTTCGCATAGGCCGCACCCACGCCAAAACCTTCGTACTCATACGTTGCGGACAGACCGAAACCGTCGCCGTTTGCTTCTACTTCATTGTCACGATCGTTTTTGCCCTGATACTGCGCGGCAAAGTTCAGACCTTCAACCAGACCGAAGAAATCGGTGTTACGGTAGGTGGCAACGCCGGTAGCACGCTGGGTCATGAATACGTCAGTCTGGGTCCAGGTATCGCCACCGAACTCTGGCAGAACGTCGGTCCATGCGCCGATGTCGTAAGCAACGCCGTAGTTACGACCGTAGTCGAAAGAACCGTATTCAGCGAATTTCAGACCAGCGAATGCCAGACGGGTTTTGTCTTTGTCGGAACCTTCAGATTCAGTACGGTTGCCTTTGAATTCATATTCCCACTGGCCAAAACCAACCAGTTGGTCATTGATCTGCGTTTCGCCTTTAAAGCCCAGACGCGCGTAAGTTTTGTCACCATCACTTCCGTTATCATCAGAGAAATAATGCTGAGCGTGAACTTTACCGTACAGATCCAGTTTATTGCCGTCTTTGTTATATACCTCGGCTGCATTTACAACGCCTGCTGCCAACAGGGAAGTCACTGCCACTGCCACTAACTTAAGTTTCATTTTAATAATCCTTATAATTTTCTTAGCGTGTTTCCTCAACCATTGTTAAACGAGGCGTTTGTCAATGGCAGACTATTTTTAAATGACGGAGTGGCATAAGTTCAATAATAAGTTTCATAAGATTACAAATTATTTTAATTTGTGTGATCGAGATCTCCTTAATACATTTGAGAGTATTAATTCAAATAGGGACTGTCTAATAAGATATATTTTCGGAGGGGACTATTGGGCTGTTTATGGTTTTATTTTTGGTAGTAACGATTGATTATTATATGCACTAATAACAGTTGCGAGCTAACGTTAATTATATATTTGTTAATATAATTATATCATTACATTAACATATTTAACGATTTTATAAAATTCATTTTTACCAGCGCAATCCTGGTATGGCGCAGGAGGAACACGTGAAAATGGAAAATCGTCAAATACGCACAGGCAATAGATAAAAGCGTAGTTGTGTTATGAAGAGTGTCAAGGTACAGCGGGTCGATTTAATATCAATATCGGCCCGCCCGTCGCTATTAGCGCCGCCGCGTTGCCAGCCAACAAAGTAGTGAACCTACGCAAACCATGACTGCGCCTTGCCAGAAGGAGAATGACAGTGGTGAGCTGAGTAACAGCGCTGCCAGAGCAGAGGACATGACGGGGGTAAAATAAGACCCTACGGCCATGATAGTCACATTGCCATGAAGTATGCCCACATTCCATGCTGCGTAGGCAAACCCCAACGTTAATGCCGCGGTAAAAAGTTTAGCAATCACCGGTAGGCTAAATATCATGGCAGGTTGCGGCGTAAGAAAATAGTGTAACCACAGCGCCACGGCGGTGAGTAACACAAAGACGGTGATACCGTTAAAACCACGCGCATATTTATTTGTGACAGTGCAGTACGTCGCCCATATAAACGCCCCAAGAAATGCCAGGAAATAACTTAGCGGACTGGTGGCGACATTGCTGATAATTTCTTCGGCATTAAGACCATTCTCGCCCCCCAGAACCCAGCAAACGCCAGTAAGTGCAATAAGCAATCCAGGAACAATAAGCCAGTTAGTTTTTTGCCCGTTAAAAAGAATGGCAAACAGAATGGTCAGGCTGGGCCATAAATAGTTAACCATGCCGACTTCGATAGCCTGATGGCGAGTGGCGGCATAACCGAGAGAAAGCGCCAGGCATATTTCATAACTGACAAACAGTACACTGCCTGCGATGAGGTATCGCCCCGGGAAACGACGGATATCAGGTAATCCGACGGTAAAAATCAGCAGCAGGCCGCTTAATGAATAGATCATGGCTGCGCCGCCTACCGGTCCGAGACCTTCGCTGACGCCGCGAATTAACCCAACCATCGTGCTCCACAGAACGATGGCAACAAGCCCTATTAGCGTTGCTTTTTGTGATGTCATGCTTTGTGACTGTCCTGAATACCACGCAAAATAAACTGCCACTTATAGCACTTTTTCCGGGGGCGATGCCATGCAGTGTCATTTTTTAGTACCTCCCTGGAGTTATTGCAGTTTAAAAATAGGGCTATTTAGTAGCGGAACCGTTTCAATATTGATTTGACGCAAAAAAGTTATCGATTTTGCTGTTAGTTTCCTCGCGAAGTTATACACGCATCCTGGACTGAGGTTTTGCTGCAGTTCGAAGGAGGCGTGCATCCGTGGAAAAAAGAGGAAAGCAATGGACGTCAGCCGCAGACAATTTTTTAAAATCTGCGCGGGCGGTATGGCGGGAACAACGGTGGCCGCACTGGGTTTTACCCCTAAAATGGCCCTGGCTCAGGCGCGAAACTATAAGCTGTTGCGCGCAAAAGAGATCCGTAACTCCTGCACATACTGTTCCGTAGGTTGCGGGCTATTAATGTATAGCCTGGGAGATGGGGCAAAAAACGCGAAAGAAGCGATTTACCATATTGAAGGCGACCCGGATCATCCGGTAAGCCGTGGCGCGCTGTGCCCGAAAGGGGCCGGTTTGCTGGACTATGTTCACAGTGAAGATCGCCTACGCTATCCGGAATACCGCGCGCCGGGTTCCGACAAGTGGCAGCGCATTAGCTGGGATGACGCTTTCACTCGTATTGCTAAATTAATGAAAGCCGACCGCGACGCCAACTTTATTGAAAAGAATGAGCAGGGCGTCACGGTTAACCGCTGGCTCTCTACCGGAATGCTGTGCGCCTCGGCGGCCAGCAATGAAACGGGTATGCTGACGCAGAAGTTTGCGCGTTCTCTCGGTATGCTGGCGGTAGATAACCAGGCGCGCGTTTGACACGGACCAACGGTAGCAAGTCTTGCTCCAACATTTGGTCGCGGTGCGATGACCAACCACTGGGTGGATATTAAAAACGCCAACGTCGTGATGGTGATGGGCGGCAATGCCGCAGAAGCGCATCCGGTGGGTTTCCGCTGGGCGATGGAAGCGAAAAACAATAACGATGCGACGCTGATTGTCGTTGATCCACGCTTTACGCGTACGGCGTCGGTGGCGGATATCTATGCGCCAATACGTTCCGGTACAGACATTACCTTTCTGTCCGGCGTTTTGCTGTACCTGATCGAAAATAACAAAATCAACGCTGAATACGTTAAGCATTACACCAACGCCAGCCTGCTGGTGCGGGATGATTTTGCCTTTGATGACGGTCTTTTCAGCGGCTATGACGCCCAAAAGCGTCAGTACGATAAATCCTCCTGGAACTACCAGTTCGATGAAAACGGCTATGCCAAACGTGATGAAACGTTGACGCACCCACGCTGTGTGTGGAATCTGCTGAAGCAGCACGTTTCGCGCTATACGCCGGACGTCGTGGAAAACATTTGCGGTACGCCGAAAGCAGACTTCCTGAAGGTGTGTGAGGTGTTGGCCTCTACCAGCGTTCCGGATCGCACTACCACCTTCCTGTATGCGCTGGGCTGGACGCAACATACCGTCGGGGCGCAGAACATCCGTACCATGGCGATGATCCAGTTGCTGCTCGGCAATATGGGGATGGCTGGCGGCGGTGTGAACGCTTTGCGCGGCCACTCTAATATTCAGGGTTTAACGGATTTAGGACTGCTCTCCACCAGCCTGCCGGGTTACCTGACGCTACCGTCAGAAAAACAGGCCGATCTGCAAACTTATCTGGCAGCGAATACCCCCAAAGCGACGCTGGCCGATCAGGTCAACTACTGGGGTAATTATCCTAAGTTCTTCGTCAGCCTGATGAAATCTTTCTATGGCGATGCGGCGCAGAAAGAGAATGACTGGGGCTTTGCCTGGCTGCCTAAGTGGGATCAGTCCTATGACGTGATCAAATATTTCAACATGATGGATAGCGGGAAAGTCACCGGCTATTTCTGTCAGGGCTTTAACCCGGTGGCGTCCTTCCCGGACAAAAACAAAGTGGTGCAAAGCTTAAGCAAACTGAAGTATCTGGTCGTTATCGATCCGCTGGTGACTGAAACGTCAACGTTCTGGCAGAACCACGGCGAATCTAATGATGTTGATCCGACAACGATTCAGACCGAAGTCTTCCGTCTGCCGTCTACCTGTTTTGCGGAAGAGGATGGCTCTATCGCTAACTCCGGTCGCTGGTTACAGTGGCACTGGAAAGGTCAGGACGCGCCGGGCGAAGCGCGTAACGACGGCGAGATTCTGGCCGGTATTTACCATCGTCTGCGTGAAATGTATCGCGCAGAAGGCGGTAAAGGCGCCGAACCACTATTGAAGATGAGCTGGAACTACAAGCAGCCGGATGAACCGCATTCAGAAGAAGTGGCGAAAGAGAACAACGGCTATGCGCTGGAAGATCTCTATGACGCCAACGGTACACTGCTTGCCAGGAAAGGCCAGTTGTTGAGCAGTTTTGCATTACTGCGCGATGACGGTACGACATCCTCCTCCTGCTGGATTTATACCGGTAGCTGGACGGAGCAGGGCAACCAGATGTCCAGACGTGATAACGCCGACCCGTCAGGGCTTGGCAATACACTGGGTTGGGCGTGGGCGTGGCCGCTAAACCGTCGCGTATTGTATAACCGCGCTTCGGCTGATCCGCAGGGTAAACCGTGGGATCCAAAACGGATGCTGATCCAGTGGAACGGCGCGAAGTGGACAGGGAACGATATTCCGGACTTTAACAACGCGGCGCCGGGGAGCGGGACCAATCCGTTTATCATGCAGCCGGAAGGGCTGGGACGTCTGTTTGCTATTGATAAAATGGCGGAAGGACCGTTCCCTGAACACTACGAGCCGATGGAAACGCCGCTGGGCACTAACCCGCTGCACCCGAATGTGGTCTCGAACCCGGCGGCGCGTCTGTATGAAGAAGATGCGCTGCGCATGGGTAAGAAGGAGCAGTTTCCGTACGTGGGCACGACTTACCGCCTCACAGAGCATTTCCATACCTGGACCAAACATGCGCTACTTAACGCTATCGCTCAGCCGGAACAGTTTGTGGAGATCAGTGAGACGCTGGCGGCAGCGAAAGGTATCGCTAACGGCGACTATGTGAAGGTGAGCAGTAAACGCGGGTTTATTCGCGCGGTCGCGGTGGTAACTCGTCGTCTTCGCACCCTGCATGTCAACGGTCAGCAGGTTGAAACGGTGGGGATCCCGATTCACTGGGGCTTTGAGGGTGTCGCGCGCAAAGGCTATATCGCCAATACTCTGACGCCAAATGTCGGTGATGCCAACTCGCAAACGCCGGAATACAAAGCGTTTTTAGTTAACATCGAGAAGGCGTAAGGGAGGCGAACATATGTCTATGGAAACGCAGGACATTATTAAACGGTCCGCAACAAACGCCATCACGCCGCCTCCGCAGGCGCGTGATTACAAAGCCGAAGTCGCGAAACTGATCGACGTCTCCTCCTGTGTCGGCTGTAAAGCCTGCCAGGTAGCCTGTTCTGAATGGAACGATATTCGCGATAACGTTGGTCATTGTGTCGGGGTGTACGATAACCCTGCCGATCTCAGCGCCAAGTCCTGGACGGTGATGCGCTTTACCGAAACCGAGCAGAACGGCAAGCTGGAGTGGCTGATTCGTAAAGATGGTTGTATGCACTGTGAAGATCCAGGCTGTCTTAAAGCCTGTCCATCTGCCGGGGCTATCATCCAGTACGCGAACGGGATTGTTGATTTTCAATCTGAACACTGTATCGGCTGTGGTTACTGTATCGCCGGGTGTCCGTTTAATATTCCGCGCCTCAACAAAGAGGACAACCGCGTTTATAAATGTACGCTCTGCGTCGATCGCGTCAGCGTGGGCCAGGAACCGGCCTGCGTCAAAACTTGTCCGACCGGGGCTATTCACTTCGGCACCAAAAAAGAGATGCTGGAACTGGGTGAGCAACGCGTGGAGAAGTTAAAAGCGCGTGGCTTTGAACATGCCGGTATCTACAACCCGCAGGGCGTCGGCGGTACGCACGTCATGTATGTGCTGCACCATGCCAATCAGCCGGAGTTGTACCACGGCTTGCCGAAAGATCCGCAGATCGATACCTCAATCAATCTGTGGAAAGGGGCGCTAAAACCGCTGGCCGCAGCGGGCTTTATCGCCACTTTCGCCGGTCTGATTTACCACTACATCGGTATTGGCCCGAATAAAGAAACGGACGACGATGAGGAGGATCATCATGAGTAAGTCGAAAATGATTGTGCGCACGAAATTTGTCGACCGCGCCTGTCACTGGACGGTGGTGATCTGCTTCTTCCTGGTAGCGCTGTCGGGGATTTCGTTTTTCTTCCCGACGCTACAATGGCTGACGCAAACCTTCGGCACGCCGCAGATGGGACGTATTTTGCACCCGTTCTTCGGTATTGCCATTTTCATCGCTCTGATGTTTATGTTCGTGCGTTTCGTCCACCACAACATCCCGGATAAAAAAGACATTCCGTGGCTGAAAAATATTGTCGAAGTATTGAAAGGCAATGAGCATAAGGTGGCGGATGTCGGCAAATACAATGCCGGACAGAAGATGATGTTCTGGTCCATTATGAGCATGATTTTTGTGCTGCTGGTGACTGGCGTGATTATCTGGCGTCCGTATTTCGCGCAGTATTTCCCCATGCAGGTGGTGCGTTATAGCCTGTTAATTCATGCGGCGGCGGGCATTATTTTAATGCACGCGATCCTCATCCATATGTATATGGCATTTTGGGTGAAAGGCTCGATTAAAGGCATGATCGAAGGGAAGGTCAGCCGTCGCTGGGCGAAGAAACATCATCCACGCTGGTATCGTGAAATCGAGAAGGCGGAAGCAAAAAAAGAGAGCGAAAAAGGTATTCAGTAATTCTTTCGCGATCTGATAAACAAGGCGCTATCCTCGTAGCGCCTTGTTTTCATCTGCTGTCTGTATACTCAGACGACCACAGCAAATCGTTTAACGACGGAAATCGATGACCATACGGCCACGAATTTGCCCTTGTTCCATCTCTTTAAAAATAACGTTGATATCTTCAAGCGGACGTAGAGCGACTTTTGGTACGACTTTTCCTTCCGCCGCGAACTGGAAGGCTTCGGTCAGATCCTGGCGTGTCCCCACCAACGAACCGACAACCTGAATGCCATCCAGCACCAGGCGAGGGATATCAAGGTTCATGGCTTCTGGCGGCAGTCCGACTGCCACCACGCGGCCTCCGGCGCGAACGGCATCTACTGCGGAATTAAACGCCGCCTTAGCGACCGCGGTAACCACCGCTGCGTGCGCGCCACCGGTTTTTTCCTGCACAATTTTAGCCGCATCTTCCGTACGTGAATTAATGGTCAGATCTGCGCCCATTTCCTCGGCCAGTTTCAGTTGTCCATCATTGACATCAATGGCGATCACTTTCGCATTGAAAACGTTTTTCGCGTACTGCAAGGCCAGATTACCCAGACCGCCCAGACCGTAGATGGCAATCCACTGGCCAGGTTTAATATGAGAAATCTTCACCGCTTTATAGGTGGTAACGCCCGCGCAGGTAATACTACTTGCCGCCGCAGAGTCCAGACCTTCCGGTACTTTCACCGCATAATCCGCGACGACAATACACTCTTCGGCCATGCCGCCATCTACCGTGTAACCGGCATTTTTCACGTTGCGGCATAAGGTTTCATTGCCCGTATTGCAATACTCACAGTGTCCGCATCCTTCATAAAACCACGCGACACTCGCGCGATCGCCGGGTTTCAGCGAGGTGACACCGGGACCGACTTCCGCCACGACGCCAATGCCTTCGTGTCCCAGAATGACGCCGGTTTTGTCACCGAAATCGCCGTTTTTCACGTGTAGATCGGTATGGCATACGCCGCAGCACTCCATTTTTAGCAAAGCTTCACCGTGGCGAAGGGGACGCAGCGTTTTCTCAGTAACATCAACCTGATGATCTTGTGTGACAACAGCAGCTTTCATAACCTTCTCCTTTTATTAATAGTGAACTGCATAGCAGGTAATAGCAGGTAAGGCGCTATTACCTCTTTAGGATTAATATTTCTGATGAGTTATGCAAGGCGGCAGAAATACAATGTAATAGTTTAGCCAGGATTATCCTGATAAATCCCCGTTCAATACATAAAGGTGGCTAATATTAGTAGCTTGACAAATAAGCAGGGAAAGGAATTCAGGTGTGTCGACAGACTCGCCAAAACTAAAGAAGAAAGTGATATCCGGCGGCATTCACCGCCGGGTACGTATTAAATGGAAGTCCGACGGTAGTCGCGGTATTCCGGTTTCCAGAAGTTATCGTCAATCGCCTGTTGCAGCGCTTCCGCTGAGGTTTTCACCGCTACGCCTTGTTGCTGCGCCATTTTACCTACGGCAAAAGCGATAGCGCGCGACACGACCTGGATGTCTTTAAGCGCTGGTAACACTAATCCTTCGCCGTTATTCACCAGCGGAGAATGTTTCGCCAGCGTCTCACTGGCTGACATCAGCATTTCATCAGTAATGCGCGATGCGCCGGAAGCGATAACCCCCAGACCGATGCCGGGGAAAATATAGGCGTTATTACATTGTGCGATCGGATAAACCTTATCTTTCCAGATGACCGGCGAGAATGGGCTGCCGGTTGCCACCAGCGCGTTGCCTTCCGTCCAGGCGATAATGTCCTGTGGCGTGGCCTCCACGCGAGAGGTGGGATTAGAGAGCGGCATGACGATCGGGCGAGGGCAATGCTTATGCATCTCGCGGATGATCTCTTCAGTAAAGAGCCCGGTCTGGCCGGAAACCCCGATCAGAATATCCGGCTTCACGTTACGCACCACATCCAGCAGCGACAACACGTCATTTTCGGTATCCCAGTGCTGGAGATTGTCGCATTTCTGCACCAGTTTTGCCTGGAACGGCAATAAATTTGGCATCCGGTCCGTCAACAGGCCGAAGCGATCGACCATAAAAACGTTCTGTCGGGCGGCATCTTCGCTTAAACCTTCACGCTGAGTCTGCGCGATGATCTGTTCAGCAATCCCACATCCGGCGGAACCCGCGCCGAGGAAAACGATTTTCTGCTCGCTAAGCTGACTGCCGGCAGCGCGGCTGGCGGCGATCAACGTACCGACGGTCACGGCTGCGGTGCCCTGAATATCATCGTTAAAGGAGCAAATCTCATCACGATAGCGCGTCAACAGCGGCATTGCGTTTTTCTGCGCGAAATCTTCGAACTGTAGCAGGATATCTGGCCAGCGCTGCTTAACGGCCTGAATAAACTCATCGACGAACGCATAATACTCATCGTCGGTAATGCGCGGATGACGCCAGCCCATGTAAAGCGGATCGTTGAGTAACTGTTGATTGTTGGTGCCGACATCCAGCACAACGGGAAGGGTATAGGCCGGACTAATGCCGCCGCAGGCTGTGTATAATGACAGCTTACCGATAGGGATCCCCATCCCGCCGATGCCCTGATCGCCAAGCCCCAGAATCCGTTCGCCATCCGTCACCACAATAACTTTAATGTTGTGGTTAGGCACATTCTGCAAAATGTCGTCCATATTGTGACGGTTCGGATAAGAGATAAATACGCCGCGCGCCCGGCGATAAATCTCAGAGAAGCGCTCACAGGCCGCGCCCACGGTCGGGGTATAGATAACCGGCATCATCTCTTCAAGATGGTTTTGCACCAGTCGATAAAAGAGCGTTTCGTTGGTATCCTGGATGTTACGCAGGTAAATATGCTTATCGATTTCTGTTTTAAACCCCTGATACTGGAGCCAGGCGCGTTCGGCCTGTTCTTCAATCGACTCGACGACCTCTGGCAGCAGCCCTGACAAATTGAAGTTGCGGCGCTCTTCTACGCTAAAAGCGCTGCCTTTGTTTAACAGGGGGAATTCCAGCAATACAGGGCCAGCGTAAGGGATATAAAGGGAACGTGCTTTCTTGGTTGTAGTTTCCATGTTACTCACTCTTTTTCGAATAACTGTCCCTGGCACCGTCGTTTATCATCATATATTGCCTTCCACCAGGGAACCGACCCTGAGTATAAAGCATTGTGAGACGTTAAGGTCATTCCTATAAACAAAAACACCATTGCAGATGCAATGGTGTTTAACGTCATTTCAGGACTGTACGATTACTTTTGGCTATCGGCGCGGCGCTTTCTGCCGGTTGGGTTATTCACCACGCTGCTGGTGTCGCCTTCAGTAACAACCTTACGCTGGTTGGAAATTCTGTAATCCAGTCCAAGTATATGACGAGCCTGACGGTTCGATTTCATGTTAACTCCTCAATCCTGTTGCTAGTTTTAAGGACAAATTCGCTTACGCGAAAGAAACGTAACCCCTAAGGTTGCCGATACAGCATAGCAGGTTTTACAGAGTCGGGTGCTGCCCGCTTACCACATAGTTGATGGTCTGCTGGTAGATGTCACTGAGGATGTCATTGTCGGAAGCCTCAACCCATTTGGTCAGCTCCATTAAAATATCATCTTCAGTGACAACGCCTAACTCCGCGCGTAATCCTTGTTCAATCGCGTTGACCAGGGCTGGTTGTGCTGCTGAGGTATTTGCTGAGTGATAAGTAAACATATAATGCCTCCGTGAACATGTATTTATTTAGTACGGCTCGCAGAAAATTAATTCGTATTCAGCATGGCAAATATTTTTGCGGCTGTGGTTAAGATTAGTCCTGGAGTTATTTTAACGCAAGACGGAACTCTAATTGCTTACCCCAGAAGAAAATATATTACGTTTGCCAATTACATATCCTCATACAAATAGTGGTCAATTAATATACATTTAAAAGGCTAGTTATTGCGATTTTTATCCTTTATTACAACGAGATAAGACAAATCTTAATTTGAATTAAAATATACATAATGGAATACGCCTCCAGAAGAAAAAGTAAGGATAAAAGGAGGGATATATTCTTTAAAGAAAGTGAGGCCTGTTGGTTTAATATCCATCATTGAAAAAGTATACAACTATTTTCTATATCTGAAGTGCGGGTAATCGACAACATGCTACCTCCATCGGCATGGACAACGCAGATTAGCAGCATGGTCTATACTTTATTTTTTGAGCCAACAGGAGAGCAAAAATGACAATCCATAAGAAAGGTCAGGCACACTGGGAAGGCGACATCAAACGAGGTAAAGGTACTGTATCAACAGAAAGCGGCGTGCTTAATCAACAACCGTATGGATTCAATACCCGGTTCGAAGGCGCGCAGGGAACCAACCCGGAAGAGTTAATTGGCGCCGCACATGCGGCCTGTTTCTCCATGGCGCTATCACTCATGCTGGGAGAGGCTGGATTTACGCCGACATCCATTGACACCACCGCTGACGTATCGCTTGATAAGGTGGAGGCGGGCTTCGCCATTACCAAAATTGCGCTACAAAGCAAAGTCGCGGTAGCAGATATTGATGCTTCAACTTTCGATCAAATCATCCAGAAAGCAAAAGCCGGGTGCCCGGTATCGCAGGTTCTGAATGCGGAAATCACCCTCGACTACCAGCTTAACGCCTGATAACCTCTCCAGCCCGGTAACGATGGGTTGATCGGGCTGATGAATATACCTTCAGACGGAGGGCTCGCTCCCGGCTGCCGTATTTCTATCACCTCAACGTACCGTAGACCACGTCAGTGGCTATTGTCGTGGCCTACTTTTTCGCCCTAAAATCTGCTCGCCATGTTGCTTTATTCATCAAACATCAAAATCAGTCAACGTAAATATCAATAATAGCCATATCGCGGAGGGTGATCTTTATTCCTGAGAGAGGAGGGGTATTATTTTCTGCGTTCTACATTAACGGGTTAACGCGCAGATGTAGAGGTTATTTATATAATTATTGGAGCAACAACAATGAATAAATTCTCCCTTGCTACAGCAGGTATTATCGTGGCAGCGCTGGTAACCAGTGTTAGCGTGAATGCGGCAACAGATACTACTAAAACAAACGTTACGCCTAAAGGTATGAGCTGCCAGGAGTTTGTTGACCTCAATCCGCAGACGATGGCGCCAGTCGCTTTCTGGGTGCTGAATGAAGATGAAGATTTTAAAGGCGGGGACTACGTTGATTTCCAGGAAACTGAGACGACAGCAGTGCCGCTGGCCGTTGAGCTTTGTAAGAAAAACCCGCAGAGTGAATTAAGCAAAATAAAAGACGAAATCAAGAAAGAACTCTCAAAATAAGAGTAAACTGATATCAAAACCCGGCCTGTGTGTCGGGTTTTACTATTTGTGACGCCGTCACAAATAACATCTTCCATTTCTTCTACCAATCACGTGGTATTGCACTATTTTCATTAGAGCCCTTTCACTATATGGAGACCTAATGAAAATTTTACCGCTGGCACTCTTTATCATTTCTTTTCTGGCCGGATGCGGCGCCAATAATACGCCGCCGCAAACGCCTATTCCCGGGGAAAAAACCTCTGCCAAATTACGTACCCTGGAAACAGGCGCGGCGGCTATTCAATCCAGACCACCTGTCGATGCCATCAGTACCTACCTTGACGGGTTCCATTTTTATAGCGGTGATAAAAACGGACAGATGGAAGCGCACCATTACGTTACCGTCCTGAACGAAGATGTCATGCAGGCGGTGATTTACGACGGCAATACGAAAAACGCGCGCCTGATGGGGGTGGAGTACATTATCAGCGAACGTTTATTTAAAACGCTTCCTCCCGAGGAGAAAAAACTGTGGCACAGCCACCAGTACGAGGTGAAATCCGGTAGCCTGGTGGCGCCTGGCTTACCGCAGGTCGCTGATAAAGCGTTGATGAGTAAGATTGTTAATACTTATGGCAAGACCTGGCACACCTGGCATACCGACCGGGATAAAACCCTGCCAATGGGTATCCCTGCGCTGATGATGGGCTTTACTGGCGACGGCCAGCTTGACCCCGCGCTGCTGGCCGATCGGGATCGCCGTCTGGGAATTGATACCCAAGCCATTAAACGCGAGCGGCAGGATCTGCCTGAGCATCCCGTTGTTAAGGGGGCTAACGCCTGGGAGCAGGGGGAGGTTATCCAGCTACAGCGTGTTCAGGGCTCTGGCGAACACGGGCGAGGCGATACCGCGCACTTCGGTACATCTGAGCAATCCCGACAATAATTCCACGGTTTTACACGCAGATAGGAAAAAGAATGCCTGTTAAGTGACAGTGTCACGTAAAAATTAGCCCCATAGTCTATGCTTGTTTTTCGGATGCTGTAGAGGTTATGGGTTAAACGGAGCGACAAATGAGTTCAAAAATTTTTTGCAAAAGCTGGGGAGCTGAATATATCGCCGCTGATGTCGTCCGCTTTCGTCTTTGGGCCACCGGTCAGCAAAAGGTTATGCTCAGGCTTGCGGGTAAAGACCAGGAAATGCAGGCGAGCGGTGACGGCTGGTTTACGCTGGATGTATCCGGGGTGACGCCAGGTACGGAGTATAATTTTGTACTCAGCGATGGCATGGTGGTCCCCGATCCGGCTTCCCGCGCTCAAAAAACTGACGTCAACGGTCCGTCATATGTGGTTGATCCAGGCAGCTACACGTGGCGCAACACCGGGTGGAAAGGTAGCCGTTGGGAGCAGGCCGTGGTGTATGAGATGCATACAGGCACGTTCACTCCGGAAGGCACCTTCCGCGCCGCAATAGCGAAGCTGCCTTATCTCGCTGAACTCGGCGTTACCGTTATTGAAGTGATGCCCGTTGCGCAATTTGGCGGCGAGCGTGGCTGGGGCTATGACGGCGTACTGCTTTACGCGCCGCATTCTGCCTATGGGACGCCGGATGATTTCAAGGCGTTTATTGACGCCGCGCATGGGTATGGTCTTTCCGTCGTCCTGGATATTGTGCTGAACCATTTCGGCCCGGAAGGAAATTATTTACCGCTATTGGCACCGGCGTTTTTCCACAAAGAGCGCATGACGCCGTGGGGAAATGGTATCGCCTATGATGTCGACGCCGTGCGGCGCTATATCATCGAGGCGCCGTTATACTGGCTGACAGAATACCATCTCGACGGCTTACGCTTTGACGCTATCGATCAGATTGAGGACAGTAGCGCCAGGCATGTGCTGGTTGAAATCGCACAACGTATTCGGGAAGACATTACCGACAGACCCATTCATCTGACCACCGAAGATAGCCGCAATATTATTTCTCTGCATCCCCGTGATCAGGATGGCAATGCGCCGCTGTTTACCGCCGAATGGAATGACGATTTTCATAATGCCATCCACGTTTTTGCGACCGGAGAGACCCAGGCCTACTACAACGATTTTGCTGATGCCCCGGAAAAACACCTCGCAAGAGCGCTGGCCGAAGGATTCGCTTATCAGGGAGAAATTTCACCACAAACCGGCGAACCTCGCGGCGTAAAAAGTACCGGACAACCCCCGGTCACCTTTGTGGATTTTATTCAGAACCACGATCAGGTCGGTAACCGCGCCCAGGGCGACAGACTGATAACCCTGGCGGGCGCTGAACGAACAAAAGTATTGCTCGCCACGTTGCTGCTTTCACCGCATATTCCGCTGCTTTTTATGGGCGAAGAGTATGGCGAAAGCCGTCCTTTTCTTTTTTTTACCGATTTCCATGGGGATTTAGCCCGCGCCGTTCGTGAAGGTCGCGCAAAAGAATTTGCCGATCATGCAGGGGAAAATGTTCCGGACCCGAATGCGCCAGAGACCTTTCAACGCTCAAAACTTAACTGGAAGCAACAGCACAGTGAAGAGGGTAAAGCGTGGCTGGCGTTTACCCGCGAACTACTGCTTTTGCGCCAGAAGCATATCGTGCCGCTGTTGTCCGCTGCCCGTGAGAGCTCAGGAACGGTATTGCAAACCGCGCCCGGGTTTATTGCCGTTAGCTGGCGTTTTCCGGGAGGAACACTGTCACTGGCGCTGAATATTAGCGCCACGACGGTATTACTGCCCGATTTACCGGGTAAGACCCTCTTCGCCTGGCCTAATGAATCCACCGGGTCGCTTTCCCAACATTCTCTTATTGTTCGCTTAGCCCAGGGAGAGTCTGCATCATGATCCCAACTGCAACGTATCGCCTTCAGTTTCGTAATGGCATGACCTTCGATCGCGCTGCGGCGCTGGTGCCTTACCTTAAAAATCTGGGTATCAGCCATCTTTATGCCTCACCCATCTTTACCGCCACCAAAGCGTCAACGCATGGTTATGATGTCACCGATGCGAATGAGATTGAGCCTTCTATTGGCGGGCGCGAAGGATTTGAAAGACTGGTAGCTGAACTTAAAGCGCAAGGTCTGGGATTGATCATCGATATTGTGCCTAATCACATGGCCAGCTCGCTGGAAAACGCCTGGTGGCGCGACGTGCTTGAATATGGCAAGGAGAGCCGTTACGCGCGCCATTTCGATATTGACTGGTCGCGCCGACTGACGCTGCCTTTTTTAGGCGACACGTTTGACGCCGTGCTGGAAAACGGAGAAATTGCGATCAAGCCCGATCCCGCTACGGGTAAACCCACGTTCGCCTATTATGATAACTATTATCCGCTTGCGCCGGCGACGTGGCAGGGGCGCGAGGCTGAAATACTGGCGCTTACCGATAAAGCCGCTATTGCTGATTTGCATGAGCGCCAGCCGTGGAAATTAATGTCCTGGCGCGATGCCGCTCGCTCGCTCTCATATCGGCGTTTCTTTGAGGTCACAGGGCTGGTAGGAATGCGGGTGGAAGATAAAACCGTCTTCGACGATACACATCGGCTGATTCTGGAGCTGGTCAGAACAGGGGCGGTTGACGGTTTACGTATCGATCATATCGACGGCCTTGCCGATCCGAAAGCCTATCTTGCGCGTTTACGTCAGGAAGTGGGGCCGGCGTGCTATATCACCGTGGAAAAAATTCTCGCTAAAGGCGAGCAACTTCCTGATGACTGGCCGGTTTCCGGCACCACAGGCTATGAATTTATCGCCTCGCTGGCGGAGGTGCTGGTTGACGATGAGCAGATAGACAATCTGCGCCAGGCTTACGAGACCGTTAAAGGCGCGCCAGTGGATATGCGGGCGGAATTACGGGCGGCTAAATTGCTGATGGTCGATCGCAATTTCGAGGGGGAATTTACCCGGCTGCTCGCGCTTGCGCTGTCGATTGCCAGCGAGCTACAGATCGCACAGGAAGAGAGCGTCGTTCGGCAGGCGTTACGCGAGTTATTAATTGCCTTTCCCGTATATCGCACTTACGGCACGGCAGAAGGGCTACCGCCGACCGATATTTGCCTGTTACACCGTATTGTGGAACGGGTAAAGACGCTTGAAAATCCTCCGCAGCCAGAAGCGCTTACATTTCTGAGCCGCCTTCTTACCGGCGATGTTCCCGCCTCCAGCCAGGAGGAGGCGACACAGTTTCGCGTTCGATTCCAGCAACTCACCGGTCCGCTGATGGCGAAATCGGTAGAGGATACGCTTTTCTTTCGTCAAAACATGGGACTGGCGTTAAATGAAGTCGGCGCCGAGCCCGTCACGCATCACTTCTCCATTGAACGCTTTCACCATGAGATGAAAACCCGACAGGCGCGACAGCCTGATGCGCTATCCGGTACGTCGACCCACGATACCAAGCGAGGCGAGGATGCGCGAGCACGCCTGTATACGCTTACCGAAGCGCCGGAACAGTGGAGCGAATGCCTTGCCCGCTGGCGGCAGATGAACCAGACCCATGTCAAATTTTTAAATGATGGCACTGCGCCAAAATCGGCGGATACGTGGATGTTATATCAGGCGCTGACCGGCGTCTGGCCCCCGATGCTACAACCACAGGACGAAACTGGCCTAAACGCGCTGAAAATACGCTTTGAAGCCTTTGTGGAGAAAGCGCTACGCGAAGCGAAGCTGCGTACCGATTGGGTGGACAGTAATGAGGCTTACGAAACGGCAATGCTTGATTACGCCCGTTATTTACTGGCGCCGGATAATCAGACATTTTTGCAGGATTTTTATCGTTCCTTGCAACCCTTCATCCGCGCAGGGCTGGTTAACAGCCTGACGCAGACCGTTATCAAATTAACCGCGCCGGGGGTACCTGATATCTATCAGGGGAGCGAGGCGTTAAATTTTAGTCTTGTCGATCCCGACAACCGCCGCGAACCGGATTTCGCCACGCTGGCGCAGCAGTTAGACCAACTAACGCCGGGAGTTTTCTCGCGCGAAGAGAGTTGGCTGAACGGGCAGGTGAATCAGTATGTCACCGCTGCATTACTGCGTCTGCGTCAGCAGAATCAGGAGCTCTTCCGTTTTGGCGACTATATACCGCTGCGGGCTGTTGGTCAGCGTGCCGACAAGGTCATCGCTTACGCCAGAGTTAATCATGATGATGCGCTGATTGTTGTTGCGCCCCGACTGGTGTTCGCCGAATGTGACGGCTTATTGTCACAATCGCATAGCGGTTTCTGGGCAGGAACCGACATTATTATACCCGGACAGCTTAATCAGCATCGTTATCGCAATGTGCTTACCCAGGAGAGGTTAATGCCTGGTGAACGCCTGTCGTTGGCCTCACATCAGGGCGGCGTACTGGTTTTAATGAGCGACTGAGTTTATGTGTTGATGTGCCGTGACAGGACAACGTTTACCGTGGGTGGAGAAAGAGAATGACAACAAACAGGGCTTTTGAAATCAGATCAGGATACAGCCATACGCTTGGCGCAAATTATGACGGCGAAGGCGTGAATTTCGCTATTTTTTCCGCCCATGCGGAACGCGTCGAGCTTTGTCTTTACGATCCGAGCGGGGAGCATGAAATCGCTCGTCTGGAGTTACCGGAATATACCGACGAAATATGGCACGGCTATGTCCCGAAGTTGCAGCCCGGCGCGCTGTATGGGTACCGCGTTTACGGTCCTTATGACCCGGAAAATGGTCATCGTTTTAACCCCAATAAGCTGCTTATTGACCCTTATGCCCGTGAGCTGGTGGGCGATATTCAGTGGAACGATGCGCATTTCGCGTATCAATTACTTCATGACGATAAAGATTTGACCTTTGATGACCAGGATAGCGCGCCATTTACGCCTAAATGCCGGGTGATTGATCCGGCTGAGGCGAATTGGGAGGATAGACAACGGCCTTCCATACCGTGGTCGAACGCCATTATTTATGAAACGCATGTAAAAGGCTTTACCCAGCTTAATTCCGCGATCCCTGAGCCTCTACGCGGTACGTTTGAGGGCATGGGGCATAAAGCCAGCGTGGATTACATTAAAAGTCTGGGGATTACCTCCGTCGAGCTTTTACCCGTTCACTGGTTCCCGGACGATCAGCATCTGCTCGATAAAGGGCTGAAAAATTTCTGGGGATACAACTCGCTGGGCTTTTTTGCGCCGGCGACGCGCTACTATGGTCCAAAAGGTATTCAGGGATTCCGCAATATGGTGCGCGCTTTCCATGATGCCGGCGTCGAAGTGATACTGGACGTGGTCTATAACCATACGGCAGAAGGGAATGAGCTTGGCCCCACGCTGTCATTTAAAGGTATCGATAACTTCTCTTACTATCGCACGATGCCCGATCAGCATCGCTATTACATTAACGATACAGGGACAGGTAATACCGTCAATACCTCTCATCCACGGGTACTGCAAATGGTGATGGATTCCCTTCGCTATTGGGCGGAGTCAATGCATGTCGACGGCTTTCGTTTTGATTTGGGCACCATTCTTGGTCGTGAGCCGGAAGGCTTTGATCAGAGAGGCGGCTTTTTTGATGCGGTAACGCAAGACCCGGTGCTGGCAAAACTGAAACTGATTGGCGAACCCTGGGATATCGGACCGGGCGGCTATCAGGTTGGCGGCTTTCCACCAGGGTGGGGCGAATGGAATGATAAATACCGAGATACGGTGCGCGAATACTGGAAAGGTGACAACGTCACAAATGATTTCGCCGCACGCCTGCTGGGTTCCGGCGATCTCTATGATTTGCGCGGCCGTCGCCCCTGGTCAAGCGTTAACTTTATTACTGCCCATGACGGCTTCACGCTGAACGATCTGGTGTCTTATAACGACAAACATAATGAAGCCAATGGCGAAGATAATAATGACGGGCATAATGATAACCGCTCCTGTAACTATGGCGCAGAAGGGCCAACCGACGACGAAGGCATCAATGCGATACGCGAGCAACAGAAACGCAATTTCCTGACCACCTTGCTTTTCTCGCACGGCACGCCGATGTTATTAGCGGGCGATGAGTTTGGCCGCAGTCAGATGGGCAATAATAATGGCTACTGTCAGGACAGTGAAATATCGTGGGTCCACTGGGATAATTTGCCGGAAACCGCCAATGCGCTACGAGAGTTTACCCGTCATCTGATTCAACTGCGCGCCATGCAACCGTTGCTGCGCCGGGAGAGCTGGCGCGACGGTCTGGAGATCCGCTGGTTTAACGCCGGCGGAGGGGCGCAGCAATCCGAACAATGGGATGAGGGATCGACGATAGGCGTATGCATTAGTCGACCCGATCTTCAGCCAGAAGCGGGGATCTGGCATGACGCCTTACTGCTTTTCAATCCGTTTGAAGGCAGCGTACCGTTCCGTATTCCGATGTGGGGAGAAGGCGGCTGGGTACTTGAACTGACGACTGCCGATAACGCGCAGCAGGGAATGCGGATTACCGAAGAAATGGATTTCGATCTGGCCGGGCGCAGCATCGTGTTATTCAGACGCCCCTGATAGTGAAACCGCGCTCCGGACCCAACCGGCCTTGATGGCCGGTTTTTTACTGGCGCTCAGGCGATATCATGCCGCAGAAATAACACCGTTGTCAGTTTACCGCCCGAAAAATTCATCCGCCTATTGGTATTCCTTTGATTGTCTTCACCGATATTCGCTTCAGGCCGTCTATTGCCATTTCAAGGTAGGTACGTGGACATCCCAGATTTAAACGGATAAAACCGCTGCCCGCCGGGCCAAAGCCGCTGCCCATTGAAGGAGCAATACCCGCGACATCCGCCATTACCCATTTTAGCTGTTCGTCATCCAGTCCCAGTTTTTTACAATCCATCCATAATAAATAGGTTCCCTGCGCCGGGACAATTCTTGCCCAGGGAAGGTGCTCTGTCGCCTGTTCAACAAACCAGCGGCGGTTTTCCGCCAGGTAATCCAGTAGCGAATCCAGCCACTGTCTGCTTTCATTCCATGCGGTAGTCGCCGCCTGAACGGAGAGGGCGTTAAAGACGTCCAGCCCATGAGCGTCCAGACGAGACAGGAAACGCTGGCGAAGCGTAGGATCGGGAATGAGAAAATTAGAAATTCGCAACGACGATAAGCCAAACGTTTTGCTGGCCGCAGTGGCGGAGATGACCCGTTTATGCCAGCGCTCCCCTAAATGCAGTACCGAGGTAAAGGTTTCGCCGGGCAGCAATAGATCGGCCCATATTTCATCCGAGATGAGAGTGACATCATAAGCTTCACATAATAAAAGCAGTTGCTCCAGCTCGTTGGCCGACCAGCAACGCCCGGTTGGATTATGTGGATTACACAAAATCATCAGCGGAGGGCGCTCATGGCGAAACAGCCTTTCCAGTTGGCAAAAATCCATCTGGTAGCCGTCGTCCGGCGACTCGCTAAGGGGATTCTCCAGCAGTTTTCTACCATTAAGCGTGATTATTTTGGCGAAGGAGCCATAGTATGGTCCCTGTACCACTACGCCGTCGCCTGGATGCGTCAACATTTGCACTAAGAGCGCCAACCCTGGTACGACGCCTTCCACGCTGCATACCCATTCCTGTTTTAACGTAAGCTGGTGGCGTGACGAAAACCAGTGAAGCAGGGCGTTAAAATAGGCCTCATCACGTTCACTATAGCCAAATACGCCGTGCTCGATTCGCTGATGCAATGCCGCCTGAACCTCAGGCGGGCAGGCAAAATCGAAATCAGAAACCCACATCGGCAGCAGTTTCCCTGCGCCGTCGCCAAAGTGACGCTCAATAAAATCCCACTTTACCGAACCAGTATTGTTGCGATTGATAATCTGGTTAAAATCCATCTTGTTTCCTTATTATTTCGTCACTGACGTTTGCGGCGACTTTTCTGAAGCGGAGGCAGTTCTGGCAATACCAACTCCGCTAAAACCATAAATTAATGCGAAGAAGATCGCCGCATAGCACTGGATAGCCCAGGGCAGAAGATCAAGCGTGCTAACGCCCAGCGTGGTTGCCATGTAGACGCCAGCCGAGGTCCACGGCAGGAGAGGTTCGATAACGGTACCGGCATCTTCTATCGTCCGTGAAAGGTTTTTAGTATCCAGCCCCATACGACGATAGGCATCTTTAAACAGTTCGGCGGGAACTAACAATGCCAGTTTACCGTCGCTGGTCGCTCCTGTGACCAAAATTGTGGTGCCGATAGTGGCGGCAATGAGTTGACCAACGCTATGAATAATGGTCAGCAGTCGGTTAATGATGATCGTTAACGCGCCGGTTAACGTTAGCGCTCCGGCAAATGAAAAAGCGCAGAAAACTAACAGTATTGTTCCCATCATCGAGAACATTCCGCCCCGGTTTAGCAGTCGCGGAACATCGGCCACGACACCTTCTGCGCCTTGTGGGAACATGGCGATATCAAATCCATCAATGAAAGCGTCCAGTCCCTGTTTGATGCTCAGTCCCTGCATGATGACGCCGAGGAACAAGGCAAGTACGCAGGCGCTTAACATTAATGGGATGACAGGCTTTTTGCGAATTGCGCCCCACAGTACGATCACCGGCGGCAAAATAAGAACAATATTAAAATGGTATAGCGACTCCAGCGAGTGGATGATGTCCGTAACGCGCTGCGGCGTGGCCACCTCGCCCAGCATATTACTGTGTCCGGCGATAAGATAAACCACGGCGGCAAGCAGGAAACTTGGCAGGGTCGTCCAAAGTAAATGCTGAATATGCTCAAACAGAGTAGTGTCTGCGACAATCGCGGCAAAGTTAGTCGAGTCGGACAACGGTGAGATTTTGTCGCCGAAATAAGCGCCAGAAACGACGGCGCCAGCTGCTGCTGCAAGAGACACGTCCAGCCCGGCGGCAACCCCCATTAACGCAACGCCAACCGTCCCGGCGGATCCCCACGATGTACCGGTACAGACGGAGACCACGCTGGTTAAAAAGAAGGCTGCAATCAAAATATATTCCGGGCTTATGAGTTTTAGCCCCCAGTACACCATGTAGGGAATGGTGCCACTAAACATCCAGGTGCCAATCAAACCGCCCACGCAGATCAGGATCATGATAACCGGCATTGCCTTAGCCAGTTTATCCACCACTGAGTTGATGATGTCTTCCCAACAGTATCCTTGCCACCATGCAATGCCTGCCGCTACCGCCGCAGAGCATAGAAGGAGCGGTTCGATACGTAGCCCCATGATGCCGTAACCGATAATCAACAATAGCAACATGGAGATGACTGGGATTAGCGCTAAACCCAATGACAGCGTTTTCTTCTTGTTTTGTGATGCACTCATAATGGAGCTCCGGTCAGTAAGGTAGCTCAAGGGTAGGGGGATACGCTTCCCACTACTGTGATCCATTACTTTCGTCCATGTAACCGATTACATGAGAAGGGTTAATTTGACAGCCATCACGGTTTTTACTGTTGACGACGCATTCACCGTGAAAAATAGGGCGCGACAGAATCGCGGATCACCAGTTCGGCATTGAAATGATTGCTGCTGGGCGGCGGCGTAATGCCCTGGTATAACTGTATCGCCAGTTGCGCGGCACAACGCGCCATTTGTTCGACCGGATAATGCATTGTTGTTAACGCCGGATAAAGATACCGGGCCAGCACCACATCATCAAAGCCGACAATAGAGAGCTGTTGCGGAAGCTGAACGCCGCGTTGATGAAGAATACGCATAATGCCAGCGGCCATCACATCGTTAAACGTGACCGCTGCCGTAAGGGGAAGCCCGCTATTAATAAGTTGATGCGCGGCCCGCTCGCCGCCTTCTTCGTTAAACGGAACGCTAATCACCCAGCGAGGGTCTGGAGAAATACCATATTCTTCCAGCGCTTCACGGTAACCATCAAGGCGTTCCTGACGATCGATAATTGGCAAGTCAGATGTCACACAGGCAATGCGCCGATGCCCGTTCGCCAGGAGATATCGGGTCGCTTCCCTGGCGGCGCTGCGATTTTCCAGCCAGATACACCGGTTGGCCATACCGGCGATATAACGATTCACAACAACCAGCGCTGGAAAGTGGGCTGCGTAGCGCAGCAGCTCTTTATCCGGTAATCGGCTGGCGTGTACAACAATAGCCTCACAGCCTTGATTAACCAGAAAATCCAGTCCCGCTTTTTCCATTTCTTCATCGTGGCCGCCGCTACATACCATCAAGCGATACTGCTGCTTACGAGAAACATCTTCTACGCCGCGAGCAAGGTGGGCAAAAAAAGGATCAGCCAGATTGCCGGTTAACAATCCGAGCATATCGCCGCTACGTTTCGCCAGCGCGATAGCGGCGGCATTCCGGCGATAATTGAGATCGCGCATGGCTTTCTCTACACGTTCGCGCGTGACGGGTTCAACCCACGCGGTCTGGTTAATGACACGTGATACAGTCGCGGTTGATACACCGGCCAAAGATGCAACATCCTTTATTGTCGCCATGTTAAGCTCATATTTGTTCGTTTAAAGGGTATCAAAGCCATTGATTATCATGTTACGTGGAAATCAGTGCAATCACTGCGGCGCAGCCTGAATTTATAAACATTTTTAAAATCATCCTAAATCCTGGTAACTGCAAATTTTAGTAGCTACCTCAATGAGTTATTGACCACTGAATTTTCTACGATAACATGACTAACAATATACACATGATAAGAACCACTACACTGGGAAATCGTTGCGTGGTGGTTCGGAGATAGATGATGAGTAGTATTACAAAAAGCATACAGAATGAATATGTTTTATTGATGGAAAACGCTTTTTCTGAAAAATATAAATATGCATTCAGAAATTTAGAACTGAAAGAATTACGTAGATTCATCCTGAAGGAGCTAATTAGCTCTCCCGAGTTAGATAATCAACTTACAAACCTAATGGTGTTGCTAAATAAATTTTGGGATACTCACGCCGCGGCGCTTATAACAGAAGTGCGGGCGTCTAAAAGTTATCGATTATTACTTCCGATTCAACGCTTTGGTTATAACATATCTAATCACCTTAGATCTCTGGGGATTTATTTTGATAGCATCATAATGGTTGATCCATTACATTTTCCTTCTCTTAGCTCTCTGCATTCATTTTTGTCATTGCCACCAGATAATAGTTATGTCCGCATGCGCAGGTTGGTATTACTTGAACATGTTTCCAATCTATTTCGCGCCATCCCATTTATGACTATTGATGATGATTATCCAATTTTTCTAATCGTTCCTGAATTACTGGATTTTGATAAAGAACGCAATCATGAACAATCTGCCGCTTTTCTAAGTCAGCTCTTTTTTAAAGATAGAAAAATGGATTACGCTACTTATTTAGCGTTTCTTGAGCACTTTGGGAGAAATGAAGAAACATTCCAGAAGATCCTAATAAATAAAGAATTATTAAAAACATTGCTTAATAATTTCAATAACATCGAAAAAGAGGTCTGGGTTTACGATACAGATTTAAAGAGTTTTACAACAAGAGAGGTAGATCTTCTGGATTACGATCTGCCGTCAGCTATAGCAACCTTACTGGGTAAGGTTGAAGGTGCAATTTATGCACAACGATCAACTCAATTATCGGCAACACTATTAGGCATTGATCCGGTTATTTATAGTAACCATATGTTTTTACATGAATGGACTACGGAGCAGTTGGTCAAGGATTATGGTAAATTAAATCCTCTTTCTTCTGAAGAGCAAGCGATTACAATGGGCCTTTCAGCCGCGGAAGTAAAATTCCTTACTGCGCTTTCCGATCTGGAATTAAAAAAGATTAGAGAAAGAGGTCAACTGGAATCCTTAAGGCATGAACTAAGAATCTCAAGGCATGACTTGCAAGGAAAAACACCAGATCAAATGCAAGATGCGGCAGATAATTTTTCAAAACATTTAATCAATGTGGTCGAAGAGTATGGAAAGTCGCATGAATCAGCCATTAAGAATTCAAAGAAAAAAAAGATCTCATCTGGATTAATTTTTGCAGGAACAGCCACGTTAGGTATAGCTTCACTTGCCATGCCGCAATTGACATTACTTTCAGCAGCAGCAACGGGAATTGGCCTGGCCTTTGGAGGTAAAAGTCTGGCAGATATTTTTAGTGAACATAAAGCACATAAAAATGAAATCCAGATATTAGAAAAAACACCCGTATCGCTTTTGTATGGGGCATATAAAAAGAAATAGTAATACTGTGTATACCGTCTGGTAGCGGAAGTCTGGCATTTGATAGTTTTTGAAGCAATTGTCGTAAAGTTACTCAAACAATCATTTCGGCTTTGCTGATAAGCACAGCGGCTTGTCCGGTGGTGAGCCGGTAGTCACAGGGTAGGGGAGGAATACATCCTATGGCGTTTCAATGTCTGAAAACACTACCACATCTTGTGTCAGAGGGCCGCTGCGCGCCAGGCCGTTTCGCAAAGTTCGATTGCTTTTGCAGTCAGTACTGCCCTTAACAAATGGCCAGCTCGTTCACGACCTCAGCTACGCTCTTGATGCTGCGGATATTTCCGATGCCCGTGCCCAGCGCAATGTATCCTTCATCTGTATTACCTTCCAGCATGCCGATACGCAACCCGCGTAAACCTCCCATCGTCTGGGCCAGTTCTTCATTGCTTGCACCAGCTTTATCCATCGACACGAGCTTGTCAGCCAGCTTGCCAGGAAGTGAGCGGTAGTAATCTGGCAGGGTACGGAAAAGCAGCAAATCCAGGCCGTTAGCATTAATGATTTTATCCTTTACTGACTGCGGCACACGGCTTTCTTCTGTCCCAATAAACACCGAACCAGCAAAGACACCCTCTGCTCCCAGCGCATGGGCAGCACGGGCGGTACGGCTATCGGCAATCCCGCCTGCAGCCATGACGGGAACACTTTGCACCGAGTCCGCAATCAGCGGCACGATAGAAAAGGTGCCAAGCGCGGTGCCAGGCAATGTGCCACCTTCATCAAAACCTGTTGCAACAATAATGTCGGCGCCGGCTTTTTCCGCTAAACGTGTATTTTCAGGTGTCGGATTAATATCGCGGTAAATAATTGCAATACCCGACTCTTTTAGTTCATTAAACAGCGAAGTGATAATAGCTCCTTCTCCGTAACCGGTATAAACAACAGCTTTTACTCCCTCTTCCTTTATTACCTGTAGGATAGGCGGAGTCCAGATGTCGTTTTCAGGGGTTGGAATAAGGTTCACCCCGAATGGTTTTTCGGTAAGTTTTTTGGTTTTACGAATTTCTTCACGCATTTTTTCTGCTGTTTCTTCAGGCGTTGATACAGCAGTTTCCGCTGTTAAGCCCGCATTTGGGCCAAGCACACCCAAACCACCGGCGTTGCTTACGGCTGCAACCAGTCTTGCATCGGTAAGCCAGGACAGTGGGCCTTGTATAACAGGTTTTTCGATACCCAGGATCTGGCAGATACGGTTGTACTTCATGACGTGATCTCCTTCGAACAAATTTTCAGCCAGCCTTTTAGGCAGCTGTGGTAGTTAATTAATCTGAAGAAGATCTTAAGCCTCTTTATTGTTACGAAAAACCATCCAATCTTTAAAACAGAATTACTGATAAAGTAACAATAGTCAGGTCGGATATGCACGAAAGAGCGTTATCAGAGATGTGCATCCGGACCAAAAACCTCGCACAGCCAGTCGATGAATACGCGGACTTTAGGTGCCAGATACCGACGATCCGGGTAAAGCAGTGAAACCGGTTTTGGCGGGGGCGGGAAATCAGTGAGGATCTCTGTCAGCTCTCCACTGGCAATAAAGGGTGCAAGAGACGGACGCAATCCGTGTAGAACACCCAACCCCGCCAGCCCGCATGAAAGAAACGCTTCTGAATTGTCTACCAGGATGCTGGAGGGAATTTTTATTGACGCGATACTGCCATCAACCGTGAATTTCCACTCCATTATCTGCAGGCTGTGATTACTGAAAAAATTTACAGCCCGGTGGGACTTCATCAGCTCATCGATAGAGTGCGGCGTGCCATGCTTCGCAAGATAAGATGGCGCAGCACAAGTCACCATGGCTGCCGTACCCAGACGTCTGGCAACAAAACTGGAGTCATTAAGCTCACCAAGTCGTATGACGCAGTCCACACGCTCGGCAATCAAATCAATCTTGCGATCGGACGTGCCAAGTACAATCTCAATATCCGGGTATCGGTTCTGAAAATCTCCAAGAGCCGGAATGATGACTGCCCGGGCGAGCGTAATAGGGACGTCAAGGCGCAGGCGGCCTTTCGGCGGTTGCGTGCTGGAAAATAATCGCCGGACGTCGTCCAGCTCGCTTAAGAGCGACAGGCAACGCTGGTAAAACTCTTCCCCTTCATCCGTCATACTGACCTGTCGTGTTGTGCGATGCAGGAGCTTAACGCCCAGATCATGTTCCAGATTCTGAACGGCGCGGGTAACAGCAGGGCGGTGCAGCTCAAGCACTTCCGCCGCGCGGATAAAGCTCCCTTGCTCTACCACATTGACATAAATATTCATGGCTTCCAGCATATTCAGCTGCATCTGTTCTCAGTCCTCAACCATTATTTGTGTCGAAGGGGGAAGCTCCTTATAACATTCCTGTCTGCTGGAACATATCCCTTTCTGAGCTGATTGTTTTATCTGGAGTAACATACTGCTATCGATACATGACTTTTACCGGGTGGTTGAGGTAAGACATGTCATTTGTAAAATCGCTACCAATTCTTCGCAACCTTTTTGGATGTTCGGCGGCGTCGTCTACAAAAACAAACAGGCCAGGCGATACGGTTACGCATGTGCAGGTCATGCCAGGCGCGACGCTAAAATACGAGCCGATTATGTTTGACCGCCGCCAGTGTAGGTGGCGAGTGTGAATGCAAGACATTGGCAGACAGTGAATAATCAAACCTCGTGAAATGAGGTTCCCATTGATTTTTTAGTCCATGTCAGCGCAGCGCAGGAAAATTGCCCGTCGTCTGGAAAAAAGCTCGTCATTAAAACGGGAACTGTCGGAAATGGCTGTTGAGTCCTACGGCGATGCCATGTTATCTGCAGCGCGTGAAAAGAGTTTTCCGTCTGAAATGCCGTGGGCGCTCGCTGATGCGCTGCGCGACGATTTCATCCCGGACTGACACACTGACAGTGACGAATCAGTCACAATGGCCGGTTTTTTTATGCCTGCGCGGCGTGTGCTGCGTGAAATCGTGTGCAGGATAGCGGGTGCAAATCAACAGAATTCGCGCAGCGTCACGGCAGGGAAGGGATCAAACTTATGGGCCAGAAGTTTTTTGACATGCACGAATCCAGCCGCCTTAATATGTCTTTTAAATGTTCTGGTGCATTTAACATAATATACATTATGCGCACTAATCTTGTAGAAGCTCAATGCTAATGTCTATTTGTGGCTCATTTATAGGAATGTCCAGGCTATAGTTCTCAGATCTGTATGTCTAAACAACGACTCGCATTTTCCTGATGAGACGTTTTCTATGGCTATACATGACGCCGGGATGTTCACCAGTGAAAGAAATCAACCGCCTCAAAATCCTGCAGGATGTCATCGACCACAATTTACGTCCCGGTCAGGCTGCTGAGATGCCCGGCATTACGCCACGCCATTGCAACCGGCTGCTGAAACGTTATCGTCAACTCGGACCACTTGGCATGAGCAACCATAGTCGTGGCCGCGCTGGTAACCGTCTGTTGCCAACTTCACTGATAGATCAGGCACTCCGTATAATCCGGGAGCACTACCGTGATTTTGACCCCACGCTGGCGCGGGAAAATCTGGAGGAAGTTCACGGTCTGGTTCTTGGCAAGGAAACTATCCGACGCCTCATGATAAAAGCCGGAATCTGGATCCCTCGCAGACAACGTGCGCCGAAAATTCATCAGCCTCGTTACCGGCGGTCTTGTACTGGCTAACTGATACAAATTGATGGCTGTGACCATCACTGGTTTGAAAACCGGGGTCGACCCTGTACTGCTCTTGTCTATGTTGACGATGCCACCAGTCGCCTGATGCACCTGCTGTTTGTGAAATCTGAATCCACAGATTGAGGACAGCGAGCACAGTCGCCGGGCCATCGGTAAATATATCGAAGTCTGGCATTATACTGACGAGCATAAGGAGCTGCGGCTGAATGACGTTCTGCTCCCCTATTCCACCTTCGACCTGTTATCGGAGGTGGACCCCGTCGCAATTATTGATAATAAAAGACTGGGTCATGTGCTTGAAGTTGCGCGCCAGGTCCAGAGAAAACGGAACAATAATCGCTCACTTAAATAAAGAGATGTCGTAAAAATGCCAGCTCAGGCCTGCGCTGCGCCAAAAAATCAACTAACGGATTGAACCACTCTGGACGCTGCCACTGCGAAAAGTCAGGACAATTCGCTGTCGTCATCGGACTATTCATCAATGGATGTTCAATCATTGGTGTACTTAACCCTTGACGTGCTCGCCAGTTTTTTACCGCCTGATATTCAAATGGCCAGAGTAATAGATCCTGACGCTGAATTTCATAGCCAGTCAAGCAACAACGCTTATCGCTATTATGAAAATCAGTCCACTCAAGATGCTTATCGCATAGCGTAATCAATCCGGTGCGGACTAGTTCATCATCTGATGACAATAAAATGTTTTGGCAAAAGTCCAGATAGACAGGATCAACACGCACTTGCATTGCTTCCCAGTTGATTGTATCCCCCCGTTCACGCGCCATTATCTCCATCGCCAGGATACCCAATTTCTGTTCACGATAAAACGGAACAATTTCTTTCAATACGCCGCTTTGAAACCCGCGCTGAATGGCCGGATAGCAGTAAGGAACTAAAGAGAATTGATTGCAGGCGAATAGTGTTAACCAACTCTCTCCCTGCTGGCTAAACTTCGTGGTATATCCCCGTTCTTCCCGAATATCAAAATGATCGCAGGCTAGCTCGATACTCCATAGAGCAAGATTGGTACAAAGCAACGAGTTATCTGCTTTCCCTGTTTTATAGCAACCATCAAAATAGAGCGTGCCATTAGCCTGAAAGTGACAAAACAATTGAGTTCCGATAAGCACCCCTAAATCATCTTCAGCTTGATAAATTTCATCCAAACGCTTCTGAACCAATTTGTCATTGAGCTGATAGTAGCGCTCAAAATACTCCTCTTTCCACAGTACATGTTTCTTAACATGGTTCACAACTTGTTTATAAGTGGGCATGGCGTCACCTAATAGTCCATTACTTTAGCGTTCAATATATATTTTTATAGAGCGTAAGGCTCTATAACTTGTTAGGGCATATTAACAATATAACTTTTTTCCCCAGCAGAACGTAAGCGTCAAGCTACTGCCGCCTGTGTGATTCTGTGCCCAAGATTGTTAGAGGACATTTGAACTTTGCTGGCAGGCGGACATTTCTACTTAGCCTTGACAATAATGACGGAGGACGGAAAGCAGCCCCCAAGCGTGAATCAGTCATACAACCAGCGACCAGACCTGGCAGACGAAATGAGCATACCTATCGTGAAATCCGGCATCTGAGGAATATCGTTTTTGCGAAACGGATTAAGCAAATGCTTTAGCGGTGGTTCTGGCGGATAGTATGTTGTGATCGAGAAATTCCCTTTATCTACATTGAATGTCGTAAAAAAATCATCCATCAATGCCAGTGCTTCATCATCTTCCAACCGTAGATCTGAATCCAAATCTGTTGACGGTGTCAGTTCTTTTTTCTTAAAAAGGTAAATTCCATCATGGCTTCTTACCAGTTCATAAATCCGCTGTTCAAGAATATCACTTACCATATTTTATCGCTTCCTCTGGCAATGCGTTTGAAGGACGAGCGCCGAAATGCTGCCTGCTTGTTTTTATTGATGATGCTATCGGTCACCTGATGCACCTCCGCTTTGGTGAGGCTGAATCAGCCTTTGGTATGATGAGGTTCGCATAGTTACCCCTTCCGGATGTGTTTCCGACACCGTGCCGATGCCGGCTATTTTCTGCAGCCAATACGTTTCCGCATAGGGTCAGTATATGCAGATTATATATGTAGCAGATGCAGGACATATGGATATGTGTTACCTATCCCTTCTTCTCTCTTTTTACGGCAGGACCAAAAAAGGCAAAAAAGGATCTTTTAACATGTCTTCGTCATACGTATGACTACTTTGATACCGATCCTGGTCAGGACGATGCAATTTACGCAGATGGACAGCCAGATTTTGTCTCTGTACGCCAAAGGTGTTTCAGAAGTAATTGAGAACCATTAATCCTGGGCCAGTGAATCCTGAAGAGTTCAGAACCAGCCTTAAATGTTAGCCCCCTCCCACTCCCCGCACTCCTCTGAAGTTTGCCAGTGCAGTCCGCTGCTCCACCATCAACTGACGAGTGCTTCGAAGAGCCTTCATATCCTGCTGCTCAACTGTTTTGATGGCAACGAAATGATTTCCTGGATTTATTGATATTGAGGATGAATGGTCAGATTGCCAGGTTGATGGCGAAAGATTGAATGAAGATATTACACGCGCAGTAGATAATTATTAAACATGGAGTTTTTCCGAAAAACCTTAGGGAGTTTAAAAACAAGTTATTATATTCGCCACTTCACTATATCATCCTGCTGCTATTGGTAAATCTGCACCTGATACACGAGAATCATACACCACTAGTACAAAAGATTTATGAAAAAAGCGATGTCTGGAGAGGTGTAAAAAAATTAACAGCCTCAGGAATGAGACAAACGTGCAGTATTACCAACACTGAATGTTCTTGGTTGGGTGATTTTTAAACACAAGGAAAGGGTAAATTATGAACAAAACCGTGTATGTACCAAGCTACTTCCAACCTATCTACAAAGAGGTAACGGTCAAAGTTCCCACCGGAAATACAAAACGATTTCTTGGATTTATTGATATTGAGGAAAAAATCCGCAAAAAAGAGGTAGTACAGGAAGGATGGTCAGATTGCCAGGTTGATGGTGAAAGATTGAATGAAGATATTACACGCACAGTAGATAAGCTCAACCAAGACGGATTTGAAGTTATTAGCATAACGCCAATAACGTCCGGAAACTGGGGATTTAAATATGACTCAGGGTCTATCAACAATGGAACCGGCAGAGGTGGATATGGTTACGGATATGGTTACTCTTATACCGAAGGTGTTTTAATCCTCGCAAAGGAAAAGGGAGCTTATTAAATATGGAGTTATTCCGAAAAACTTTAGGGGGTTTAAAAGCAAGTTATTATATTCGCCATTTCATTTTTGGCGCGATAATTTCAACATTCTTTATTTACATCTCTATGCAGAATCCTTCTGGGATGAAGGTGGGTAATGTAATATTCTTTGTTATCAATGCGTTACTTTATCCATATGCAAGATTCGTATATGAGCAGGTTGTTTCGTTCATAATGGGTGAAAATGTCTTCTTCATCAATGCGATAGTGATGTTAATGGCTAAGGTCATCACAATGTGCTTATGTTGGATATTTTCAATATTTATCGCTCCAGTTGGATTGGCATATCTTTATTATTATCATTCCAGGGGTGATTAGGTATTGGAAAATAGCAATTGGTTCGCCCAATGACGTTATGCTAAAAAGGCCGTTGCGGGATCCGATTTTCGCAGCGGCCTTTTCAACAGCCGTACATTATGCGCATTTAAATTGTAGAGGCCCAATGCTAATGCCTATTTGTAGCCATTTTTGTCCAGGTTTGTCGACCAGTGTCCTGAGCACCCAGATGGCCGCGCTGCGCCTGGGTATCTCTGTCCGTCACTTCCGAGTGTGATCTTACTCACATAATGTGGACGCTCTAAGCGAGGTTCTGGACATCTGAAATTAGCCTTGAAAAAACCGTCAGCTGCCCGCATCACTGACCGGGCTGGAGCTGAATCCCCTTCGTGAAGGATGCTTTTATTAGTACTATTAAAGGTGCTATATTTAGTCATCAACCAGGAGGTAAATTATGGCATTTCAAATTTTAACGACTACTGCAGCAAGCATTACAGAACTGAAACGTGATCCAATGGGAACTTTCAATGCCGGAGATGGCGCTCCAGTTGCCATTCTTAACCGTAATGAACCGGCTTTCTACTGTGTGCCTCCGGCACTTTATGCTCATCTTATGGATATTCTTGAGGATGAAGAACTCGGTCGTATTATCGATGAGCGTGCGAATGAACGCGTCATTGAGGTCAACATTGATGACTTATAAGCTGGCATTTAACGAATCTGCACTAAAAGAGTGGAAAAAACTGGGTCATACTATACAGGAACAGTTTAAAAAAAAGTTACGGGAACGGCTTGAAAACCCTCGGGTTCCGGCTTCTCAATTACATGGAAGAAAGGATCAGTACAAAATTAAGCTGCGTGGTGCAGGATACAGACTGGTGTACAGCGTCGAAGATGAAATTATCACGGTAACTGTCATTGGTGTTGGAAAGCGTGAAAATGATGCCGTCTACAAAGTGACACGACACAGAAGCTAATCACTCAGAAAATGCTCTCTTTCCCGTCAAGCGATACGACAAACAGGCCCAGTTCTTTTATGTGACGGCACCTTGACATATGCCACGTATATGAAACTATGGCCTACGTTGTGTATGTGACATTCATTTTATTCCCGCCCGGAGTGTTTACGCTATCTGAGGATAACATTATGACGCAACGTATCGCGGTTTTTCCTGCCGACCGCCATTCTCTGTATGAGGAACATGGGTATTCCGCAGCCATCCGTTCTGGTGATTTACTGTTTGTTTCAGGCCAGGTAGGCAGTCACACAGACGGCACGCCGGAGTCTGATTTTCAAAAACAAGTGAGACTTGCTTTTGAAAACCTGAAAGCAACACTGACTGCAGCAGGATGCACATTCGATGACATAGTGGATGTCACCACCTTCCATACCGATCCAGAGCAACAACTTAACGACGTGATGGCGGTGAAACAGGAGATATTTGCCCATCCCCCTTATCCTAACTGGACCGCTGTTGGCGTTACCTGGCTGGCCGGCTTTGATTTCGAAATAAAGGTTATTGCCCGAATCCCCTGATGCTTATTCTCGGTAAAACCGGTAGCATTATATGTACCGGTTTTATTTTATTCATCCCTACCCTTCATCCTGTATGATTAACATGCAATCACCAAACATATCGAACTGACATGACTGGATATCTTCTGAGGCATAGGCCTTCATGAGTAGATCAACCCCAGCAAACTGACCGGTTAACACCATATGCGTCGTTTTTGGCTGATGTAAGTTCGTTAGCAGGCAGTCAACCACTTTCAGTTGATAGCCTGGATGTATATAAAGCGCAGTCCAGCCAGAACTTGCTTTGAGGCAATTGTATTCCCTCGAATACGCAGATTCCAGGCATCGTGTAACGGTAGTTCCTACGGCAAAAATACGTCCGCCATTTTGCTTCGCAGTATTAATGATATCCGCTGTTGCTTGCGGAACCTCGTAGTATTCTTCGTTGATAGTCACTTCCTCTACACATTTTGTTTGTATTTTTCTGTTGGACAACATTTCTGTTGATGCAACATGTAAAGTAATAAAAGATATTAACCCACCTTTATCTTTGATTCTTTGGATAAGATCCCAGGTAAAATGAATGCCGGCAGAAGGTATTTCCAAAGAACCATACTTTTTAGAAAAAACGGAACGGTAAGCATCTGGATATTTATAAAATAGGCTGGAATCCACATACTCATCAAGACGCTCACCATGACTGGCTAAATAGCAAATTAAGGCCTCATGATTTTCCACGACGGCCCGGTACTGGCTCTCTTCGCTAAACTTTTGCTCTATCTTAATGGAAATTTCAGGGTTATCAACCAAATAGAAAACATCATTCGCGTTAAGCCTTTCTTTTAAAAGTCCGGAAATAATTACTCTATTATTTGGTAAAAATCCCTCTAAAACAATTTTAATTAACTTATTCTGTCTTGTTTTACAGATAAACATATGGTTTATTATAGTACTGTCGTTAAAACAGATTACATCACCTTCTTTGATATAATCTGTTAATTTACTAAAGTCTACCTTATGAATTTCCCCTTTACTCCGGTTGAGGACAAGCATTTTACACTTTTCCCTGTATGAATCATTGGCTATCCAATGAGGTCTGAGTGGGATAGTCATCTGATCGGTAATGCGAAAATCATATTTTTCGGTAAGCATATATTTACCCTTTGAAAAACCATTGATACGGCGATTGTTATATAGCCGTATTCTGCAGTATACGTTGGCCTTTCAAAGGGTGAAAATTAACTCAATAAATGTTGTTATTATATTTACTTTGCTGGCTATTTAATCAATGTCAGATACCGATATTAACCTGGACGATCGGATTTGACCGCCCTTTTCTTTTGCTTATTCCGGCATTGAAGCATCGCTATCCATTGCATCGGCAAACTTTTGCATTAACCGAACAAAGACATCAAGTTCATCCTGAGGCCAGTCTTTAAAAACAACTTTGCCCATTTGCTCTCGCGCAGCGTCTATACGCTCCGTCATCGCCTTTCCTGTCCGGGAAATAACGGCCTCGCGTATACGACGATCGATGGCATTATGTTGCCGTATTATCAATCCCAGCTTCTCCAGTTTGGCGACCTGTCGGCTTACCGTCGTATAATCACGACCGGCACGTTCGGCTAACTCAACAACGCCAATCGGCCCTAAACGTTCGATACTAATAAGGATCGAAAATAGCGCACGATCGAGTTGAATCCCCGCTTCTGCAATTAATTTCTCATCATTACGAGGCCGGTTAAGCGCGCTTACCACGCGAATCAACGCACCGTGAAGCGCCTTCATTTGCTCGGAAATACGTGTATCTTGCACATTTTTATTTTCTGACATAGCATGTCTCCTCTTATGTGCATAATACACATATCGGAGAGACGATGACAAGATACACCACTACAGATGTACTGATCTGCGGCGCTGGCGTAACCGGGCTTACTTTAGCCATCGAACTGGCGCGTCACGGGATCTCATTTCGCCTGATTGAGAAAAGAACGACGCCTTTTACCGGTTCCCGCGGTAAGGGTATTCAGCCGCGAACGCAAGAAATCTTCGAGGATCTTGGGATACTCAATAAAGTGGTCGCCGCCGGCGGGCTCTATCCCCGATTACGAACCTACCGTCACGACGGAAGCTACGTAGATTCAGATATTGCGCATCATACAAAACCGACCCACGCCGAACCCTACCACCTGCCATTGATGGTTCCACAGAACGTGACAGAAACGATTATGCGGGAGCAATTAAAAGCGTGGGGACACCGGGTGGAGTTCGGCTGCGAGTTACGACATTTTGCGCAAACCCCACGCACGGTCACCGCGTATGTTGCCGGGCCGGCTGGAGAAGAGGTCATCATCGCGCATTATTTGATAGGCGCGGATGGCGGCGGAAGCTTTGTCAGAAAGAAATTAGGCGTCAGCTTCCCCGGCCGTACGTTGGGAATCCATGCGCTTGTGGCTGACGCTTCGCTTTCCGGTCTGAACCGGGATGTATGGCACCATTTTAACGATGGCGATATGGCGCGGATGATAACGATTTGCCCTCTCGCCGGCACGCAGCTCTTTCAAATCCAGGCGTTGTTGGCCCCGGACGACTCGCAGAATTTCTCAGCCGACGTGCTCACGGCTTTTCTTACTGAACGAATCGGGCGGACGGATGTTCGCATCCATTCGATTCCCTGGGTATCGAAGTACCAGATGAATGCGCGCATAGCGGAACATTACCGTGTGGGTAAGGTATTTTTAGCCGGTGATGCCGCTCATGTGCATCCGCCGACGGGTGGGCAAGGGTTAAATACCAGCATCCAGGATGCCTATAACCTGGGATGGAAAATGGCAGCCTCGCTGCGGGGCGCAGGAGAAGAGCTTCTCGATAGCTATGAACAGGAACGCCGCCCGGTAGCCGAATCACTGCTCCACCTTTCTACCCGATTACTTGACTCTCAAAAACAAGGTGGCATCAAACGAGAACGCGACGTTCAACAACTTGACATCCAGTATACCAACTCCCCCTTAGCCCACACGTTGCCCGAACGTCAGCATGGGTTACAAGCGGGAGAAAGAGCTCCGGATGCTCCTCTTTTGGGCGCCGGCGGCCAATCATTACGATTATTTCAGTTACTCCAGGGTCCGGACTGGAATCTGTTGGCCTACGAAACCCACGGTAAGGTCATCGATGCGCGGCGAGGACTGCGTATTCATCACATTGGCGAGCAGGACGAGCTCATCGATACCCTGGGGCACTTCCGGGAGTCCTATCATCTGGCGCCGGGTCAATGCGTGCTGATCCGACCCGATGGCTATGTCGGCGCGTTCTTTCACGGCAAACAGAGCAACGATATTGAAAATTATCTCTCTCGTTTTGCCATAGGGATTAAAGATGAATACTAATGTTTATGAGAACACCAACAGCGAAACTATCACCCCGCTCAACAAGCGGCGTATTTTACCTGTTTTCCTGCTTGTCGGCCTTTACGCCGCCAGTACAGCGGCTGTAATGTCGGTACTGCCTTTTTATATCCGCGAGATGGGCGGTTCGCCGCTTATCATTGGAATCATCATTGCCACTGAGGCTTTTAGCCAATTTTGTGCGGCACCCCTGATTGGCCACCTTTCCGATCGCGTTGGCCGCAAGCGAATACTGATTGTCACGCTGGCTATTGCGGCGATAAGTCTACTATTACTCGCCAACGCGCAATGTATCCTGTTTATCCTGCTCGCCCGCACGCTTTTTGGCATTAGCGCCGGGAATTTGTCAGCCGCCGCAGCCTATATTGCCGATTGTACGCACGTCAGAAATCGGCGCCAGGCAATCGGTATCCTCACAGGCTGCATTGGCTTAGGCGGTATTGTCGGGGCAGGCGTTTCCGGGTGGCTATCGCGTATCAGTCTGAGCGCGCCAATCTACGCCGCCTTTATACTTGTCCTTGGGTCTGCCCTGGTCGCGATTTGGGGGTTAAAAGACCCTTCCACAGCATCACGTACCACAGATAAAATAGCGGCGTTCTCTGCCCGCGCTATTTTAAAGATGCCAGTCCTTCGCGTCTTAATCATCGTAATGCTTTGTCATTTCTTCGCCTATGGCATGTACTCTTCACAATTACCTGTTTTTCTTTCTGACACCTTCATCTGGAATGGGCTTCCCTTTGGGCCAAAAGCGTTAAGCTACCTGTTAATGGCGGACGGGGTTATTAATATTTTCGTTCAGCTATTTCTGTTAGGTTGGGTGAGCCAATATTTTTCGGAGCGAAAGCTAATTATCCTCATCTTCACCCTTCTTTGTACTGGATTTCTCACTGCGGGTATCGCCACGACCATACCAGTGCTTATTTTTGCTATCGTTTGTATTAGCATCGCTGATGCGCTAGCCAAACCCACTTATCTTGCCGCCTTGTCCGTCCATGTATCGCCTGCCCGACAAGGTATCGTCATCGGAACGGCACAGGCATTAATCGCAATCGCTGATTTTATATCCCCCGTATTGGGCGGATTTGTCCTGGGTTATGCCCTGTACGGCGTCTGGATCGGTATAGCTATCTCTGTCGCCATTATTGGTCTGGTGACGGCAATGATTTACCTTTCAAAAAGTTCAGTGCTAATAGTGAAACCAGAAACAGAATAATGTGACAACGTCACAAATATTATTGTTCCCTTCTTCCGTTATTTATCAAAAGTATTGTACTTATATTGAATGTTTAAGAGGTATTTATGGAAATTATGCTGGCTGGCATTTGCCCTTGTAACGCGCGGGGAAAGCATGAAAAAAATATATCTCGTTGTTATCGTACTGTTTTTGATTTCTACAAAAGTTTATACACTACTTCATAACAACATCTTCTTTTGTCGAAACAGCCCGGAGTGTGATTTGTCTCATGTTCTCCCCGACTACCGGGAGCAGATTTCAGGCACACCGCTAAAATATACCTTGATTAATACAGCTCCATTAGCACAGGTGGTAGTCAGACACTATGAATTATTATCGCAACACTGGTCGCCAGATGACATGGTAACCCCTGCGCAATGGCGACATAACGTTGATATTTATATCCCTGAAACGGCAAAAGAGCACCATGCTTTGGTGGTTGTAAACAACGGAATTAATTATGATAAAGGCGTACAAATCACTGGTAAACCTGGTGATTTCCCTCAGGAAACACTGGCAAGCATCGCCCGTGATACGAATACCATCGTAATATCAGTGAGTGATATACCTAACCAATATTTAACCTTTCAGGATGATAAAAAACCATTGAAAGAGGACGAAAGCGTTTCCCGAAGCTGGGCATTATTTATGGAAGCGCCGGAGCAACGTGAGTTAATGCCTTTAAATATTCCTATGGTCACTGCCCTATCGCAAGCGATGAGATTAGCAAAAAAGGAGTTAACGCAATGGAATATAAATTCCTTTATCATTACAGGTATTTCAAAGCGTGGGTGGACCACCTGGTTGTCAGCTATTGCCGATCCTGATGTTGAAGCAATTGTTCCCTTCGCCATTGATCTACTTGATATTGATGCTTCACTTGAGCATATTTATCAATCATACGGTGGAAATTGGCCCATTACATTCTACCCCTACTACCAGCAAGGCATAGATGAGAAAATAAAATCCCCCACATTTACCCAGCTAAGGCAAATAATAGATCCGCTAAGATATCTCAACACTATTTATCAACCCCGCCTTGCAATACCGAAATATATTATTAATGCAAGTGGCGATGATTTTTTCGTACCAGACAATACTCGCTTTTATTATAGCAAACTTCCTGGCGTAAAATCATTACGTATAGTGCCTAATATGAACCACTACTCAATTAACCAGTTCGCTGAAGAAAGCCTCGTTCCATTTATTAATAGGTTTCAAAGTAAAAAAACATTACCACAGTTGATCGGCCTTATTCACCACCATCTTCTTACGGTCTATTTCTCAGAAGCGCCGGTAAAAGTCGTTCGCTGGACAGCCAACAATCCAAATGCGCGTGATTTTCGTTATGCCTGTGGCATCCGCTATCAGCCGCTTACAATAGATATTCCCGCCAACAATAAGATCAGTATTACGTTAAATGAACCGAAGACAGGTTGGGAAGCTACCTATATCGAAGCCACTTTTAATGATGGCTATGTCGCCACGAGTCAGGTTTATATTACGCCCGATGAAAAATACCCACAGACAGCACCACCTTCCGTTAACGCCGCATGTCAAACGTTACCGGGGCGTGGATTAGGGGAAAACGACAGCCCCGATTGAATTTTCAAGTAATTGTCTGATTTTAAATAATTTTATCCATCACGCTTGCGATGGATAAAAATCCTCTGCGATAAATTTTTGTTATATTGATCACGTTCTAACCACAAGAGAGGTGATTTGAAAATAACCTTAAAATATTGTGGTCAGGCCGCTAGACCACAATAAGAGGATTAATCATGAAAAGAAAAACAATGGGATGGCTTATCGTTTTTCTTCTATTTATAGTTTACATGCTCAACTATATGGATCGTTCAGCATTGTCGATAACTGCCCCCTTGATCGAAAAGGAGTTAGGATTTAACGCCGCGGAGATGGGAATGATCTTCAGCGCATTTTTTATCGGATACGCCCTGTTTAATTTTATTGGTGGCTGGGCCAGCGATAAAGTTGGGCCAAAAACGGTTTTTCTCATCGCAGCGTTACTATGGTCTGTATTTTGTGGCTTAACTGGTTTGGTCACCGGATTGTGGACAATGCTTATCGTGCGCGTTCTTTTCGGTATGGCTGAAGGACCGGTCAGCGCTGCCGGAAATAAAATTATCAATAACTGGATTTCCCGAAAGGAGTCTGCCACGGCGATCGGAATTTTTAGCGCCGGTTCCCCGCTCGGCGGCGCGGTGTCCGGGCCGATTGTGGGCCTGTTGGCGTTATCCTTAGGCTGGCGCCCCGCATTTGGCATTATTTTCTTATTTGGCCTGGTCTGGGTATTGCTGTGGTACTTTATCGTTAGCGATAAGCCAACAATGAGTAAACGCCTGGCGCCGGAAGAACGCATTGATTTTGAAAATCATGAGGACGTTATTTTATCTGATGATGGCCGGGCTACGCCTTCACTCGGCTATTACATGAAACAACCAATGGTATGGGCGACAACTCTGGCTTTTTTCAGCTACAACTATATTCTTTTTTTCTTCCTGACCTGGTTCCCAAGTTACCTGAACCATTCGTTACATCTCGATATTAAAGAAATTAGTATCGCTACGGTAATTCCCTGGGTCATCGGCGCCATTGGTATGGTGCTCGGCGGCGTCTGTTCTGATGTAATTTATCGGATTACCGGTAATGCTCTGCTCTCACGTCGACTTATTCTGGGCGTATGTCTGGCAGGCGCAGCGGTATGTGTTGCCGTTTCCGGTACTGTTAGCACTATCGGTAGCGCAATTACGCTCATGTCAGTTTCACTCTTCCTGCTCTATTTAACGGGCCCAATTTATTGGGCGGTTATTCAGGATGTTGTTCATAAAGATAAGGTAGGGAGCGTCGGCGGAGCCATGCATGGCCTGGCTAATATATCCGGCATTATCGGTCCGCTTGTCACCGGTTTTATCGTTCAATTTAGCGGTAAATATGACTATGCGTTCTATCTGGCTGGTGCTATCGCTATCGTTTCAAGCCTGTTGGTCTTCGTGTTTGTAAAAAGTAAAGGATTCAAAGCCAATGAAAGTCAAAGCTGTGTTCATTAATAAGCCTGGTGAAGTTGAAACCCGCTGGGTGGATTATCCCCATAAGAAAGAAAATGAAGTATTAATTAAGGTTGATGCTGCAGGCATTTGCGGATCGGATATCGGGGCTTTTCGTGGAACGAACCCACTGGTTACTTACCCAAGAATTATTGGGCATGAAGTGACCGGAATTGTTCTTCAGGAAGGAGCCGGAATGCCGGGCAATATTAAAAAAGGCGACCGCGTGATTGTTGACCCCTATATTTATTGTGGTCACTGCTACCCTTGCTCTGTCGGCAGAACTAACTGTTGTGAAAATTTAAACGTCATTGGCGTGCATGTCGATGGCGCAATGCAGGAGGTGGTTACTCATCCCGCACATTTAATTCATAAAATACCAGATAATGTGCCTTCTGAAATGGCGCCGCTGGCAGAACCGCTGACCATCGCTCTGCACGCGCTGCACCGGGCAAACGTTAAGGCCGGGGAATATGTTGCCATCATCGGCGCGGGGGCCATTGGTCTTATGGCGGCATTAAGCGCGCGTCATTACAAGGCAACGCCTATTCTGATCGATATTGTGGAAGAAAGGTTACGCTATGCGCAAAAGCTTGGCGTTCCTTATGTACTGAACGCCGCTGACGATCAGGTTATCGACGCTATTAAAAATATCACCCACGGCACCATGGCGCAGGTCGTGATAGAAGCCTCCGGCGCAAATAGCGCTATTCGAAATACGCTTGATTTAGCATCGTTTGCTGGTCGTATTTCGTTTACCGGATGGCCAAAACAGGAAACGTCGCTGCCGACGAACCTGATCACCTACAAAGAACTGGATTTACGCGGTTCCCGCACCAGTGCCGGTGAATTTGATGAGGCATTACGTATGCTGTCTACGCTGGAGATTAATCCGCAAGATGTTGTCAGTAAGGTCGTCAATCTTGATGAGATCCCTGATGCAGTTAAAGAACTTGATCGCTATCCGGAGCGCTACTTAAAGATTAATGCTGTTTTCCATTGATTTACGGCGAGTTCCACCGCATGGCATATCCGCCATGCGGTGTTATTTACCGACAAACTTAGCCGCCGACAATCTTTCTCACATAGCGTAAATGTTCCAGAGATCCCTCATAGGCGCTGTCAGCATCAGACTGGCGCATTGCATCCACTATCGCTTTATGTTGTTTGTTGAGATTAAGTAAAACATTTCTGTCTCCAGACTGCTCATCAAGCCCGGCATAAGGGATATTAATCCGTTGTTCCCATAACATACGGGACATATCGAACAACACCCGGTTACGGCTGGCCTCAGAGATCGCAAGGTGAAACTCTTTATCCAGCGAGTAAAAGCCGTGGACGTTATTATCGTTAATGGCTTGATCCATACGATGATAAATCGCCTCTATTTGGTTGATGACGTCAACGTTATCGTTTTGTGCGGCTAAGCGCGCACAATGGCTATCGACCAGCTCGCGAGTAGAGAGAATTTCTTCAATGGTATAGTCGCTGGCAAGGTGTTTTTTATCTGAAACGATAACCCCATTACCGGACTGAATCACGATCCATCCCGAGATCTCCAGTACAATAAGGGCTTCTCGCAAGGAGGCGCGGCTCACGCCAAGCTGTTTTGCCAGTTCGCGTTCTGGCGGTAAAAAAGTTCCCGGGGGAAAAATATTATCATTGATCAGCTTAATGATGAGGTTGGCTATCTTCTGATAGAGCCTCTCCTGCCTGACCTCAGGTATAACCATGCGCCCTCCAATCCATATCCAGGGGATTTTGAATGGATTTAGCATACCATCCTGGCGCTGGTGATCGTGATAATTAATTACCGTGCATGATAAAGAGAAGCAACCGCCGGTAGTCTCTATTACCTTCGCCGAGCCTACCGGGGAAACTAAACCGAGACGAGCGATTTATCCTTTGACGTTGATTTTCTCGAACACGGGCGCTGTCGCGTTCTTAAACTGAGAAAGAGACCAGGTTTTATAGTTGATATCATTGTAGCCGCGCACCATCATCTCACCGTGCGTTAAGTCAGACAGCGTTGTCCAGACCGTATATTCTGAGACCGGTTTGCGGGTAGCGTTGCCTTCCCCTTCACTCCCCATATAATCAACCGTAATATTTTTCGGACGATCGAAACGGCTCATAATATGCGCAAGCGTATTCATTGCATCGTGGGCGGATGTCGCTTGCGGTGCATATGTGGTGTAATAAACGCCGCGTATAAAACGGGAAACCGACGTATCGGACGATGGCAAGTCTGCAATAGCAATCCCGCTATCAGGCTGCATCACTTTTATCCCGCCCAGTGTGCCTGAAGAGCGGTCCACATTGGTTAATTGCGTATAGTTATTCAGATTTGTCAGATGCCAGGGGAATGCGGGACCATTTGTCATCACGCGAGTGGGATTGTCATAGACATGGAATTTGCCATTTTCCACTTCAACGACAATGCTTCCTCCTTTCTTGTCGTAAAACGCATAATGAAATGGCGATTTCAGATCGCCAAACCGATGCAGTTCCGGTGACCAGAATTTACCCTCTTTTATTGCCTGTTTTACCTCGCCGACAGTAGCAAAACGGGCCAGCGCCCATTCTCCCAACGAGGTGACAGGAATTGCCTGTTTATATTCACTCGCGGGCAATGGCGGCAACTGCGCATTCATGATCATGTTTTCACTAAATGACAATCCCGCGCTATTCATGCCTTCAAGTATGTCTCTGCTATCGCCATCAGTAATGGTGGAAGTAATGGCCAGTATAGGATACTTCGCCTGATAGCTTACTCCCTGACTGCCATCCGGCGTTTTTTTATCAAACTGTGTTCCCGCCGGGTAATACGTTAACCATGAGGGTAAATCCTGCATATATTCCAGCGTACGCCCATGAAAAATATCGCCTTGTTTATCCTGAATAGCAAGGGTTGTGCAGGCCTGTGCCGCCAGGGCGTATGAAAACAGCGCCGGAGCGATAAATAACATTGCTTTACTTTTTTTCATCATGCTCTCCTTGTTTGTAAAATGGATTGGATGAATATATTAAATTAAACCTATCAATGGTTATGCAGCACGTAATTAATTGTGATCTTATTTTACAAGCTAATAAATTTAACTGACGGGTTTAAAGGAGAGTTAAACACAGCGAACTAATATGAAACGCGTTATCCGTGTGACCATTTAAAAAAATCCCATCATGTTATAAATAAATCTTATCAACATTAAGAGATACCATCACAACGCTATATTTACTCCACATCACCAATAACATTAAATTAATTTATGTTTTTGAGTAATGTGAGTAGCACACATGTAATCGGTTGTTACGAATTAGAAACATAATTGCTACTAAAACACGTTGAGAAAGACAAGAAATGCAACATATGATGCCCACACTAACTATAGTGGTTTGGGATAAACGTTATGCAAACACAAGATACATTTTATCAAGTTATGCGTAGACACGGCGTGACAAGGCGTAGCTTCCTCAAGTTTTGCAGCCTTACCGCAACGTCTTTAGGCCTGAGCAGTTCGATGATTCCTCAGATAGCTTATGCCCTGGAGAATAAACCGCGTACGCCAGTGATATGGCTGCATGGTCTTGAATGTACCTGTTGTACCGAATCTTTCATTCGCTCTGCGCACCCGTTGGCAAAAGATGCCATTCTGTCGCTCATTTCCCTGGATTATGACGACACCATTATGGCCGCCGCAGGGCAACAAGCCGAGCAGGCGTTGGCGGATGTGATGCGCGAGTACAAAGGAAATTATATCGTTGCCGTGGAAGGTAACGCGCCGCTGAATGAAGATGGGATGTTTTGCATACTGGCTGGTGAGCCGTTCCTGGAGAAGTTAAAACGCGTCAGCGCGGATGCTAAAGCGATTATCGCCTGGGGGTCCTGCGCATCATGGGGCTGCGTGCAGGCAGCCCGTCCCAACCCAACTAAAGCCACGCCGGTTCACAAATTAATTACCGATAAACCCATTATTAAAGTGCCAGGCTGCCCACCTATACCTGAAGTGATGTCCGCCGTTATCACCTATATGCTGGCATTTGATCGCATCCCTCCCCTTGATCGTCTTGGACGACCAAAAATGTTTTATGGCCAGCGAATTCATGACAAATGTTACCGACGCGCGCATTTCGATGCCGGTCAGTTTGTGGAAGCGTGGGATGACGAAGGCGCCAGAAAAGGGTATTGCCTGTACAAGATGGGCTGTAAAGGCCCGACCACTTATAACGCCTGTTCAACCGTTCGCTGGAATGATGGCGTGTCTTTTCCTATCCAGTCAGGTCATGGATGCCTCGGATGTTCGGAAGATGGATTCTGGGATTACGGTTCTTTTTACAGCCGGGCAACGGGCATTCCGCAGACCGGCATTGAGGCTACCGCCGATAAAATCGGAATGGGCGTTGCTGGCGTCGCGGGCGCTGCCGCCATCGCTCACGCCACGGTGAGCGCCATAAAACATGCCCGCAATAAAAACAACACGTCATCAGAAAACGCTCCGGAAGAGAAAAAATAATTATGACATATCCTTATCAGACTCAGGGTTTTACGCTGGACAATAGCGGACGGCGAATTGTGGTCGATCCGGTTACTCGCATCGAAGGGCATATGCGTTGCGAAGTGAATATCGACAGTAATAATGTCATTACTAACGCCGTGTCGACCGGCACCATGTGGCGCGGCCTGGAGGTTATCCTGAAAGGTCGCGATCCGCGAGACGCCTGGGCATTCGTTGAACGCATTTGCGGCGTCTGCACCGGTACACACGCTCTGACCTCAATCCGTGCCGTAGAAAATGCGCTGGGAATCGCGATTCCGGACAACGCAAACTGTATCCGTAATATGATGCAGGCTACGCTACACGTTCACGATCACCTGGTGCATTTTTATCATCTGCACGCGCTGGACTGGGTCGATGTAGTTGCCGCCCTGAAAGCCGACCCGCATCAGACCTCCGCCATCGCGCAAAGCCTTTCCGCATGGCCGCTATCCTCGCCGGGATATTTCCGCGATTTGCAAAATCGACTGAAGCGGTTTATCGAGTCCGGTCAACTTGGCCCTTTCCGTAATGGCTACTGGGGACATCCGGCGATGAAACTTCCGCCGGAAGCCAATTTGCTGGCGGTCGCCCACTATCTTGAAGCACTCGATTTTCAAAAAGAGATCGTAAAAATTCACACCGTTTTCGGTGGTAAAAACCCGCATCCTAACTGGCTGGTGGGCGGCGTTCCTTGCGCCATCAACCTTGACGAAACGGGCGCGGTCGGCGCAGTAAATATGGAACGCCTGAACCTTGTCAGTTCCATCATCCAAAAAGCTCGCCAGTTCTGCGAACAGGTTTATCTTCCGGACGTCTTGCTGATTGCCAGTTATTACAAAGACTGGGCAAAAATCGGCGGCGGGTTATCGAGCATGAACCTGCTGGCTTATGGCGAGTTTCCGGATAACCCTAACGATTATTCCGCCAGTAATCTTCTGCTTCCGCGTGGGGCTATCATTAACGGTCGTTTCGACGAAATTCATCCTGTCGATTTAACCGCCCCCGATGAGATTCAGGAGTTTGTCACTCACTCCTGGTATACCTATGGTAACGGCAATAACGATAAGGGCCTGCATCCTTGGGATGGTCTGACCGAACCGCAACTGGTCATGGGCGAACACTATAAAGGCACAAAAACCTTTATCGAACAGGTGGATGAGTCCGCTAAATATTCATGGATTAAATCGCCGCGCTGGAAGGGACATGCGATGGAGGTAGGTCCGCTGGCGCGTTATCTGATTGGATATCATCAAAATAAACCGGAATTTAAAGAACCCGTGGATCAACTGCTTAGTGTATTAAAGCTGCCTAAAGAAGCGCTCTTTTCTACATTAGGACGTACTGCCGCGCGTGCGCTGGAATCCGTATGGGCAGGCAATACGCTGCAATATTTCTTCGATCGTCTGATGCGTAACCTCAAGTCCGGCGATACGGCGACGGCAAACGTCACGCTCTGGGAACCCGATACCTGGCCTACATCGACAAAAGGCGTTGGTTTCAGCGAGGCGCCGCGCGGCGCGCTGGGGCACTGGATAAAAATTGAAAATCAGAAAATCGACAGCTATCAGTGTGTGGTACCGACAACCTGGAATGCCGGGCCACGTGACGATAAAGGTCAAATTGGCGCGTACGAAGCGGCGTTAATGGGGACTAAACTCGCCGTTCCCGATCAACCATTGGAGATTTTACGTACTCTGCACAGCTTCGATCCCTGCCTGGCCTGCTCCACCCATGTTATTGATAATCATGGAGGGGAGCTGGTCAGGGTTCAGGTACGATGACGACGATTCGGAGGTCTCAATGCATCTCAAAGAAATAACCAGCCAGGGGTACTATATCTATGAAGCGCCGGTCCGTTTATGGCACTGGATCACGGCGTTATCCATTGTCGTCCTGGCTGTTACAGGATATTTCATTGGCCACCCCCTGCCATCGATTCAAGGTGAAGCGACCTTTATGTTTTGGATGGGCTGGATACGACTGATCCATTTTACCACGGCGTATATTTTTACTGTCGCGCTGCTGTTTCGTATTTACTGGGCATGTGTCGGCAATGAGTACGCCAGGGAGATGTTTCTGGTTCCGTTCTGGCGCCGCGCCTGGCGCAAAGGCGTTATCAGCGAAATCCGCTGGTATTTTTTCCTCGAAAAAGAGGCCCATCGTTACTATGGACATAATCCGGTAGCGGGACTGGCGGTAATGTTCTATTTTTGGATGTCCGTACTGATGGTGTGTAGCGGCTTTGCGCTCTATGGCGAAGGACTTGGAACAGACAGTTGGGCGTATCAATGGTTTGGCTGGATGATTCGCCTGACTGGCAACGATAGCCTCGCGCTGCATTTCTGGCACCGGCTGGGCATGTGGTTCATTATCGCCTTCGTCATTGCGCATGTTTATACCGCTATCCGCGAAGACATTATGAGCCGACAAAGCGTGATTTCCGTCATGATAAGCGGCTGGCGCTGGTTCAGGTGATAACAATGGCAGAAGTAACAATCTTAGGGCTTGGCAACCTGCTTTGGGCAGATGAAGGGTTCGGCGTCAGAGCGGCGGAAAAGCTGTTTGAACAGTATGCCGATAACGAGAAAGTTGACGTTGTTGATGGCGGTACGCAGGGGCTGGCGCTGCTGCCCTGGCTGCAACAGACCGAAAAACTGTTAATCATGGATGCTATCGATTTTGGTATGGCGCCAGGTTCGCTGGCGATGTTTCGTGATGAACAGGTTCCCGCCTATCTGACGGCGAAAAAACTCAGTTTACATCAGACCAGTTTTTCTGAAGTGCTGGCATTGCTGCAATTAACCGGCGGCCAGTTATCGGAGATTGTGCTGATTGGCGTGCAGCCGGAATGTCTGGATGACTATGGCGGGAGTCTTACGCCGCAGGTAAAGGCGCAACTGATGCCTGCGGTCTGTCTCGCGCAGGAAGTGCTGGCGCAATGGGGTATCACCGCCTCTTCAGCGGCCTTGCCCACTGAAAGACTCAATCATTACAGCCTGTGTATGGAACGCTACGAAGATGAACGGCCAGATGCGCAAAGCGCTTGCCGGGTCGGCGATATTCGGGTGCTACAGAGAGAGAAATCATAATGTGTATCGGCGTTCCTGTGCAGGTTATTTCACCCGGTCAGTGGTTCGCCAAATGCCGCGACCGACACGGCGAGCTTATCGACGTTGATATTCGGCTTGTGGCTCCCCCCTTAGCAGGCGCATGGCTGCTGACATTTGGCGGCGCAGCACGACGAGAAATGGACGAAGCGGAAGCCGCTGAGGTACTGGCGGCGCTGGACTCGCTGGAACAGGCCATGCTTACGCAAAGCGATCCGCTGACCGGTTTTGCCGATTTATTGTCTCGCACGCCTGAATTACCGGAGCATTTAAAAAAATGACTATCTCACCCCAAAATCCTGTTTGTCCACTGGCGGATAAAGGCTTTCTGGTTACCGATGCGCAAACGCTCCCGTCGTTGATTAATGCGCATCCGACTGTGCTGGTTTTGCTGCAAAGCGACCCCAACAAACATCCGGAAGTCGCCGACAGTTGGGTCATTATCCCGGAGATCCTCAAGCAATTTCCGGCGACGTCTTATACCGCGGCATTTGCGGATAGCGAACAGAGTGATCTGATCGCCCGGGAGTATCGCATTCTGAAATATCCGGCGCTGCTTATCTTTCGCCAGCACCGTTTTGTCGGCAGTCTGGCGGGATTATATAGCTGGCAAGAATACTCTCAGCGGGTGGCCGCATTGCTGACCACACCGGGCTATCGTCAGGATATTCCCGTTATCACGCAATAGAATGAAAGGTAACACACGTGAATCATTCCAGAACTATTCCAGTCGTTAATATTGCCGGACCAGGCTCGCAGCCAGAAGAGGAAGACTTTAACTTTCTTCCTATCCCCGCCGGCATTAATCTCCCACTAACGCCGGTTTTACCGGAACAGGCGCTGCCCGCTGAGCTTCGTGTTGCCAGACACATCCTGACTACGCTTATTCGCGATATGGATAACCCGGTGGCAACGCTCCCCTTTCCCCTGAGCTATAAGCTGAATGCCACTGAGCAACAGAATAGCGGTTTGTTGGATCAACTGCTCGGCGAAGGTGAAATATCCGCCCGGGTACTATTACCCGATGGAAAAGAACAGCGTATTCAGGAGACGGTTTTTACGGGTGTCTGGCGTGTGCGTGAATATAACGCTGACCAGCAACGGGTTGCCGATGAAATTATCATTGGCCCGATCCCGGAGAGCATCTGGCAAACGCATCCGCAGCCGCCGATTACACCAGAATTGCCGCCACAACCGGCGGGATTGATGAATGGCGCCTTTATCGCGCATGAAATAGCCGAGCGCGTAAAACAGCCGGTAAAAGAGCCGCACATCATTAATTTAACGCTGTTGCCAGTAAACGATGCCGACCGCGAGTATCTGGATCATTTTTTAGGCGAAGGCTGTAGCGCTATTTTTTCACGCGGATATGGTAAATGCCGGATTGTAAGCACGCATTTTCCCGGCGTATGGCGGGTCAATTATTTCAATGATATGAACACATTACTGCAAGATATGATTGAGATAGCGGACATTCCTGATATCGCCGTTGCAGGCATCGACGATATCGAAGATGCCTACGCGGGGCTAAAAAATACGTTGGAATGGTTGAAAGAATACCCGGTCACAGAAAATGAGCCAGTGGTGCGCATGGAGTGCAAAGTATGTTGGTGGGTTTACGACCCTGCGCTGGGCGATGACGTATGGCAAATTCCACCCGGCGTGCCCTTCAGCCAGTTACCTGATTACTGGTGCTGTCCGGTTTGCGAAACCAGTAAGTCCGGGTTTATGGTGATCGATGAAGGTAATAATTCGTGCAAAGATTGACCGTCTATTCTCACCCGCTACGGATTATCTGGCAGGAGGCGCCGATCGGTCGTTTGCTACAGGGCGCAACGCCGGTATACGCAAAAACGCTTATTTCACGTTTGTTTACGTTGTGCGCTCAGGCGCACAGCGCAGCGGCGGCTTTACTGTTGTTTCCTGAAGAGAAGCCAGATATGCAGGCCGCACAACAAGAGCTGGCGCGAGAAACGCTCCGTCGCGCGTTGACCGACTGGCTCCCCCTGTTTAGCCACCGACAGGCAACCGCTGAAGAATGGGCGTTGTTACGTCGCGGAGAGTTATCCCCGCTGGCAAGCACAATCTTTTTTGACGATGATCCTCAGACCTGGCTTGCCGCTGGCGTAAAGGGCTGGGAAGCCTGGTTTTTGCAAGAGCGTTCTGAAACCGCCCGCTGGCTGGCGACAGTACAGAATATCATTACACCTACACTACCGATGGCGTCGTCCCCGGACCATACGTTAATAACCCCTGGTCCCCTGGATGTCTCGCCTCTGGCTATCGAATATCCGCTACTGTCAGCCTGTTGTCTTAGCGGTAAAACGACTGCGCTACGTCTGCTGGCCCGCTGCATTACGCTCGCCCGAAGTTTGAGCGCCCTTCCTACCCTGCGCTGGAATCGTTTTGATGATGGCGAATGGAAAATAGCGGTAGTGGAAACCGCGCGAGGATGGTTAGTTCATCAGGCCAGACTGACGACGTCAGGCAATATTCTTGATTACCGTATTATCTCGCCTACCACACGTCACGCCCAATCTGACGGCGTCATTGCTCGCGAACTGGCCACTATTCCACTCTCATTGTGGTCGCAACAGTTACAGGTAATTGATCCTTGTGTCGCCGTAAATATTGTTGAATGAAGGAGCTGGCCCATGCATGAATTAGCCCTGGCGCAAAATATTATCGAATTGCTGGAGGAACAGGCAGTAAATCACCAGTTCAGCAAGGTAAAGCAAGTCTGGCTGGAGATTGGCGTTATGGCCTGTGTTGAGGTGCCGGCGCTGCATTTTGGCCTGGACGTCGCCGCTCGTCATACCCTTGCTGACAATGCGCGTTTCCATATTACTATCGCACCGGCGCAAGGTTGGTGTCTGTCCTGTAATCAACCCTTCACCTCTCAAACATCCACACTCTGTTGCCCCTTTTGTCATTCAGGCAAAGTGCAGATAGATGACAGTAGCAGAATGCGCATTCGCGAGATCGAAGTCGAATAGTCAACGAATAGTCAATAAAAAAGGACGCCAGAAGCGTCCTGAAATAATAAAAGAATAAATTAACAATAATAAAGGTTAAGCAGTGACACAGTTTTGGGAAAAGGAGGGTATCCCTAAACTGTCTTAATCAGCAAGTTTTATCAAAACTCGTAGACTAAGCCGAGCGCCACGGTGTTGTCTGTATTAGGATTCGATGGGTTGCCATCTTTTAGCAGATTGATTTTGTAGTCAACATACGCGGACATATTTTTATTGAAGTAGTAGTAGGAACCCACATCAATATATTTCACAAGGTCGAACGAACCCAGTCCATCAACATCATTGGCTCTGGATTGCAGGAACGCCAGTGATGGGCGTAAGCCATTATCAAATTGATATTGCCCTACCATTTCCCAGTTATCGGTTTTATGTGCAAAGCCGCCCAATGTATCACCCATATAGGTCATATCATAAGTACGGGTATAGTTTGCCGCCAGGTAAATATTATTGGCATCATACTTCACGCCGCCAGTCCAGGCTTCAGCGCGGTCACCATTGTCGTATTTATCTTGCGTCATCTGATCAAGCGTGCGTTTGGAACTGGTATAGGCTGCCCCCAGGCTCACCCCCATGCCCAAATCATATGTCGCTGATGCCCCGAAACCATCGCCATTCTGGTACGCGATACTTTTTCTGGCATTATTACTTAAAGGATCGCCTTCTTTCGACAGGCCGTCATTTTTACCCTGATACTGCAACGCAATATTCAGACCATCAACCAGACCAAAGAAATCATTATTGCGATAAGTCAGAACGCCATTCGCGCGTCCGGTCATAAAATTATCGGAAGCTTCATACGAATCATTACCAAATTCAGGCAGTACGTCAGTCCATGAACCAATGTCGTATAACACGCCATAGTTACGACCATAATCAACAGACCCCATATCGGCAAATGCCAAACCAGCAAAACCGAGACGCGTCCAGCTTTGCGGGGAACCGCTGGAGTCACCATCTTCCGGACGATTGGCGTTGACCTGATACTCCCACTGTCCAAAACCGGTTAGTTGATCGGTAATTTGAGTCTCGCCTTTAATACCCATACGGATATAAGATTGATCGCCATCCGTACTATGATTACTGGAAAAATAATGCAGGCCGTCGACCTTGCCATACAAATCCAGTTTATTGCCATCCTTGTTATAGATTTCTGCTGCGTTGGCGGCTCCAGCCATCATCACGGCTGCGGCTACCGCAGATAACACCACTACTTTTTTCATTTTATATGCCTTATTTGTCTTATTTTTGGACTTTCCGCAAAACCTGCTCGCGGAACTGTCCAGGACAATATCACTAACAATTACCGTGCGTTAAGTTTCAAAGTGTAATATTAGCTTGCTATGTATTAGTGATGTTAAAATGCAAGTTAAGCATGACTACATCAATGATATGCCCTGTTTTCTGCTGTAATAACAAGGGGGTTACCAGTAGAGAACTGGCTTACGGTCGGGGATGCCAGGGCGAGAATGGCACTGAACACTCGGCTGGCATTCGTTAAGACGGAATCATAATCAAGTCAGTTGAGGCCACAGCCCTTCTTATTTTTGTGTATAATTTGTTACGTTTACATTTATTTTTAAATTAGCGTTATGAAAATATCAGTACTACTGAAATAGCACTTCTTCGCTTCGTGTATTTTTACTATGGTTAATTATCACATAGAGCAAACGGTCATTTGTGTATCACTATTCATAAGATTAACTATTTACCAGTGGTAATAAATACAAAAACAAATCAAGGGACAACAACAATACTGAAACTCTAAATGTTGATATTTTGAGTCATGCCGTTACAAACAAATACGATATTCTTAATTGCACTACTCCCTTTTCGGGGTAGTTTTATAGAAGGATGTTTTTTATTGTTCGTGAGCCATGCTCCTTTAGTATAAAGGTGAACGTAACAGGAAAGATAAAGCGTCTCAAAAACAGACCATATGGGTATAACTATTATGCAAAAAACGTCACTATTGTTTTCGGCCACCGCGATAACGTTAACTCTGATGGCGTCATCGGCATCAGCGGCAACGCCAACCGCTGCACAAAATGAAGCTACGTCGACCGTTAAACAAGAAATTACAGAAGGTATTAACCGCTACCTTTATTCAATAGATAAGGCAGACCCAACGTTAGGCAAGCAGCTCTTTTATGTTTCACCGGAAACCAGTTTTATTCATCCACGCGGTCACGAACGCGGATGGTCGCAGATCGCTGAAAATTTTTATGGCACCACTATGGGTAAAACCTTCAGCAAACGCACGTTAAAACTGGACGCTCCCCCGGCTATTCATGTGTATGGCAATGCCGCCGTTGCAGAGTTCGACTGGCATTTTACCGCGGTACGCCGTGATAATGGGCAGACTCAACACACGACAGGCCGCGAAAGCCAGGTGTGGGCGAAGATACCAAACACAGGATGGCGAATCGTTCATGTCCACTACTCCGGTCCAGCCAAAACCGGCGTTGGAGAAGGCTATTAAACTTTGCTATTCAGGTTATGGCGCAGATGAACATTCTGCGCCAGTTAAGTCGAGCTCAGGTCAGTTGATAGCGTTTATCCGGTATCCGTTTTGCCGGAATATCCCTTTCATCATTCATTTGCAGTAAATCGATTTCTATCGCATTGCATATCGCATCCAGCGGTAAATCATTATTTTCAGTACCGAACGGATCTTCCAACTCTTCCGCCAACGCATCCAGCGCGATAAACGTATAAGAAATAAGCACCGAAATAAACGGCGTCATATAGTGCAGATCAACCACCAGTGCAAATGGCAACATAATGCAGAAAAGATAAACCGTACGATGCAAAATTAACGTATAGGCAAAAGGCACCGGCGTGTTGGCGATGCGCTCACAGCCGGCCAATACTGACGACATATCATTTAAGCGGTTGTTGAGGCTATGAAATAAAATATCGGAAAGCTTTCCGCTGCGGCGGCGAATCGCCAGCCACTCTCCCATCAGCAATAAGATACGGTTAGCGGGGGAATGGGAAGCGACAACTTTCTGTAACGCCTCCTGGTCAAGATAGTTTCCCAGAACTTGCGTTTGAGGCTGTCGACGCAATGTCATGCGCAAACAGTGGGCAAAAGCGATTTGTAACCGAACAAAATCCTCGATACCGCGTTCATCAGGCAAAGTTGTTTTCACCTCTCGCAGTATTGAGCGTGAAGCGATCATCAACTGCCCCCACAAATGTCGCGCTTCGACGTAACGCGCATAACAGGCATTATTGCGAAACCCCAGAAAAATGGCGATAGCGACGCCCAGTATGCTAAACGGCGCAAGGGTAAACTTAATACCCAGCATTGTGTACCAGGGCAGCATGATAATAACGGCGATAGAAAGAAGAAAGTTAAGGAGTAGTCGTGAAAAGATTTTAGATAACACGGAACCATGCCAGACAAATATCAGGCGAATCCAGTGCTGTTGTGGTCTAACGATCATGATTATCTTCAGCAGGTGAAAAAGCACTGTCATTAAACGTGATCCAGATCAAGGTTGCAAGCTTCTGGCGATACACGGGTTCCCTGCCCTGTAGAACATTTTTTTGCACAGTGCTGACAGGCGTTGAAAAAAAACAACCAAATGTATGTTGTAACTAAAAAGACACTTCAGCACATGAGATATATGACGGTCAACGGCTGCTATCAGTGGTATAGGGTGATTTATCGGGGAAAGCGTCAGCAACGACGCGCTGCCCTACCGCTGATTCATTTGTATGACCAGCCAGTAATGGATAACGCTGACAATATACTGTTGCTGCGCTTCGCTCAGCGGTTCTCCCTGAGGTATCTGGTGCCACTTCGCCAGGCACCCGCGACAGCAGGTTGCCGTCGCATGTTGCGCGATAAATACCGGATGGCCCCGCATCGGCGTTTGCTTACCATCATTCGCCGGGTGAGCTGGCGCCAGTCGCTGGGCGATAAAATCGGCGGCGTGTTTATCAATCACCTCCGCGCCTTTATCCCAGCAATATTGTCTTTCTTTTATCCCGAGACGAAAACGCGAACGAAATGTCGATCGCGCCAGGCGGGCAAAGAGCGGTTCAAGCGCATTCATCAGTATACCGAACGTCCTAACGTTTGTGTTAATTGCTCAAGCGCGGCGATACCTGCCAGAGAGTTTCCCGCAGGATCCAGCTCCGGACTCCAGACGGCAATCGCCATTTCATGCGGCACTATGGCGACAATACCGCCGCCCACGCCGGATTTAGCGGGCAATCCCACCCGCCAGGCAAACTCTCCGGCATTCTGATACATACCGCTGGTCGCCATTAGCGCATTAATCTGCCGGGCCTGCATGGGGGTAACTACCGGCTCGTCGAGATGAAACGCCTCGCCCTGATTCGCCAGAAAGACAAACGTCCTCGCCAGTTCCATGCAGCTCATTTTCAACGCACAGTAGTGGAAGTAATTTTGCAACACGGTAGGCACATCATGATGAAAATTACCGAATGATTTCATCAGCCAGGCAATCGCGGCGTTACGGGCGGAATGCTCAAATTCAGAGCGCGCGACCGTAGCGTCATACGTAATATCCGATACGCCGCAAAGCGCGCGCACAACTTCCAGCATTCGCTGACGCGGCGCGCTAAGCCGCCCTTGCAACATGTCGCATACCACCAGCGCGCCCGCATTAATAAATGGATTACGCGGGATGCCTTGTTCCATCTCTAACTGAACCAACGAATTGAATGGCGAGCCGGAAGGATCTTTTCCGACGCGCTGCCAGATCTCCTCTTCCGGATAATGACGCATCGCCACCACCAGACTGAGCACTTTCGAAATAGACTGAATAGAGAAGCGTTCGTGCGCATCGCCCGCCTGATAATGCTGCCCGTCCACGGTACAAATCGCTATCCCCAGCTTTGAACCTTCGACGGACGCTAATGCCGGAATATAGTCAGCGACTTTGCCCTGGCCAATGAGGGGGCGAACGCGCTGTAAAATCGTCTCTAAAATTGCATTATCCATGGCCCTGGCCACAACATGCTCCTTGCTCGCAGGTCTGAAAAGGCCTGCGAGTATAGCAGAGGGCGCCACGCGACGTCAGGGCGATTAGACGCGGTTCTTCCAGACGGTCTGCACATTACAAAATTCGTGTAAACCAAAGTGCGAAAGCTCGCGACCGAAGCCGCTTTTCTTCACCCCGCCGAATGCCACACGCGCATCGCTGGCGCTGTACCCATTAATGAATACCCCGCCGCACTCAAGACGCGCCGCCATCTCCGCGGCCAGCGTATCGTCGGCGGTAAAGATCGTCGCCGACAGGCCAAACTCACTGTCATTCGCCAGCGCGAGGGCGTGCGCCGCATCTCTTGCAACGGTAATGGCGGCAACAGGCCCAAAAAGTTCCTGACGAAATGCCGTCATGTCAGGTGTGACATCCGCCAGAACGGTCGCGGCATAATAGTTGCCCTCCCCGGCGATTTTCTCCCCGCCCAACAGTAGCCGTGCGCCTTCGGCGACGGAAGCCTGCACCTGTTGATGGAGTTCATCACGCAAATCAAAGCGCGCCATCGGCCCCAGGTCATTCTCTTCAACCAGAGGATCGCCCATCTTTAATGCTGCGGCAGCCGCCACAAAGCGATCGGTAAACGCCTGCGCAATGCCCTCTTCGACAATAAAACGTTTGGCGGCGGCGCAGACTTGTCCGGTGTTTTGATAGCGTCCTGCAACCGCGGCTTTTACCGCCAACTCGAGATCGGCATCATTGAGTACAATAAACGGATCCGAGCCCCCCAGTTCCAGTACGCACTTTTTCAGCGCCGCCCCAGCCTGAGCGCCAATCGCCGCGCCGGCGCGCACGCTACCGGTCACCGTCACCGCCGCGATTCGCGGATCGTTAATCATCTGACTCACGCCCTCATTATTAGCGTTCACCCATCCATAGACGCCAGCGGGAGTACCGGCTTCCGTCAAGATTCGGGCTATCATCTGCGCGCAACCCGTGACATTGGGCGCATGTTTTAGCAAGTAGCTATTCCCCGCCAACAGTATCGGCACTGCCCCGCGTAACACCTGCCATAAAGGAAAATTCCACGGCATTATCGCCAGGATGACGCCCAGCGGACGGTATTCAATCACCGCCTGCTGATTTTCTACCAGCGTAGGCTCAGGATTCAGCATTGCCGGACCATGTTCCGCATACCAGTCGCATAACGCGGCGGATTTCGTCACTTCCGCACGCGCCTGCTTTATGGGTTTACCCATTTCACGCGTAATACATTGCGCCATCTCTTCTGCATGAGCGCGAAGCGCCTGACCAATATCGCGTAATGTTTGCGCCCGTTGCGCTACCGATGTCATTTTCCACTTTTTGAAACCGCTCGCCGCCAGACTCAGCGCATGTTCAATCTCTTGCGCGTTAGCCCAGGGCATTGCCGCCAGCGTCTGGCCGGTCGCAGGATTCACGGATAACGCCTGTGTTGCAGTCATCATGGTCATGTTCTTTCTCTCGTTATCAGGGGAGTTGTACCATCATGACGCCCTTTACCCTTTCTGAAAAATGAATAATATTAACCAGACTATTCACGAATTGAGAAAACCATGGACCTGACGCAACTGGAAATGTTTAACGCTGTCGCTCTGACGGGCAGCATTACGCAGGCGGCGGCAAAAGTGCACCGCGTTCCGTCCAACCTGACCACGCGTATCCGCCAGCTTGAAGCCGACCTGGGCGTCTCTCTGTTTATTCGCGAAAACCAGCGACTCAGGCTGTCACCAGCCGGGCATAACTTTTTACGTTACAGCCAGCAGATCCTGGCGCTGGTTGATGAAGCCCGTATGGTGGTTGCCGGAGAGGAACCGCAAGGACTGTTTTCACTCGGCGCGTTAGAAAGTACTGCCGCCGTACGAATCCCCGCGCTGCTGGCGGGTTATAACCAGCGTTACCCTAAAATTCAGTTCGCGTTAACGACCGGTCCTTCCGGCGCCATGCTGGATGGCGTGCTCGAGGGAAAGCTGAACGCCGCCTTTATTGATGGCCCGCTAATGCATCCGGGGCTGGAAGGTATACCGGCTTACCAGGAAGAGATGATGATCGTCGCGCCACACGGCCATTCCGTCGTTTCGCGGGCCAGCGAGGTGAATGGTTATAACATCTATGCTTTTCGCGCCAACTGTTCTTACCGACGGCATTTCGAAAGCTGGTTTCATGCCGATGGCGCGACCCCCGGTACGATTCACGAAATGGAGTCATATCATGGAATGTTGGCGTGCGTAATTGCCGGCGCAGGTATTGCGCTGATGCCAGCAAGTATGCTCAACAGTATGCCAGGACATCATCAGGTGGAAGCCTGGCCGTTGGCGGAGAAGTGGCGCTGGCTTAACACATGGCTAATGTGGCGGCGCGGGGCGATGACGCGTCAGCTTGAGGCCTTTATCGAGTTACTTAACGCCCAACTGGCGAGCGTCGACTGAAGACGAAACGGCCTGCGAAGTAAATGAGAAGCAGGTCACAAAATGATTGTCTTTTCGCCAGTAAACGTTTTAAGATCGCGGCCTCACCTTCTCGCAACTAACCCGAAATATTTTTATGACAATCAATCCAGTTTCCCGCAAGGTCGCGTGGCTACGGGTAGTTACGCTTGCTATTGCCGCTTTTATTTTCAATACCACAGAATTTGTGCCGGTTGGTTTGCTGTCAGACATTGCTGAAAGCTTTCATATGCAAACCGCGCAGGTCGGCATCATGCTAACCATTTACGCCTGGGTAGTTGCCGTCATGTCGCTGCCTTTTATGCTTCTTACCAGTCAAATGGAGCGCCGTAAGCTACTCATTTGTCTGTTTGTTTTGTTTATTGCCAGCCACGTGCTCTCCTTCCTGGCATGGAACTTTACCGTGCTGGTCATTAGCCGTATTGGTATCGCTTTCGCCCACGCTATTTTCTGGTCGATAACCGCCTCGCTGGCGATCCGCCTGGCCCCTGCCGGGAAACGCGCGCAGGCATTAAGTCTGATAGCGACCGGCACCGCGTTGGCCATGGTGCTTGGGCTGCCCATAGGTCGCGTTGTTGGTCAGTATTTTGGCTGGCGCACCACCTTTTTTGCCATCGGCATGGGCGCATTAATTACGCTGCTATGTCTGATTAAGCTTCTACCGAAATTGCCGAGCGAGCATTCCGGCTCACTAAAAAGTTTACCTTTGCTATTCCGACGCCCGGCGCTGATGAGCCTCTATGTACTGACCGTCGTTGTGGTGACTGCGCATTACACAGCTTATAGCTATATTGAACCGTTCGTTCAGAATGTCGCCGGGCTCAGTGCGAATTTTGCTACCGTCCTGTTACTGATCCTCGGCGGCGCCGGGATCATCGGCAGCCTCGTGTTTGGTAAACTGGGTAATCGCCATGCCTCGTCGCTCGTCAGTATCGCTATTGCCCTGCTGGTTGTCTGTCTGCTTCTGCTGCTGCCTGCGGCGGATAGCGAAGCGCATCTGGCCATACTGAGCATTTTCTGGGGCATCGCGATTATGGTGATAGGGCTCGGTATGCAGGTGAAAGTACTGGCGCTGGCCCCGGACGCGACCGATGTCGCAATGGCGCTATTTTCAGGCATCTTTAATATTGGTATTGGCGCTGGCGCGCTGGTAGGCAATCAGGTGAGTTTGCACTGGTCAATGTCGGCCATCGGCTATATTGGCGCCATACCCGCCTGTGCCGCGCTGGTATGGGCTGTGCTCATATTCCGCAAATGGCCAGTGACGCTGGAAGAACAACCGCATTAAGACATTCGTCTGCCGGGAACAGGTTTTCGGCAGACGACAATGCGCCTTAGTGGTACGTTTTAATAATTTCCAACACGCCGTTGATAATAAATTGCACGCCCATACACACCAGCAGGAATCCCATTAAGCGGGAGATCGCTTCAATCCCCCCTTTACCCACCAGCCGCATAATAGCGCCAGAACTGCGTAAGCATCCCCACAGGATCACCGCCACGGCAAGAAAAATAATCGGCGGCGCGACCATAATGACCCAGTCGGGAAACTCGCCGCCATGACGCACCGTGGAAGCGGAACTGATGATCATTGCGATGGTCCCCGGTCCTGCGGTGCTTGGCATAGCCAGTGGAACAAACGCAATATTGGCCGTCGGTTCGTCTGCCAGCTCCTCCGATTTGCTTTTCGCTTCCGGCGACTCATGCGCCTTCTGCTGCGGGAAAAGCATTCTGAAGCCGATAAACGCCACGATTAACCCCCCGGCGATCCGTAGCCCTGGAATCGAAATACCGAAGGTGTTCATGACTAACTGCCCGGCATAGTATGCCACCATCATAATAGCGAAGACATAAACCGAAGCCATATAGGACTGCCGGTTGCGTTCCGCACTATTCATATTGCCCGCAAGGCCAAGAAACAGCGCCACGGTGGTTAGCGGATTGGCTAACGGGAGCAGTACGACCAGCCCCAATCCAATCGCTTTAAACAAATCCATCATAATACTATCTCTTACCCATCAGCGTTTCATGAACCGGAAGTATAAAGTGAAATTGCCCAGGCGCGCCATTTCGCCAGTGTGCAAGTTAATATCCTCTACAACCTATAACCTGTAATTATCAATTAGTTACAAGTTATCACAGCACAATACCCCGGACGCCTTTTAGCAAATCGTGGCATCGGTCAATTCATTTAGTTGACTTATACTTGCCTGGGCAATAGTATCTGACGAAATTAATTACTTGCCGGGGCAACCATTTTGAAAAGCACCAGTGATCTGTTCAATGAAATCATTCCGCTGGGTCGCTTGATCTACATGGTAAATCAAAAAAAAGATCGCCTGTTAAATAACTATTTATCCCCGCTGGATATCACCGCAACACAGTTTAAAGTGCTGTGCTCGATACGCTGCGCGGGATGTATTACCCCGGTTGAACTTAAAAAAGTGCTGTCTGTCGATCTCGGCGCATTGACGCGGATGCTCGACCGCCTGCTGTGCAAAGGCTGGATCGAAAGACTGCCAAATCCTAATGACAAACGCGGCGTACTGGTGAAGCTAACGCCGGACGGCGCGGCAATTTGTGAGCAATGTCATCAACGACCAGGGCAAGACCTGCATCAGGAATTAACAAAAAACTTAACGGCGGACGAAGTGGCAACGCTTGAGTATTTGCTCAAGAAAATTCTGCCGTAGACAAAAAAGAGGTATGACGATGTCCAGACGCAACACTGACGCTATTACTATTCATAGCATTTTGGACTGGATCGAGGATAACCTGGAGTCGCCGCTCTCACTGGAAAAAGTGTCTGAGCGTTCAGGATATTCCAAATGGCACCTGCAACGGATGTTTAAAAAAGAGACCGGTCATTCATTAGGTCAATACATCCGCAGCCGTAAGATGACGGAAATCGCGCAAAAATTAAAAGAGAGCAACGAGCCCATTCTCTATCTGGCGGAACGCTATGGCTTTGAGTCACAGCAAACATTGACCCGGACGTTCAAAAACTATTTTGATGTGCCGCCACACAAATACCGGATCACCAATATGCATGGCGAATCACGGTATATGCTGCCGCTGAACCATGGCAACTACTAGTTTGTTTATGCGCCACGCGAAGAGCACCATGAAAATGCTGTTTCCCGCCCTGCCGGGTCTGTTACTTATCGCCTCCGGATATGGCATTGCAGAACAAACTTTGTTACCTGTGGCGCAAAATAGCCGCGATGTGATGCTTCTGCCCTGTGTGGGCGATCCGCCAAATGACCTTCACCCCGTGAGCGTGAACAGCGATAAGTCAGATGAATTAGGCGTGCCCTATTATAACGACCAACACCTTTAACCTCTTTGCCCCGTTTTGCGGGGCATTTTTTTAGTACCGTCTGGCGATGACAAGTCCGCCGCTATTACCTCGCGGCATGGTCTGAAATTAGCGTTTGTCTTCTTAGTAACATAATGCCTCATCCCCTGACGCGCGCAGTACGGCGCACACGAAATCCAAACACATTGATATAGAGTCCAGCCATAATCAGTACTGCGCCCGCAAGCTGCATCCCGGTCAACGTTTCCCCGAGTAACACCGCGGCGCTCGCCAGCCCGACTACCGGCACCAGCAATGATAACGGCGCCACGCGCCAGGTCTCATAACGCCCCAGTAACGCGCCCCAGATGCCGTAGCCAAGTATAGTGGCGACAAAAGCCAGATAAAGCAGCGACAATATCGTCGTCATATCGATGGTAATAAGGCTTTGCGTAATGTGATCCGCCCCCTCCAGTAGCAGCGATGACAGCAGGAACGGCAGGATCGGGATCAGCGCGCTCCAGACCACCAGCGACATCACCGCCGGGCGCGGACTATGTTGCATAATTTTTTTATTAAAGATATTGCCGCAGGCCCAGCTAAATGCCGCCGCCAGAGTCAGCATAAATCCCGACATCGCTATATGCTGTCCGTTGAGACTGGCTTCAATCAATACCAGTACACCTATAATCGCCAGGGCGATCCCCGCTAACTGCTTACGTTGTAACCGCTCACTAAAAACAAACGCCCCTAACGCCATGGTAAAAAAGGCCTGCGCCTGTAATACCAACGACGCCAGTCCTGCGGGCATACCAAACTTTATCGCGCAAAAGAGAAAGGCGAACTGCCCAAAGCTTATCGTCAGGCCATAGCCCAGCAACAGCGTAAGCGGGACTTTAGGCCGGGCGACAAAGAAAATTGCCGGAAACGCCACCAGTAAAAATCGTAATCCTGCCAGCAATAATGGCGGCATATGGTGCAGGCCGACTTTGATGACAACAAAATTGAGCCCCCATACGACAACCACCAGTAACGCCAAAAAACCGTCTTTACGCGACATCATCGGCCCCTGTCATTATTAAAATTTTGTAAAAAGGTAAGTTATCGGAAATCAGTGCGCCATAACAGGACTTTTCTTTTTACCGTGAGCATGGCATTGAACAACACACGATGGGCAAAATCCTGCGTTATGGTATGTTAAGACTACGCTATAGCGTATAGACATCATGCTTTTGCGGGCACGGTAGATTAAAACGTCCCGATACGTAACCTCCATTTCAGGCAGGAAAAATGAATCCAGGATTGAGACGTTCGACGTTGGCTCTACTCGCCTCATCGCTGTTATTGACAATTGGACGCGGGGCCACGCTCCCCTTTATGACCATCTATCTTAACCGTCAGTACGGTTTAGGCGTGGATCTGATTGGCTACGCGCTGACCAGCGCGTTAACGATCGGCGTCATCTTTAGTCTTGGCTTTGGGATTCTGGCGGACAAGTTTGATAAAAAGCGCTACATGTTACTCGCGATTATCGCCTTCGCCTGCGGATTTATCGCCATCCCAATGGTGCATAATGTCGTACTGGTTGTCCTGCTTTTTGCGCTTATTAACTGCGCCTATTCGGTTTTTTCTACCGTCCTGAAGGCCTGGTTCGCCGATAACCTCACCGCGACAACAAAAACACGGATTTTTTCGCTCAATTATACCGTACTCAATATCGGCTGGACGGTTGGCCCGCCGCTCGGCACGCTGCTGGTGATGCAAAGCATCAATTTACCCTTCTGGCTTGCCGCCATCTGTTCCGCATTCCCGCTGGTCTTTATTCAGGTATGGGTGACACGATCGGTTGCCCCCAGCGAGGGGAAAAATGCCGCTATCTGGTCTCCCTCCGTTCTGCTGCGTGACAAAGCATTATTGTGGTTTACGCTTTCGGCATTTCTGGCCTCCTTTGTGGGGGGCGCCTTTGCGTCCTGTATTTCACAGTACGTTATGGTCGTTGCCGATAGCGGCTTCGCGGAAAAAGTGGTAGCCGTCGTCCTGCCGGTTAATGCGGTTATTGTGGTCAGTTTGCAATACGCCGTGGGCCGTCGACTTACCGCCGTCAATATTCGACCAATGATGACGACCGGCACCGTCTTTTTTATCGCCGGGCTCATCGGATTTATTTTTTCAGGCGACAATCTGTTTTTTTGGGGGCTTTCAGCGGCAGTATTTACGATTGGCGAAATTATTTATGCCCCCGGCGAATATATGTTAATTGACAACATTGCGCCTGCCGGGATGAAAGCCAGCTATTTTTCAGCGCAATCGCTGGGCTGGCTGGGTGCGGCGGTAAACCCGCTGGCCAGCGGCGTCATCCTGACGACGCTTCCCGCCTGGTCGCTTTTCGTTGTCCTGATAATCGCCATTGTGTTCGCCTGGGCACTGATGTTAAAAGGAATGCGGATTACCCCTACGCAACAGGCTATCACCTGTTAATTATCTGCAGCCAGTGATGTGCGCAGTTTCTGGCGCACTGGGTTAACCCTATATATTGCAGGCTAATTATCTGCTGTCACTGCGGTAATTCAGGAATATTCCTGGGCGCTGACGAAAATATTCTAATGCTTTACCCTTCCAGTAAAATAAATACGCAATTCAGACTTTGCTTAAGCATAAATTAGTACTATAGTCTGTACGAGGTTTTTTAAAAAAGAGGATGCACGCTAAAATAAGGAGAAACGAGATGTTAGGCAGTATTAACCTTTTTATCGTTGTATTAGGAATTATTTTATTTTCCGGATTTCTGGCCGCCTGGTTCAGTCACAAATGGGATGATTAATGAACGGAGATAATCCCTCGCAGAGCCGGCCCCTTGCTGCATCGTTGCGCAAGGGGCCGCTTTTGTCTGGATGGCAGGCAAAAAAAAACCGCCGGTTCACCAGCGGTAAATGCTTGCATGGATAGATTTGTGTTTTGCTTATACGCTACCGGGCAAATTCTTGCGAGGATAACGGATCGCTAACGACTGTAGCACCGTCAATATCAATGAAGCTTAAACGATACGCAACCAGACCTGAATAAGACATTATGGGACCTTTTGTCCCCCAGGCGCTTTTACAAGACCCATGGTATCAGGCCAGCCGGTGCCCCGTATGGCTGACCTGGAGATTGCCGGTTAGCGCGCGTTATTTTTGCAATCGGTTCACGCGAACAAGCGGTTCCTTCGCTTTCTTGTCCAGACTACCGTTAATGTTGATCATTTGATCCGGCTGAACTTCCCGCCCATCAAATACGGCGGAAGGAATTATCACGTTAATCTCGCCGGATTTATCACGAAATACATAGCGATCGTCGCCTTTATGATCAATAAGGTTGCCGCGCAGCGAAACGGTCGCGCCATCATGCAGGGTTTTTGCCTGTTCGATGGTCATTTTTTCTGCATCATCCGTACCACGATAACCATCCTCAATAGCATGAGGCGGCGGCGGCGCCACGTCTTTTTTTAATCCCCCTTGATCATCCGCTAGCGCGTAAGGCATTATCAGAAAACTTAAAAATGCAGCCACCTGTAGTTTCATGCTCTCTCCTTAATAACGTCTATTTGACGTATTAAGTCTGGCCGCTATTTTTAGTTTTTACAAACATGAATTTACCCGCAGAATATTAAGCAATAAAATCAACCCATCCGGATTAATATGCAACCGACATCAGCGCCGGTGAGCGCGAAAGCGTAACGGCGTAATAGAGAACTTGCCACATAGCTGAAGTCATATGCATCAACGTTTTGATAGCAATTCAGAATAATCGGCTTTATTTTTTGAGGATAATGGCCTTACGCATAATCAATGACTGTCATCGCCGCAGGAAAATAATCATTCACTGACAATGTCATAAAATAAATATGCCATACTTGAGAAGAACGAACAGATTTCATTTGTCTCTGTAACGGAAAAATAAACGATGAGATTAGAACAGCACGATATTGTCACCCTTGATGAAGCCGAATCCGTCGATAGCCTGACAAAAAAACTTGGTAATTTACTGGTTAACCAGAAACTCCGTCTGACCACTGCAGAATCCTGCACTGGCGGGAAACTGGCTTCAGCATTGTGCGCAGCAGAAGATACGCCCTCATTTTACGGTGTGGGTTATGTCACCTTTACTGATGAAGCCAAAGCAAAAATCTTACGCGTACAACGCCACAGCCTTGCCGAACATACCGCCGTCAGCGAAGCGGTCGTTACTGAAATGGCACAGGGCGCTAAGGATCAGGCTGAGGTCAATATCAGCATAGCGATCAGCGGCTATGGCGGTCCGGAAGGCGGCGAAGATGGCACGCCGGCGGGCACCGTTTGGTTTGCCTGGAATATTAACAATACAACTTTTACAAGCCGACAACATTTCAACGGAGATTGTCAGGAAGTATTGGAAAAATGCGTACGCTTCGCCCTCGCTGAATTGCTTTTTCTGTTAACGAAGAAAGCATAAACAATAATTTCATCTGACCGGTCAGAATAACTCCCGGTCAGAATAAAAAAATGCGAGCCTATGGCCCGCATCGTATGTGCAATATTTCAGAATATATTTATGAAATATCAGGAGTAAAATTAATTGCCGGATTTCCGTCCGCCACTGTGGCTATTCTGGCCACCTTTTTTACCCGCTTCAGATGCACGCTGTGGGTCGTTTTTAAAGTTCCCACCGCTATGCTGGCCGCCTTTACGACCTGCTTCTGAGGCTTTCTCTTTATCTTCTGCAAAATTACCGGAACCGCCGCGATGTTCTGCCATAATATAATCCTCATGATGATGTTGCGTTTTAAATATGATATGTCTTCTCATATCATGTGATACAGTTCTAAATCTAGTCGCCCTGTGCGCAGTGTCAAATTCATTTCTGCATTATTTACATAACGCCGATACATGGCGGAAAATATATTTTTTGAAAACATCAACAGCGAAGCGGTAATAAATCTTTGGCAATCAAGCCACCACGGGAAAATAAGTAGAAAAATCCGAATGCACGCCCTCTTTATATTCAGACAATTTAACCCCATAAATTTAACTGGCTGTCATCAGAAGTGCAGGATTCATTTTCAGGCGGTTGTTCGACAGTGCCGAACAACCGTATCAGCTTAGCGATCGAGCCCACGATATTGCAACATGGGGTCAATATGCGGTTCATGTCCACGCCAGGCTGAATAAAGCGTTTCTAAATCAGTACTATTCCCCCGGGAAAGGATAGCATCACGAAAACGCTGCCCGTTTTCACGCGTCAGGCCGCCCTGCTCTACAAACCATTGATAACCGTCATCCGCTAACATTTGCGTCCACAGGTAGGCGTAGTATCCCGCTGCGTAGCCGCCGCCGAAGATATGGGCAAAATAACTGCTGCGATAGCGGGGCGGCACTGCCGGTAAATCAAGATGCTCGGCGGCCAGCGCCTGCTGCTCGAACTCAGCGACAGACTGCTCTGCTACGCTCTCCTCCAGCATATGCCAGCGCATATCCAGCAATGCGGCGCCGAGCAATTCAGTCATATCGTAACCTTTATTAAATAAACTCGCCTTGCGCATTTTTTCCTGTAAATCAGCGGGCATTTTTTCACCGCTGTCGACATGACGCGCGTAGCGTTCGAACACACGTGGATGGCTCGCCCAATGCTCATTAATCTGGGAGGGAAACTCGACAAAGTCGCGGGGCGTATTGGTACCTGAAAGCGTGGCATAGCGCTGGACGGCGAACAAACCATGTAACGTATGACCAAACTCATGGAAGAGCGTAATAACGTCGTCCCAAAGCAGTAATGCAGGCTGCCCATCAACAGGTTTTTGATAGTTACATACATTGTATATAACGGGCCGGGTTTCATTGAGTGTGGATTGCTCGACAAAATTCCCCATCCACGCGCCGCCGCTTTTCGAGTCCCGCGCGAAGAAGTCGCCATAAAATAACGCCATGCCGACACCATCGGAATCGAAAATCTCCCACACCCGAACATCAGGGTGATACACCGGAATGTCAAAACGCTCGACGAAGGTGATGCCGAATAGCTGGTTGGCGGTCCAGAAAACCCCCTCTTGCAACACCGTATTTAAGGCAAAATAGGGCTTCAGTTGCGCTTCATCTAACGCATATTTTTCCCGCCGTACCTGTTCGGCATAGAACATCCAGTCCCAGGCCTGAACGGTGTAGCCGCCCTGCTCACCATCAATGACGTTCTGAATTTCCGCCTGTTCATTGAGTACACGCTGACGCGCTGGCGGCACAATGCCACGCATAAAGCTCAGTGCGGCTTGCGGCGTTTTCGCCATCTGATCGGCCATTTTCCATGCGGCATAATTGGGGAAACCCAGCAGTTTTGCCTGACAGCGACGAATCTCTACCAGACGCTGAACGATAGCGCGGGTATCGTGGGCATCTCCTTTTTCCGCCCGAGTCCATGACGCTGCGAATAAATTTTCGCGGGTCTGGCGATCGCGCAGCGTAGCAAGCGCAGGCTGTTGCGTCGTATTAAGGAGCGGAATGAACCAGCGCTCCTCCAGGCCTTTTTCACGCGCCGCTTCAGCAGCGACGGTCATTTCTTCCGGGCTTAATCCTGCCAGGCAATGCGCGTCATCTACCGCCAGCCCGCCCGCTTTACTTGCCGCCAGCAGACGCTGATTAAACTGACTCATTAAGGTCGCGGATTCAGTATTCAATACCTTCAGTCGCGCTTTATCCTCTTCGGCAAGCCGCGCGCCTGCCAACACAAAACGCTGATGGATAACATCGACCAACCGTAGCGACTCATCATCCAGCCCCAGTGAGTGACGCTGTTGCCAGACGGCGTCCACGCGAGCGAATAACGCGCTATTCAGATAAATATCGTTGGAGAGCGCCGCCAGCTCGGCAGAAAAGGCCTCATCCAACCGCTGGAGTTCATCGTTAGTGTGCGCGGCCGTCATCGCGAAAAAAACGCTGGTGACGCGTGACAGAAGCGCCCCGCTTTGCTCCAGCGCCAGAAGCGTATTCGTAAAGTCAGGGGCCGCCGGATGATTGACGATGGCCTCGATTTCCACGCGTTTTTGCCGCACGCCCTCATCAAAAGCAGGACGATAATGGCAATCTTTGATCCGATCAAAACGCGGTGCCTGATAAGGCAACATACTCTGGTCTAACAAAGGATTCGTCGACATTTTTCACTCCTGAAAATAGGTTGATCATAAGAGTAAGCTTCCCCCTATGCTGACCGCAACCGTGTTAACCAGGATTACCCTTTCATAAACGCCGCGTGCTATGGTAATACAACACAAAAAGCGTTGAGGAACTGTGTGATGATCGTTTTAGTAACTGGAGCAACCGCAGGGTTTGGCGAGTGCATTGCACGCCGTTTTGTTGAGAATGGACATAAAGTCATTGCCACGGGACGTCGTCATGAACGCCTGCAAGCGTTAAAAGATGAGCTTGGCGAGAACGTATTGACCGCCCAACTGGACGTGCGCAACCGCGCGGCCATCGAAGAGATGATGGCCTCTCTGCCTGCGCAGTGGCGCGATATTGATGTGCTGGTCAATAACGCCGGTCTGGCGCTGGGCCTTGAACCGGCGCATAAAGCCAGCGTAGAAGACTGGGAAACTATGATCGATACTAATAATAAAGGCTTAATTTATATGACCCGCGCCGTGCTGCCAGGAATGGTCGAACGTAATCGCGGTCATATCATTAACATCGGTTCAACCGCCGGCAGTTGGCCTTATGCTGGTGGCAACGTCTATGGCGCGACGAAAGCCTTTGTGCGCCAGTTTAGCCTGAATTTGCGCACGGATTTACACGGCACGGCGGTTCGCGTGACCGACATTGAACCGGGTCTGGTTGGCGGTACCGAGTTTTCCAGCGTCCGTTTCAAAGGCGACGATGAGAAAGCGGGTAAAACCTACGAAAATACCACCGCGCTCACGCCAGAAGACATTACCGAAGCGGTATGGTGGGTGGCCACACTCCCCGCGCATGTGAATATTAATACCGTTGAAATGATGCCTGTTACCCAATCCTTCGCGGGGCTCAGCGTCCACCGTAGCTAAGAGGTTATACCCGGTCTGCGGGCCGGGTAATCCCTGGCAAACGTATCTGCAACCAAGAACATGATCGGTATAGACCACCACGGAAAAGTGGTAGAGTATCCGGGTCAACCGCCTAAAAAGTAAGAATGAATGACCGTCGAAACGCAGCTTAACCCTACACAGCCTGTCAACCAGCAAATTTACCGTATTCTTCGGCGTGATATCGTGCATTGTCTGATCCCGCCTGGCACGCCGCTATCAGAAAAAGAGGTCTCAACCCGTTTTAACGTTTCGCGTCAACCGGTGCGCGAGGCTTTTATAAAGCTGGCGGAAAATGGGTTGATTCAGATCCGCCCTCAGCGCGGTAGTTATGTGAATAAGATTTCGCTTTCTCAGGTACAGAATGGCTGTTTTGTACGGCAGGCGATCGAATGCGCGGTGGTCCGCCGTGCGGCGGCGATGATCACCGACAACCAGTGCTATCAACTGGCACAAAACCTGCACCTGCAACATATTGCTATCGAGCGCAAACAGATTGATGATTTTTTCCAGCTTGATGACGATTTCCACCAAAAGCTGGCGCAGATCGCCGATTGCCAGTTAGCGTGGGATACCATTGAAAATATCAAAGCGACAATTGACCGGGTTCGCTATATGAGTCTGGATCATGTTTCTCCGCCGGAGATGTTGTTGCGCCAGCACCATGATATTTTCTCCGCGCTGGAAAATCGTGACGGCAATGCGGTTGAGAGCGCAATGACCCAGCATTTGCAGGAAATTAGCGAATCCGTTCAGCTTATCCGTCAGGAAAACAGCGGCTGGTTTAGCGAAGACTAACCCCCTTTAACGTCAGGGTGAGACGCCTTCTCCGCTTTCTCACCCTGCACATTCCCGCCTAAAAAGCCGTGAGCTTGATCAAAAACAAAAAAAATCCGCAACGATAAGCGTATTTATATGTCGCCCGTCATGCGGGGAAACCTGCGGGCTTTGGCAGTAAGTTTGAAAGGAGAAAACACCATGATGACATACGATCGTAACCGTAACGCAATCACTACCGGCAGCCGGGTCATGATAAGCGGCACGGGTCATACCGGGATTATCAAAGCCATTGAGAGCGAAGGTCTGGATGCAGGTCAAATTCGCCGCGGCAAAACGGTGATTGTCGAAGGTTGTGAAGGTAAATTCGCGCCGGTCGAACTGATTCGTCTTGGCATGAACTGATACCACTGGCCGCTAAGAACCGCTCCGGCCTTCCCGGTAGCATAATGCTACCGGGTCTCTGTTGCGCTACTTCAACCGCTCGGCATATTTCGCCACGCTCGCTTTCGCGCCATATGTCAGTAAACTGTCATAGGCTTCTTGCACTTTTTGCGTAAACCGCGCCGCCTGCGGCAAATCGTTGCCGAAAATTTCTGCCATTCCCAGCAGCGCCTTAACACGACTGGCGCCTTCTTCACTGTTTGCCACGGCGCGCTGAATAACCGGCAATAGCGGATCGCTAATATCGATGGCCTTGCCCTGCTCATCCACGCCGCCAACGTAACGCATCCACCCCGCCACGCCCAGCGCCAGCAAATCAAAATCGCTATGATTAGCAAGATGCCAGCGAACGGAGTCCAGCATACGCTGCGGAAGTTTCTGGCTGCCATCCATCGCAATCTGCCAGGTACGATGACGCAGCGCCGGATTACGGTAACGCGCAATCAACTGATCGGCATAACGCTGTAAATCTACCCCCTGGACTTTCAGCGTTGGCGCCTGCTCGCGTAACATTAACGCCTGCGCGGTCAGACGATAGTTGTCGTCAGCCATGCAGTCATTAATATGCTGATAGCCGGCAAGATACCCCAGATAAGCCAGGAATGAATGACTGCCGTTAAGCATTCGCAGTTTCATCTCTTCAAACGGAACCACGTCGGCGACCAACGTCGCGCCCGCGTTTTCCCACTGCGGACGACCCGCCACAAACGTATCTTCTATCACCCACTGGCGAAACGGTTCGCAGGCGACGCCCGCCGGATCGCGCACGCCGGTCAGTTGTTCGATTTTATCCAGCGTCTCCGGCGTGACCGCAGGGACAATCCGATCAACCATGGTTGACGGAAATGTCACGTTTTGCTCGATCCATATCGCCAGTTCCGCATCCACCTCCCGGGCGTAAGCCGTCACAACCTGACGCGTCACATGCCCATTTTCCGGCATGTTATCGCAGGACATCACGGTAAATGCCGGTAAGCCTGCGGCTTTACGACGCGCTAACGCTTCGACAATAATACCCGGTGCCGTTAGCGGTTGATGCGGATTTTGCAGGTCGGCTGCAATCATGGGATGCTCCAGCAGAAGTTGGCCCGTGGCTGGCGAATGACAATACCCTTTCTCGGTAATGGTCAGAGACACAATCGCTATCTGCGGTTCGCACATCGCCGCCAGCACACGTTCCAGACCATCAACCTGGACATGCAACGCCGCTTTGACGACGCCCACCACACGCGCCGTCCAGGCATCCGCCGACATCTCCGCCACGGTATAGAGGTTATCCTGCTGCTTTAGATCGGCAATCTGCTGTTCGCCGCCAATAAGATTAACCTCATAATAGCCCCAGTCGCTATGCTGCTCCGCAGCCAGAATATCTGTATAAACCCCCTGATGCGCGCGATGAAACGCGCCAAAACCGAGATGGACCATCCGCGCCGCCAGCGCCGCGCGATCGTAATCAGGAAGCGTCGCCTTTGCCGATAAAAGCCTGTTTTGCATTTTATAACCTCTATATTCTGAAAGCGGAACAGTCGCAGAGTAACGCCTGCCCTGGTGCATTTGGATTTACGCTAATTAAACAAAAGTGACCGGACAGCATGGCCGAAACCGCATTAGCGTTCCGGCCATACCGTCGACACGATTTAACTCGTCTGGGTTGCGGAGTGGCGTAACTTCTCTGCCGCTGTCGCTTCCGCCGCATCCTCAGGCAAACTCAGGTCGCGATCTCTGACCTCCGGCATCAACAACGCAGAAATCAGACCAATACACGAGTAGAGCACCAGCATAATTAAGATGGGCAGCCAGGAATCGGTCATGTTACAAAAGATCCCCGCAAGAACAGGGCCAAAGCCAACCGCCACCAGGCCTCCTGCCTCTTTTGAAATCGCCATCCGGGTGAAGCGATTACGCGATCCGAAAATTTCCGCCATGGTGATGTTTTCCAGCGCAAACAATCCCAGCACGGCAAAGTTATGAATAACAATGAGCGCCGCCATAATTACGCCAGGGCTATACGTTTTATCTACCACAATAGACAGCATCGGCCAGGCGAGAATAATCGCGGAGATATTCAATATTATATACGGCAGCCGACGACCGTATTTATCGGACAACCACCCCAAGAGTGGGATAGTGATAAAACCAATTACGGAACTTATCATTAACGCATCGGTTGGGATAGATTTGTTAAATAATAACGTCTGAACCAAATATCCGGCAAGGAAGGTTTGAATAAGCCCGGAATTCCCCGCTTGTCCAAAACGTAAACCGGTGGCCAGCCAGAAAGATTTGCTGGTAAACATCGCGCCCAATGTATTTTCTGACGCAGGCGTTAACGCTGGCGATTTTTCACCTTCGCTTACTTTTTCGAATACCGGACTTTCTTTCAGATTCATTCGCAGCCAGATCGCGAATATCATAACAACGACGCTCGCCAGGAAAGGAATACGCCATCCCCAGGCGATCAGTTGTTCGCGTTCAAGCGCAAAGAACATCACCGCCCAGATCGCCGTCGCGCTCAACGTACCGCAGTTGGTGCCCATCGCGACCAGCGAGGAAATGATGCCACGCTTTCCTTTCGGCGCATACTCGGCCAGCATAGTACCCGCACCGGAAATTTCCGCCCCGGCGCCCAGCCCCTGTATAATTCGCAATGTCACCAGTAATACTGGCGCAAAAATGCCGATTTGCGCATACGTCGGCAGTACGCCAATCAGCGTGGTGCAGATCCCCATCATGGTGATGGTAATAAACAATACTTTTTTTCGTCCGATGCGGTCGCCCATTTTACCAAAAACAAAGGCGCCGATAATTCTGGCTATATAACCTGCACCATAGGTGCCCATTGCCAGAATAAGCGCCATCGCGGCAGACTGTTCCGGGAAAAATATTTCATGGAAGACCAGAGCCGCGCCTAGTGAATATAACTGAAAATCCATAAATTCAAGCGCGGTGCCTAACCAGCCAGATACGGCAGCGCGCACTAAATCCTGAGTCGATCGTTCATGCTTTATTTGTGTCATATAGGCAATCTCTAAGAGGTAAGATGCGTACCACTTACTCGCAATTATTTATATTATTTCGCAAACGTGAGTAAGACTTTGCAGCATTGACGCTGGTCTTTCTCGAAAAGCTCAATCGCGTCGGTGACATGTTGATAATCAAATGTATGCGTTATCAGCTTATCCGGATCAATAAGCCCTTTATTCAGCCAGTCAATCACGACCGGGAATTTATTGGCATTAAGACGCGATGAATAAATAGCCAGCTCTTTTCCGGTAATACCCTGCTGTACAATCTCACACGGGTCGCTGGAAAATCCCATCAGGACAATGCGTGCCGCAGGCGATGCAAGGGTAATCGCCTCTTGCAGGATAGCGGGATGACAGGCGGCATCGACAATCAAGGTCGGTTTTAGCGCCTTCTGCTGTAGAAATTCCGCCAGTGAATGTTGAGCATTATTGAGGGTCCAGTCAGCGCCGCTCTGCTTCGCCATCGCTAAACGCTCTTCAATGCGATCAACGACTATGACCGTTTTAACCTGATAAACCCCCTTCAGCGCCTGTACGGTCGTCAGTCCCATCGGGCCTGCGCCATAGATAAGCGCCACGTCCTGCTCGGTCGGATTCGCTTGCCCCGTCACATTTGCCGCAATGGTAAATGGCTCAACCATGACGGCATGATGATCTGCGATGTTGTCCGGTATGCGATGAGCATTACGGGCCGGCGCCACCGCATACTCGCTGAAACCGCCGTCACGATGCACGCCCAGCACCACCAGCGAGGTACACACATTGGGTTTACCGACTGAACAAGGGTAACAATGCCCGCAACTGATCACCGGATCGACGGATACCCGTTCTCCTATCCGGTCGCGATTGACGTTGTCGCCTACCGCGTCGATGACACCGAAAAATTCATGGCCTATGACACGGGGATATTTTGCAAAGGGATTATGTCCCCGATAAATATGGCTATCGGAACCGCAGATACCCGCCAGTTTCACTTTAATGCGAACTTCGCCCGGCGCAGGCTGCGGAAGCGCGCGCGTTTCGATAGTTAATGTATTCGGTTTTTCGATTACGATGCTTTTCATTTTTCGCTCCTTACCAGTTCCACAGTGTGCCGTCTTCCAGGCGGGCCACCGGCAAATAGGCTGGATCGTACGGATATTTCGCCGCCAGTTTTTCATCGAACTCAATGCCCAGTCCTGGCTTGTCGCCCGGATGCATATAGCCGCCCTCGAACGTCCAGTTATGCGGGAAAACCTCCAGCATCTGTTCGGAGTAGCCCATAAACTCCTGCACACCAAAGTTAGGCACCCACAGGTCGAAATGTAATGCCGCGGCCATACAAACCGGCGACAGATCGGACGGCCCATGCGAACCGGTACGCACCTGGTAGAGCGAGGCAAAATCGGCAATGCGGCGCATCCCGGTAATACCACCGGCATGGGTAAGCGTGGTGCGGATATAGTCAATCAATTGCTCTTCAATGAGCTGTTTGCAATCCCAGATACTGTTAAAGACTTCGCCTACCGCAATCGGCGTGACCGTATGCTGGCGGATCAGGCGGAAGCACGCCTGATTTTCAGCCGGCGTCGGGTCTTCCATCCAGAACAAACGATAGTCTTCAATACATTTGCCAAAGCGGGCAGCCTCAATAGGCGTCAGCCGGTGATGCATATCGTGCAGAAGATGTTCATTAAAACCGAACGTATTACGCACGGTGTCAAACAGCTTTGGCGTAAAATCGAGATACTTTTCCGTTGACCACAATTGTTCTTCCGGCCACTGACCTTTTGTCGCGGGCTCATAGGCCAGCCCCTTGCCTTTCGCCATGCCGTAGGTGGTTTTCATCCCCGGAACGCCGCACTGCACGCGGATTGCTTTGAACCCTTGCTCTTTATGACGCGCGTAGTCTTCCAGCACATCGTCGATGGTGTGGCCTGTGGTATGGCAATACACCATGACGCCTTCACGCGAAGCGCCGCCGAGTAACTGATACAACGGCATATTGGCGGCTTTGGCTTTAATATCCCATAGCGCCATATCAACCGCGGAAATGGCGGACATGGTGACAGGGCCACGGCGCCAGTACGCGCCTTTGTAGAAGAACTGCCAAATATCTTCGATGCGGCGAGCATCCCGCCCGATGAGCTGTGGGCACAGGTGATCGGTAAGGTACGAGGCCACCGGGAGCTCGCGTCCGTTCAGGGTGGCATCCCCCAGACCGGTGATCCCGTCTTCCGTGGTTATCTTTAAGGTGACGAAGTTACGCCCTGGACACGTAACAAAAACTTCAGCCCCTACAATCTTCATTTTTATTCCTTACATCGCATTATGGGATGCAGGAAATTTACCCAACTGAGCTACTACCATACAAGTATATTGATGTAAAAAGCGCTGCCAGATCACAAAATGTTCTGGTCGCGCGGCAATGTTACGTACGTCCCCATCCGACGACGATAATCAGCATTCCACACAGCGCGATCAGCGCGCCGCACCAGTCATAAACCGTGAGCCGGACGCCATCGACAACACGTAACCACAGGAGCGCAGTACAGACATATACCCCACCGTAAGCCGCATAAACCCGCCCACTCGCCGCCGGATGCAAGGTCAAAAGCCAGACGAATAACGCAAGTGACGCAGCGGCGGGCAGAAGCCACCACACGCTGGCGCCGCGCTTAATCCATAGCCAGGGAAGAAAACATCCAATGATTTCACAGAGGGCGGTGACAAAGAAAAGCAGAGTCGTTTTTAGCATGAGATTCATTTGGTTACGAAATGATAAGTGATAATACAACAGAATATCGTTACGGTTATCCGGCCATTCTTGTGTATATGCCAGGCATAAGGATTGGTGTAGAATTTACAGGTGGTTTACCGCTTTTTCCCCTCTAATGAAAGGATGTTGTGATGAACAATACGCTGAGCAAACGCCTGTGCCTGACGGCAATGCTTACGTTGGCGGCCGTTGTATATACTACTTCCGCATTCGCTGAAACCAGTAAACTGGTGATTGAATCGGGAGATAGCGCACAAAGTCGTCAGGAAGCGGCGATGGAAAAGGAACAATGGAACGACACTCGCAGTCTGCGCCAGAAAGTGAATACCCGCGCAGAAAAAGAGTGGGACAAAGCCGATGCCGCCTTTGATAACCGCGATAAATGCGAGCAAAGCGCCAACATCAACGCCTATTGGGAACCCAATACGCTGCGGTGTCTGGATCGTCGTACAGGTCGCGTTATTACGCCCTGATGCAGGATAACTAAAAGGAAGTGTAAGGATACAGTATGACAAGTGACTACAAGGTCAGACTGCGCCCGCTTGAGCGTGAAGATTTACGATTTGTCCACCAGCTTGATAATAATGCCAGCGTTATGCGTTACTGGTTTGAAGAGCCGTATGAGGCTTTTGTCGAACTGTCGGATCTCTACGACAAACACATCCACGACCAAAGCGAACGGCGCTTTGTCGTCGAATGCGATGGTGAAAACGCCGGGCTGGTGGAACTGGTGGAAATTAACCATGTGCATCGGCGGGCGGAATTTCAGATTATTATTTCGCCGGAGTACCAGGGAAAAGGCCTGGCGTCACGCGCGGCCAAACTGGCGATGGATTACGGATTTACCGTACTCAATCTCTATAAATTGTATTTGATCGTCGATAAAGAGAATGAAAAAGCGATTCACATCTACCGTAAACTCGGGTTTAGAGTAGAAGGCGAGCTGATTCATGAGTTCTTCATTAACGGCGAATACCGTAACACCATCCGCATGTGTATCTTCCAGCAGCAGTATCTGGATGAACATAAAACGTCCGGTTCTACGCTCCTGAAACCCACCGCGCAGTAAACGCGGCGCGGCAGTCACGGAGAGTCGCACCGCGCCCGGTTTAGTAGTAATCGATACGATTTTTAATGGTGTAATGGTGGGACACTGCCGGCTTAACGCTCTCATCGACGATAACAAGCCGGCAGTCAACAGGGTTCGCGTACGCATCATATTCGCAGCTCTGTGTGACGTTGCCGACCTGTCGATCATCCACCCGGCTGACTGCCGTGTAATCCAGCTTTTTACGCGGGTCTGCGGAGGGTTTTGCCGTCACAGAGAGCGTATTCTGCGAGTTTATGGTTGTCTTACCTAGCGGATAACCTTCGCTATCATAGCGATACTCGACTTTCATCTCTTTGCCCGTCGCCGATACCACAAAACCGTTGTCGTCCGTTTCCCAGGTCACGCCCGCCGAAGGCAACGCCGCCAGCTGGCACTTCCCCTGTAACTGCACCTTTTTTTCCAGCGTCTGAGCATCCCGGTAATAATTGGCATCCAGCACGAGCGCCAGCCCCGTATTATTCTCCAGATCGTGTAACTCAAGCGTATCAAAACAGCCTTCCTGTGAAAGCGTACCGGTGACCTGCTTCGCCACTTCGCCATTCTCACTCATCAATGTCTGGCTGAAATCCTTTACCGGACCACGTAATGGATCAAAATCAAATTCGTTCGAAAAACTGGCCATTTCCGGCGTAAAAGACTCAAGGGATTTCGGGTTATCACAACCTGCCAGTATCATGCACAATAACGTCAGTAAAAGGGGTTTCTTCACGCGTGTCACCAGGATGAAAAGATATTTATCATCATATTAGCAAATACAGTTATTTACACGAAAAATGCTAAGCTTAGAACATCGTCATTAATCACAGGAGTTCATGATGAAAATCGCAACTGCAATAGCCGCTCTGGCGTTAGTCAGCGCCCCCTCGCTGGTGATGGCGGCACCGGGATCGTGCGAGAGAGTAAAAAGCGATATTGAACAACGTATCATCAATAACGGCGTGCCGGCGGATAATTTTACGCTCACTATCGTTCCTAACGACCAGGCCGATCAGCCGGACTCACAGGTGGTGGGCCATTGCGCGAACGACACGCATAAAATTCTTTATACCCGCACCAGCAGCGGCAATGCGCCAGCCAATACCTCTCCCGCTCAGGACGGTTCATCCGCCGAACCGCAATAACCTCCTCCTGCCCTCCGGGTCCGGAGGGTAACGCTCTTTGACATGGATTAATAATCCTTACTCCCAAAGGGGTAAACTCATTACATCATTAGCATGTTAATAATTTCGTTATAGTTATCAATATATAGCGAAATAATAACGACAATGGAGTGAGTGATGCCCGGAGAAAAGCAACAAACAGGCGTTAGCCGCAGGACGTTAGTGAAATCAGCGGCGCTTGGCTCACTGGCGCTGGCTGCCGGAGGCGTATCTTTACCGTTTGGGATGCGTACCGCGGCCGCGGCGGTGCAGCAGGCTATACGCAACGAAGAAGATAAAATCGTCTGGGGCGCCTGTTCGGTCAACTGCGGCAGTCGCTGCGCCCTGCGTCTGCATGTAAAAGATAATGAAGTCTGGTGGGTTGAAACTGATAATACTGGCGACGATGTCTACGGCAATCATCAGGTTCGCGCCTGTCTGCGGGGCCGTTCAATCCGTCGGCGCATTAACCATCCGGATCGCCTTAACTATCCCATGAAACGCGTTGGCCGCCGCGGCGAAGGCAAATTTGAACGCATTAGCTGGCAGGAAGCACTGGACACCATTAGCGCCAGCCTGAAAAAGACCGTAGAGACCTACGGCAATGAAGCCGTTTATATCCACTATTCATCCGGCATCGTAGGCGGCAACATAACCCGCTCGTCGCCTGCCGCCTCGCCGGTGAAGCGTTTGATGAACTGCTACGGCGGTTCGTTGAATCAATACGGCTCATACAGTACCGCGCAAATTTCTTGCGCCATGCCCTACACCTATGGTTCCAACGACGGCAACAGCACGTCTGATATCGAAAACAGTAAACTGGTGGTCATGTTCGGCAATAATCCGGCTGAAACACGCATGAGCGGCGGCGGCATTACCTGGTTTCTGGAGCAAGCGCGTGAACGCTCAAATGCGCGCATGATCGTGATAGATCCGCGCTATACCGATACCGCTGCCGGACGTGAAGACGAGTGGATACCGATTCGCCCCGGCACCGACGCCGCGCTGGTGGCGGGAATTGCCTGGGTATTGATTAACGAAAATCTCGTTGACCAGCCTTTTCTCGACAACTATTGCATCGGCTACGATGAAAAGACCCTTCCGGCTGACGCGCCCCCCAATGGCCATTATAAGGCTTATATTTTGGGCCAGGGCGAAGACGGTATCGCCAAAACGCCGCAGTGGGCATCGCATATTACCGGCATCCCCGCCGATCGGATTATCAAACTGGCGCGCGAGATAGGCAGCGTCAAGCCGGCCTACATCTGTCAGGGTTGGGGCCCGCAGCGTCAGGCGAACGGCGAACAAACCGCTCGCGCCATCGCCATGTTACCGATTCTGACCGGCAACGTCGGCATTCATGGCGGTAATAGCGGCGCACGCGAATCTACTTACACCATTACCATTGAACGTCTGCCGGTCCTGGAGAATCCCGTTAAAACCGCCATCTCCTGCTTTAGCTGGACGGACGCCATTGCGCGCGGCCCGGAAATGACCGCCCTGCGCGACGGCGTACGCGGCAAAGATAAGCTGGATGTCCCGATCAAATTTCTATGGAACTACGCTGGCAACACCCTGATTAATCAGCATTCGGATATTAATAAAACCCATGAAATTCTTCAGGATGAAGCGAAATGCGAAATGATTGTGGTCATCGACAATTTTATGACCTCTTCCGCGAAGTACGCCGATATTTTACTGCCGGATCTCATGACCGTCGAACAGGAAGATATCATCCCCAATGATTACGCCGGCAATATGGGATATCTGATTTTTATCCAACCGGCGACGACGCCTAAGTTCGAGCGCAAGCCCATCTACTGGGTACTCAGCGAAATCGCCAGACGCCTCGGCGACGATGTGTATCAGCGGTTTACCGAAGGCCGTACACAGGCGCAATGGCTGCAATATCTGTACGCCAAAATGCAGGCAAGAGATCCGGCATTGCCCGCGTATGACGAGCTAAAAAAAATGGGCATCTATAAACGCAAAGATCCCAACGGCCATTTTGTCGCCTATAAAAAATTTCGTGAAGATCCGCAGGCCAATCCGTTAAAAACGCCGTCCGGTAAAATCGAAATCTACTCGAGCCAACTCGCTCACATCGCCAGTACCTGGGAGCTGGCGGAAGGCGACGTGATAAGCCCACTGCCGATTTATACCCCTACTTTTGAAGGATGGGACGATCCGAAACGGAGCACCTTCCCGCTACAGCTGTTTGGCTTTCACTATAAATCCCGTACCCATTCAAGCTACGGCAATATTGATGTTCTGCAGGCCGCCTGTCGCCAGGAGGTGTGGATAAATCCGCTCGATGCGCAAAAACGCGGTATCGCGAATGGCGATAGGGTTCGCGTCTTTAACGATCGTGGAGAGGTGCGTCTACCCGCCAAGGTCACGCCGCGTATTCTGCCGGGCGTCAGCGCGATGGGTCAGGGCGCATGGCATAATGCGGATATGGCTGGCGATAAAATTGACCACGGCGCCTGCATCAATACGCTCACGACGCTGCGTCCTTCCCCCCTGGCAAAAGGGAATCCTCAACATACAAATCTGGTGGAAATCGAAAAAATCTAAGCCGCCTGCTCCGGGACGTTTTTACGCGCCCGGCGCTCCCCGTTTTGCGAACACAACGACATTTAAAACTCTTTTTTGGATGAGCATAGTGAGCTGTTATGAAAATCACCAACCCTGAGGCATTAATGGCGGCCAGTATCAGCCGACGAAGCCTGGTGAAAACCTCCGCTATCGGTAGCCTTGCGCTTGCCAGTAGCGCTTTCACCCTTCCGTTCTCCCGCATCGCCCACGCCGCAGCAGACCTCGCATCTGGCAATGTGGCAGAAAAAGCGGTCTGGAGTTCATGTACCGTTAACTGCGGCAGCCGCTGCCTGCTGCGCCTGCACGTAAAAGATGACACCGTATATTGGGTTGAATCAGATACCACGGGCAACGATGAATATGGCAACCATCAGGTACGCGCCTGCCTGCGCGGTCGTTCTATTCGTCGCCGGATGAATCATCCCGATCGCCTGAAATATCCGATGAAACGCGTTGGTAAACGAGGAGAAGGCAAATTCGAACGTATCAGTTGGGATGAAGCGTTGGATACCATCGGCGATAACCTGAAACGTATCCTCAAGGATTACGGCAACGAAGCGGTACATGTCCTTTACGGTACCGGCGTGGACGGCGGCAATATTACCAATTCTAACGTACCGTATCGCCTGATGAACGCCTGCGGCGGCTATCTCAGCCGTTACGGTAGCTACAGCACAGCCCAAATCAGCGCGGCCATGAGCTATATGTTCGGCGGCAACGACGGCAATAGTCCGGATGATATCGCCAATACAAAACTGGTGGTGATGTTTGGCAATAACCCCGCGGAAACACGTATGAGCGGCGGCGGCGTGACATACTATGTCGAACAGGCGCGCGAACGCTCCAACGCCCGGATGATCGTCATTGACCCGCGTTATAACGACACTGCCGCCGGCCGCGAAGACGAGTGGCTGCCGATTCGCCCGGGTACCGATGGCGCGCTGGCGGCGGCAATCGCCTGGGTGCTGATTACCGAAGATCTTATTGATAAACCGTTTCTGGATAAATACTGCATCGGCTACGACGAAACCACTCTGCCCGCCTCGGCCCCGCGTAACGCGCACTATAAAGCCTATATTTTGGGTCAGGGCGAAGACGGTATTGCTAAAACGCCGCAATGGGCCGCGCAGATTACCAGTATTCCGGCGGAAAAAATCATTCAACTGGCGCGGGAAATCGGCTCGGCGAAACCGGCTTACATTTGCCAGGGCTGGGGACCGCAACGCCACTCTAACGGGGAGCAGACCGCACGCGCAATCGCCATGCTGTCTGTACTCACCGGTAACGTCGGCATAAATGGCGGTAATTCCGGCGTGCGCGAAGGCACCTGGGATCTGGGCGTCGAATGGTTTTCTATGCTGGAGAACCCGGTAAAAACCCAGATTTCGGTCTTTACCTGGACCGACGCTATCGATCATGGCGCGGAAATGACCGCCATACGCGACGGCGTGCGGGGAAAAGACAAGCTCGACGTGCCGATCAAATTTTTGTGGTGCTACGCCAGTAATACGCTGATCAATCAGCATGGCGATATCGCCCACACCCACGAGGTGCTTCAGGACGACAGTAAATGTGAAATGATCGTCGGCATCGAGCACTTTATGACTGCGTCGGCAAAATATTGCGACATTCTGCTGCCTGATTTAATGCCGACCGAGCAGGAAGATCTGATTTCCCACGAATCCGCAGGCAATATGGGCTATGTCATTCTTGGTCAGCCCGCCACCTCGCCGAAATTTGAAAGAAAGCCCATTTACTGGACGCTCAGTGAAGTGGCTAAACGGCTTGGTCCGGACGTATACCAGACCTTCACAGAAGGCCGCACGCAGCATGAGTGGGTCAAATACCTGCACGCAAAAACCAAAGCGCGTAACCCGGAAATGCCGGATTACGAAGAGATGAAACAGACAGGGATTTTCAAGAAAAAATGCCCGGAGGAGCACTACGTCGCTTTCCGCGCCTTCCGCGAAGACCCTGCCGCCAACCCACTGAAAACGCCGTCCGGTAAAATCGAAATCTATTCCGAGCGTCTGGCAACCCTCGCCAACACGTGGGAGCTGAAGAAAGATGAGATTATCCATCCTTTACCCGCCTATACACCAGGCTTTGACGGTTGGGACGATCCGCTTCGTCAGCGCTACCCGCTACAGCTAACCGGCTTCCACTATAAAGCGCGTACCCACTCCAGCTACGGCAATATCGACGTCCTGCAACAGGCGTGTCCGCAGGAGATCTGGATCAACCCAATTGATGCGCAAGCGCGCGGCATTCAGCACGGCGACACCGTGCGGGTCTTTAACCAGAATGGAGAGATGCTCATTCCGGCAAAAGTCACGCCGCGCATATTGCCTGGCGTCACCGCTATCGGCCAGGGCGCCTGGTTAAATGCCGACATGTTTGGCGACAAAATCGATCGCGGCGGCTCCATTAACATTCTGACGTCGCACCGGCCTTCCCCACTGGCGAAAGGTAATCCGTCACACAGTAATCTTGTTCAGGTTGAAAAGGCGTAAGGAGTAACCGATGACAACCCAGTATGGATTTTTTATTGATTCCAGTCGTTGCACCGGTTGCAAAACCTGCGAACTGGCCTGCAAGGACTACAAAGATCTCACTCCCGACGTCAGTTTCCGGCGGATATATGAATACGCAGGTGGCGACTGGCAGGAAGATAACGGCGTCTGGCACCAGAACGTCTTTGCCTACTATCTCTCCATTTCATGCAACCACTGCGAAGACCCGGCCTGTACCAAAGTCTGCCCGAGCGGCGCGATGCACAAGCGCGATGACGGTTTTGTGGTGGTGAATGAAGAGGTCTGTATCGGTTGCCGCTATTGCCACATGGCCTGCCCGTACGGCGCGCCGCAGTACAACGCGGCCAAAGGTCATATGACCAAGTGCGATGGCTGTTATGACCGGGTGGCGGAAGGCAAGAAACCAATTTGCGTGGAATCCTGCCCGCTGCGGGCGCTGGATTTCGGCCCGATAGACGAACTGCGCAAAAAACACGGTGAGCTGGCTGCCGTCGCGCCGCTGCCGCGCGCGCATTTCACGAAGCCGAATATTGTGATTAAACCCAACGCCAACAGCCGCCCGACCGGGGACACTACCGGTTATCTGGCCAATCCGAAGGAGGTATAAGATGGGAAGTGGATGGCATGAATGGCCGTTGATGATCTTCACGGTCTTTGGTCAGTGCGTGGTCGGTGCGTTAATCGTTAGCGGACTGGGCTGGCTGACGGCAAAAGACGATACCATCGCCCGTCAGCGCATCGTGCGCAGCATGTTTTTTCTGTGGCTGGTGATGGGACTGGGATTCCTCGCGTCGATTATGCATCTCGGCTCGCCGATGCGCGCGTTTAACTCGCTTAACCGCGTAGGCGCTTCCGCTCTGAGTAATGAAATCGCCGCAGGATCGGTGTTCTTTGCCGTAGGCGGCATCTGGTGGCTGGTGGCGGTACTCGGTAAAATGCCCCCGGCGCTGGGTAAAGTGTGGCTGCTGGTCAGTATGGCGCTCGGCGTTGCATTCATCTGGGCAATGACGCTCGTTTATCAGATAGATACCGTGCCAACCTGGTATAATGGCTACACCACGCTGGCCTTTTTCCTCACGGCATTCCTGTGCGGCCCGGTGTTTGCGGCGCTACTGCTACGCATCGCGCGCGTCCCATTTTGCAGCGTGACGTTTGCCAGTATTAGCGGCCTGGCGTTGGTGGTGTGCGTGGCGGTCATCGTACTACAAGGACTGTCTCTCTCAACCATTCACAGTTCCGTGCAACAGGCCAGCCATCTCGCACCGGATTACGGTATGCTACAGGTCTGGCGCATTGTCTTGCTTGCTGCCGGATTAGGCTGCTGGCTATGTCCGCTAATTCGTCGCCGCGAACCGCATACCGTTGGTTTGCTGCTCGGTGTCGTGCTGGTGCTGGCAGGCGAAATTATTGGCCGCGGACTTTTTTATGGCCTGCATATGACCGTAGGTATGGCCGTCGCAGGTTAATTTATGCGTGCGGGGCGACCCGCACCTTTCGGGATTGTTTGAATGACCACTTTTTTACAACGTGATGATTTTGCAGTAACGGCGCGTGTTCTCGGCGCGTTGTTTTATTATTCGCCGGAAAGCCACGAAACCGCTCCTCTGGTTCAGGCGCTATTAACCGACGACTGGCAGGCGCAGTGGCCGCTTGATGCCGAGGCGCTTGCGCCTGTGGCGGCTATGTTTAAGACCCACAGCGAAGAGTCGTTGCCACAGGCCTGGCAGCGTCTGTTTATCGGCCCTTACGCTCTGCCGTCTCCGCCGTGGGGTTCCGTCTGGCTGGATCGTGAGAGCGTATTATTTGGCGATTCTACATTGGCGCTACGTCAGTGGATGCGCGAAAACGGGATTCAGTTTGAAATGCAGCAAAACGAGCCAGAAGATCATTTTGGGTCGCTGTTGCTGCTGGCGGCCTGGCTTGCCGAGAATGGCCGTCATCATGAATGCGAACAACTCCTGGCCTGGCATCTGTTTCCGTGGTCGTCCCGCTTTCTGGACGTATTTATCGATCATGCCGGGCATCCGTTTTATCAGGCGTTGGGGCAACTGGCGCGTCTGACGCTGGCGCAATGGCAAGCTCAACTCATTATTCCCGTCGCTGTAAAACCGTTATTCCGTTAATCCCCACAAAAGGCAGGATTTTACCTGCCTTTTCTCCCATTGCGGCCTATTTTTATCTACAAAAAGTGACAACGTCACACCACGCTTCTATTTTTAAGATAATTCTTTATCGTGAATGTTCACGCTAAGCCGTATAAGGGCAAAGCATAATTGTTAATAGATGTTTAACAGTGTTAAACATCACGCTCCGCTGGAATCCTTCCCAACCTGTTGCTATAGCTCAAAGCACCCTGCCGGAACATGGCATAACAACACGCGACTCTTAACGTCGCCATAACACATGCAAACAGGGAGACACACCGCAATGCACACCCTCACCCTAAAACGCGTACTTGGGTTCACTATCGTCATTTTGCTGTTACTGGCGCTGTTTATCTGGGGAATCGGTCTGGAGACGCTGAAAGCGCGCCAGGTCGATCTGCTGTATCTCGGACAACGGCATTTGATGCTGGTCTTTACGTCCATGTTTTTTGCTTTACTGGTCGGTATCCCGAGTGGGATTTTACTCAGCCGTCCTGCGGCAAAAGGATTTGCTGAATATGTCATGCAAATCTTTAATGTTGGTAATACCTTGCCGCCGCTGGCCGTCCTGGCCTTAGCGATGGTGATTATCGGGATCGGCGATACGCCCGCCATTGTCGCGCTATTTCTGGCCTCCCTTCTGCCTATCGTCCGCAATACCTATGCGGGCCTCTGTTCCGTTCCCGCCTCACTGATTGAAGCGGCCAACGGGATTGGGATGACAAAATGGCAGCGGCTTCGTCAGGTAGAGCTACCTAATGCGTGGCCAGTGATGCTGTCCGGTATTCGCATCGCGACCGCCATCAATGTCGGCACCGCGCCGCTAGCCTTTCTGATTGGCGCCAGCAGCTACGGCGAGCTGATTTTCCCGGGAATTTATCTCAACGATTTTCCGACGTTAATCCTCGGCGCAACGGCCACGGCGTTATTCGCGCTGATTCTTGACACTCTGCTTGCCTGGTTTGGGCGACGCCTTAGCCCTCATACCGTCTGAACGCATAAATAACAATAAGGAGCGTTAAATGAGATTCAAAAAACACCTGTTAGGATGGCTTGCCGCAACGCTGTTGTTCAGTAGCCAGACGCAGGCCGCGCCGCTGGTTCTCGCCACCAAAAGCTTTACCGAGCAGCATATTCTTTCCGCTATGACCGTTCAGTATTTGCAGAAGAAAGGCTTTCAGGTTCAGCCGCAAACCAATATCGCCGCGGTGATTTCACGTAATGCGATGGTGAATAAACAAATTGATATTACCTGGGAATACACCGGTACATCGCTGATTATTTTCAACCGTATCGATAAGCGCATGAGTCCACAGGAAACCTACGACACGGTAAAACGCCTGGATGCGAAGCTGGGCCTGGTATGGCTCAAACCGGCTGACATGAACAATACTTACGCGTTCGCGATGCAGCGCAAACGCGCCGAGTCGGAAAATATCACCACCATCTCGCAAATGGTGGCAAAAATCGAACAGGTCCGGCAGAACGATCCTGACCACAACTGGATGCTCGGCCTCGATCTGGAATTTGCCGGGCGCAGCGACGGAATGAAGCCCCTTCAGCAAGCCTACCAGATGCAGCTTGATCGCCCGCAAATACGACAGATGGACCCAGGGCTGGTCTATAACGCCGTTCGGGATGGGCTGGTTGACGCCGGGCTGGTCTATACCACCGACGGACGGGTGAAAGGGTTTGATCTGAAAGTGCTGGAAGATGATAAAGGCTTCTTTCCAAGTTACGCTGTCACGCCCGTGGTGCGTAAAGAGGTGCTGGAAGCCAATCCTGGCCTTGATGACGCCTTAAATACCCTTTCCGGCCTGCTCAATAACGATGTGATATCGACCCTAAACGCCCAGGTCGATATCGAGCATCGCACGCCGCAACAGGTAGCCCATCAATTTTTGCAGGACAAAGGTCTGCTGTAAGGAGCGCCTATGGATACGATATATTATATGCTGGATAACGCAGGCTATCTCGCCAGCCTTACCTTTCAGCATCTCTGGCTGGTCGCGCTGGCCGTCGGTCTGGCGATTATCATCGGCGTACCGTTAGGCGTTTTGATTGTACGCCACAAATGGCTGGCAACGCCGGTATTGGGCGCCGCCACGCTACTTCTTACCATTCCGTCTATCGCGCTGTTTGGATTAATGATCCCGCTCTTTTCGCTGATCGGGCATGGTATTGGCGTTCTGCCCGCCGTGACGGCCGTTTTTCTCTACTCTTTACTGCCGATTGTCCGTAATACCCATACTGCGCTTGATAGTTTGCCGCCCGGTCTGCGTGAAGCGGGACGCGGCATCGGTATGACTTTCTGGCAACGGCTGCGCTGGGTCGAAATCCCAATGGCCCTACCGGTTATTTTCGGGGGTATCCGCACCGCGGTAGTGATGAATATCGGCGTAATGGCGATTGCCGCGGTGATCGGCGCCGGCGGTCTGGGACTGCTACTGTTAAACGGCATTAGCGGCAGCGATATTCGCATGTTAATTGCCGGCGCGCTGATGATCTGTCTACTGGCAATTGTACTTGACTGGCTGTTGCATCGTCTGCAAGTCGTACTGACACCTAAGGGGATACGATAATGATAAAACTGGAAAATCTCACCAAACAATTTGTACAGAAAAAGGGTCAGCCGCTAAAAGCCGTCGACAACGTCAACCTGAACGTGCCGGAAGGCGAAATGTGCGTCTTACTCGGTCCCTCCGGCTGCGGCAAAACCACCACGTTAAAGATGATCAACCGGCTGATCGCGCCCAGCAGCGGTAATATTCTTATCAACGGCGAGAATACCAACGATATGGATACGGTAACGCTACGCCGCAATATTGGGTATGTTATCCAACAAATCGGCCTGTTTCCTAATATGACGATTGAAGAAAATATTACCGTTGTGCCGCGCATGTTGGGTTGGGACAAAGCACGCTGCAAGCAACGCGCCGAAGAGTTGATGGACATGGTGGCGCTGGATGCCAGAAAATTTCTGCATCGCTATCCAAAGGAGATGTCCGGGGGACAGCAGCAGCGCATTGGCGTGATCCGCGCTCTGGCCGCCGATCCGCCGGTACTGCTGATGGATGAGCCCTTCGGCGCGGTGGACCCCATTAACCGCGAAGTGATCCAGAACCAGTTTCTGGATATGCAGCGTAAGCTAAAAAAGACTGTGATGCTGGTCAGCCATGATATCGACGAAGCGCTAAAACTCGGCGACCGTATCGCCGTGTTCCGTCAGGGGCGAATTGTACAGTGCGCCAGTCCTGATGAACTGCTGGCCAAACCGGCTAACGAGTTTGTCGGGTCGTTTGTCGGTCAGGACAGAACGTTAAAGCGTTTGCTACTGGTCTCCGCAGGCGATGTTACCGACCAACAGCCAACCATTACCGCGCGGCCTTCCACGCCGTTAAGCGAGGCGTTCGGCATTATGGATGATCACGATATTCGCGCCATTACCGTCATTGACAACGACGGTAAGCCACTGGGATTTGTGAAGCGCCGGGAAGCGCGGAACGCCAGCGGAATCTGCGCCGATATCACCCATCCTTTCCGTATTACGGGCAAAGCGGAAGATAATCTGCGTATTGTGCTGTCCAGATTGTACGAAAGTAATACTAGCTGGATGCCGATCGTTGATGAAGACGGACGCTATAACGGTGAAATCTCTCAGGATTACATCGCCGATTATCTCAGCTCAGGCCGCACGCGTCGGGCGCTAAATATTCACGAAAGCAGCTAACGTTGCCGCCGGATGGCCTCTCGCTATCCGGCAGTATCATTATTGTACGCAATATTATATCGCACATAGTGCTTTTGCGTCTGACGCCATTTCCCCGCAGAATAGGCTATCCTGAAACTCCCTGTTTACCCGCTCATGCATCGTTTACACGCTTACCCGGATCTGCGCGCGATGTTTCGTCGCCTGCTGATCGCTACGCTCATCGGTATTCTCGCGGCGCTGGCTGTCGCCGCCTTCCGTCATGCGATGCAATTGCTGGAGTGGATTTTCCTGAGTAATGACACCGGCAGTCTGGTGAATGCGGCTGAGGGGCTTTCGCCCTGGCGACGGCTGATTACGCCAGCGCTTGGCGGCCTGGCCGCTGGTCTGTTGCTGTGGGGGTGGCAAAAAATGAACCAACAGCGCCCCCATGCGCCCACTGACTATATGGAAGCATTGCAAACCGACGGGCAATTTGACGTTGGCGCCAGTCTGGTGAAATCGCTGGCCTCGCTGCTGGTCGTGGTCAGCGGCAGCGCAATTGGTCGCGAAGGCGCAATGATCCTCCTCGCCGCGCTGGCGGCATCCAGCTTTGCCCGACGCTTCACGCCGCGTGAGGAATGGAAATTATGGATCGCCAGCGGCGCCGCTGCGGGCATGGCGGGCGCTTACCATGCGCCGCTGGCGGGCAGCCTGTTTATCGCGGAGATCCTGTTCGGTACCTTAATGCTGGCTTCCCTCGGCCCGGTTGTCGTTTCCGCCGTCGTCGCCCTGCTAACCACCCATGTATTAAACGGTAGCGATTCACTACTCTATACCGTACATCTGACCGTTGATCTCCACGCGCGGGAGTACGTCATGATAGTCAGTACCGGTCTGGTCGCCGGTCTGTGCGGCCCATTGCTGATGTGGCTGATGACGGCCAGTCATAATAGTTTCTTACGCTTAAAACTGTCGCCGCCCTGGCAGCTGGCGTTGGGCGGGCTTATTGTCGGATTACTGTCGTTACTCACGCCCACGGTATGGGGAAACGGCTATAGCGTCGTACAATCATTTTTGCTCTCCCCGCCGCTATTCTCGCTGATTGGCGGAATTTTTGTGTGCAAAATCCTGGCGGTGCTCGCCAGTAGCGGATCTGGCGCGCCGGGCGGCGTCTTTACGCCAACATTATTTGTCGGATTATCAATTGGAATGTTTCTGGGTCGGATATGGGGATTCTGGCTGCCAGGCTCGGATGAAATAGCAATTTTATTGGGGCTGGCGGGTATGGCGACGCTACTGGCGGCGACAACCCATGCGCCGATAATGTCCACCCTGATGATTTGTGAAATGACCGGCGAGTATCAGTTACTCCCCGGTCTGCTGATTGCCTGTGTAGTCGCGTCAGTGCTCTCGCGAACGTTACGCCATGATTCTATCTACCGCCAGCACGCTGCCGAGCATTGATAAACGAATATACTGCCCCAGCTCACGCTGCTCGGCGCGCGGCAGGTACGGTAACTCGCCAATCAGCGGCGCTGGCAGTTTTTTCCCAAGCACATCAATAATTTCAGCATAATGCGCCAGGCCAGGATTGATACGATTCGCCACCCAGCCAATTAATGGCAGTCCATCGTTAGCGACAGCTTGCGCAGTCAGTAGCGCATGATTAATGCACCCCTCCTGAATCCCTACCACCATCAATACCGGTAACTGTTCCTGTACCACCCATTCGGACAATGGACGTAAATCATTCATCAAACTACGCCAGCCGCCAGTACCCTCCACAACCACGTGGTCCACTTTATCGCTCAGGCTCGCCAGACCGTTGGACAGCAAGGTGTAATTTATAGGACAGCTATGCGCGACGCTGCTTTCTTCTTCGCTTAACGCGATCGGATTAATCGCCTCATACGGCAACTCCAGCGAAGAGACGCTTTGCAATACCAGCGCGTCTTTGTTGCGCATCCCTTCTGCAGTCTCTTTGCTCCCTTTAGCGACAGGTTTATACCCTGCAACGCTCTTACCACCCGACGCTAACGCTTGTAGTAATGCGCGGGAAACCACCGTCTTCCCAACAGAAGTGTCTGTACCTGTAATAAAGAAACGCTTCAGCATCACTAACTCCACCGTTATGCTTCGAAAATATAAGCCAGGAAAATAATACAGTGGAGAAAGTCTAAGATATGGCAAGGGCAATCAGCTTGAGTTAGCGCAAATTTTTGTACAACAGTTAAAAAATGTTAACCCTGTAATAGACGAATCAACAAAGAGCCGTTATACATCGCGTCTTTTACCAACGCCGCCCCGGCCATCGTGCCCTGGTTGGTAAACTGCGTGCTTTCCACAACCGTGTTCCTGCTGTAGGCGGGCAGCGCCTGCTGACGGATACTGTCAGCAATGGCCGGAAAAAGGATATCAGCCGCTTTACTTAGCGGCGAACCAATAAGAATTTTTTGCGGATTAAATAAATTCACCATGATAGCCAGAATGCGTCCGACATGCGCGCCAACGCCGCTAATAATATCTTTTGCTAATAGATCTCCCTGCATCGCCGCCTGACACAGTGAATCTACCGTTAACGGCTGGCCGTGCAACATTGAACTCATCGATTGATTAAGCCGAAGCTGCGTAAGTTCCAGCACACTATCGACGCTGGCGATGGTCTCCAGACAGCCATGATTACCGCAATAACAGCGCTTACCATAAGGATCGACCTGGGTATGCCCAATCTCTACCAGACTGCTACTGCCCGCATGAAGCAAATGACCGTCGGTGATAACGCCCGCCCCCACATTATGATCAATCACCACCTGGATAACGTCGCGCGCGCCGCGTGAGGCGCCAAAAAGCGCCTCTGCCATCGTCCAGGCGCTAATATCATGCTGAATGTAAACCGGTACGCCGGTGTGCCGCTCCAGCGCATCTCCCAAAGGCATCTCTTTGACATCTTCATAATACGGCATCCGGTGCACAACGCCGTTTTCGGTATCGATAATGCCCGGTAACGTAATGGCAATGGAGGTCAGACGCTCCAGTTTCTGCTGATGGCGGGTAAAAAACCGATCAACGTGCGTAATAATTCGCTCAAGCAACGGCATGGCTTCGTTTAACGGCAGCGGCAGACACTCTTCTACCACCAGTTTGCTGCTAAGATCGCGCAGCGCAAGGAAAATTTCGCCACGGCTAATACGAATAGATAAATAGTGCCAGGCTTCCGTTTCCACCATCAGCCCGACGGCGGGACGTCCGCGACTGCCCGCCTCTTTAATTTCAAGTTCCTGAACCAAATGCGCTTCCAGCATTTCGCGGACAATTTTCGTAATACTGGCAGGCGCTAACTGCGCCAGACGAGACAGGTCAATTCGCGATACCGGTCCGAGCTGATCAATCAGGCGATACACTGCGCCAGCATTGGTCTGCTTAATTTGATCGATATGCCCAGGCTGACTATCAGCAACCACCGCTCACTCCCTTTATTTTCGCGCTCCGAAATAATCTGTGTGCTATGGTGAAACACTTCAATACTCGCCGTCAACTTTTTGCTTAGCCGTGTGATTAACTGCACATTTTCACCCTTTTTAAGCGTAATTAATCCTGTCGGGCAGCCAGTAATAGCAGTTGGCAAAACCGCTGTACGGCATGACTCTGTTCATGATGCTTCGGCCATACCAGCCACATTTCAGATACGGCGTCCTCTTCTGCCAGGGGAACCCAGCGCATCTCGCTCATCTGTACACGCTTAAAGGATGCCGGCAGAATCGAGACACCCAGTCCCGCCGCCACCAGACCGATAATGGTCATTGCCTCGCCAACCTCCTGCGTGATGGTCGGCGACAGGTTATAGCGCCGCATCAGGCCGAGAATATCGTCGTAGAGGCCCGTCCCGACATGTGGATCGAAAAAGACGAAAGGTTCTTCCGCCAGTTCTGTCAGACTGACGACCGGCTTTTGCGCCAGCCGATGTTCGCGCGGGATCATGGCCATAAGCGGCTCATGCAAAATCACCTCGCGATTAAGTGTGTCGGGCAGCGGCGTATTCCGCAGCAAGCCAATATCCAGTACGCCTTCGTTGAGCGGCGCGATTTGCTCACGCGTATTCATTTCACGCGTTTGCATATGCACTCCCGGATAGGACTGGCGGAACAACGAAAAGGTATGCGATACCGCCCGAATAAAAGGTGCTGAAGACGTAAAGCCAATACGGATTTCTCCCGCTTCGCCCTGATGCAACCGCTCGGCGCGAGCGGCGGCGTCGTTTACCAGACTCAGGATGTGTCGGCTATCCACCAGAAACTGTCGCCCGGCGGCGGTTAACGCTACGCTGCGGTTGGTCCGCGCCAGTAATCGCGCGCCGACCTGCTGCTCCAGAATTTGTATCTGCTGACTGAGCGGCGGCTGCGAGATATTGAGGCGCGCGGCGGCGCGACCAAAATGCAGCTCTTCTGCTACCGCCACAAAGTAACGTAAATGACGTAATTCGATATTCATATTTTTAACGTCTTATTTGAGACAATTAATATATTAGACAGAATATTTTGCTTTTTCTATGCTTTACATGTCGGTTATACCCGTCTCCTGTTGACGGAGATGTAAAGCAAGGATTTAACGTGAGTCGTACAACTATTCTCGATGACGCCACGGCGAGCGATATCGATGAACAACGCCATTCTCAGCCGGTTCAATTTATTAAACGCGGTACAGCGCCTTTCATGCGCGTCACGCTGGCCCTTTTTTCCGCGGGCCTGGCGACTTTCGCGCTCCTTTATTGCGTTCAGCCTATACTACCGGTACTTTCCCAGGAGTTTGGCGTCTCCCCCGCCAGCAGCAGCGTTTCACTTTCTATTTCTACCGCCATGCTGGCTATCGGCTTACTTTTTACCGGCCCGCTTTCTGATGCGATAGGCCGTAAACCGGTGATGGTCACCGCCTTGTTATTAGCCTCCTGCTGCACATTGTTATCAACCATGATGACCAGCTGGCATGGTATTCTGATTATGCGCGCGCTGATCGGTCTGTCGTTAAGCGGCGTCGCCGCGGTGGGAATGACCTACCTGAGCGAAGAAATCCATCCCAGCTTTGTCGCTTTCTCTATGGGTCTCTATATTAGCGGTAATTCCATCGGCGGGATGAGCGGGCGTTTATTAAGCGGCGTCATGACCGACTTTTTTAACTGGCGCATCGCGCTGGCGGCCATCGGATGCTTTGCGCTGGCGTCCGCGCTGATGTTCTGGAAGATTTTACCCGCCTCGCAACATTTTCGTCCCACGTCGCTACGGCCTAAAACGCTATTTATTAATTTCCGTCTCCACTGGCGCGATCGGGGGTTACCTCTGCTGTTTGCGGAAGGTTTTTTACTGATGGGCGCGTTCGTCACCCTGTTTAACTACATTGGCTATCGCCTGATGCTCTCCCCCTGGGAATTAAGCCAGGCCGTGGTCGGACTGTTATCCGTAGCCTATCTCACCGGCACATGGAGCTCGCCGAAAGCTGGCGCAATGACCTCACGCTATGGCCGGGGGCCGGTGATGCTGTTCTCTACCGCAGTAATGCTGGGTGGGCTTTTACTGACGCTTTTTACCTCGCTTTGGCTGATTTTTGCCGGGATGCTGCTTTTTTCCGCCGGCTTTTTCGCCGCGCACTCCGTGGCCAGTAGTTGGATTGGCCCGCGTGCGCGCCGGGCGAAGGGACAGGCCTCGTCACTTTATCTTTTCAGCTATTATCTGGGGTCCAGTATCGCCGGGACGCTAGGCGGCGTATTCTGGCATAGTTACGGCTGGAACGGCGTAGGCGGTTTTATCGCGCTAATGCTGGTGCTGGCCATCCTGGTCGGGACGCGGTTACATCACCGTCTTCACGCCTGAAAAGAAATAATCCGGCGATAGCAACGTGCGCTATCGCCGGGCTGGTTTCACGCCACGACTCACTGTTCACCACAGACCTGTCAGGCTTGATACGCCCATAACTTCTCTGATTGCATCCAGCGCCAGAAGCGTAAATACCACCCAGATTATCGGATTCATATACGGTGTGCCTGTTATTCTGGAGGGCGGATATTACCGCCTCTGCGACCAAAAATAACGGCCGGTAACGTAAAGCTACCTATTATGGTGGGGGCTGACATCGCGTTACCGGGGGATTGTACATAGCGTTACATGCCGAAACCAATCACTCACGGAAGCCTTTTGATAACAGCGATATAGTCATTTCACCGGCCCCGCAGTGGGGTTGAATGAAAACCAAATCGAGGGTATCAAAATGAAAAAAGTATTAGCTCTGGTTGTTGCCGCTGCAATGGGTCTCTCTTCCGCAGCATTCGCGGCTGAGACTGCAACGCCTGCGAAAACCGCAGCGCCTGCCAAAACAACCCAGACCACCCAGCACCACAAAAAACAGCATAAAAAAACCGTTGAGCAAAAAGCGCAGGCGGCTAAAAAGCACCAGAAAAAAGATGGCAAAAAAGCCCCAGCCAAATCTGTGTCAAAAACAACTTCGCAGCCGGCTGCGTAAGTCGTAACATGCTGCGGCGCGCCCCCGCGCCCGTTTTTACGGCGCTAAATTGTTCTGGTTTAGCGCCGCCTTCCGGGAGGGCAAAAAAGTGTCTCGCTACCGCTTTGAGCTCATTCTTATCGTGCTTATTTTATGCGCCGTTATTGCCACGCATTTCTATCTTTCCTGAGTGTAGTTATCTGATTTTACTCCCACTTTCTTACCGTCACGTCTATAGTAGTACTGAGGGTTTGTTGTTAATAATCATAATTACCCACCAGAGTGTGATATGCATAAAACCATTGCTGTATTACTGGGCATAGTGTGTTTTTTACCGGTTATGGCGAAAGCCAGGGGGGCTGAAACAGACGCCACGGATGCCAGCGACGTCAAAACGCTTTTTTTTAACCATGATGATCGGGTGCCCGTCGCCGATCCTACCCAATCGCCGTGGGATGCCATCGGGCAACTAGAGACCGCCAGCGGTAATTTGTGTACGGCAACGCTTATCTCCCCGCATATCGCCCTGACAGCAGGTCACTGCCTGCTAACGCCACCGAAAGGAAAACCAGACAAGGCGGTTGCGCTGCGTTTTGTGGCGCGAAAAGGAGTATGGCGCTATGAAATCCACGGCATTGAAGGCCGCGTTGAACCGTCGCTGGGCCGACGCCTGAAAGCGGATGGCGATGGCTGGATTGTGCCGCCTGCCGCGGCAAGCTGGGATTTTGGTCTGGTAATATTACGCTACCCACCTTCCGGTATCACGCCAGTGCCTTTATTTACCGGCGATAAAGCGGCGCTCACTGCGGCGTTGAAAGCCGCAGACCGAAAAGTCACGCAGTCCGGTTATCCGGAAGATCATCTGAATGCGCTTTATTCCCATCAGGATTGCGTCGTGACCGGCTGGGCGCAGAATGCCGTACTCTCACACCAGTGCGACACGTTACCTGGCGACAGCGGCTCGCCGCTCTTATTGCACACGGATAGCGGATGGCAGCTCATTGGCGTACAAAGCTCCGCTCCTGCGGCTAAAGATCGCTGGCGCGCCGATAACCGCGCCATATCCGTCACCGGCTTTCGCGATAAGCTGAAAGCTCTGGCGCAGGATTAATGCGGGAATCGCTGCCTGACCGGCAGCGATCGTCTCAGGCAAATTTGATCATGACCATTCCTGCGAGCAGCAATATCACGCCAACCCAGCCTTTGGGATTTAAGCGCTGGCCGAAGAGCACCCAGCCCGCCGCCAGCGTGGCGGCAATACCAAAACCGCCCCATAGCGCATACGCCACCGACAGGTCTATCCCTTTTACCGCCTGGGAAAGCGCGCTGAAGGCGGCCAGAACAGCGGCAAGCGATAAGATGCCATAGCATTTACGGCGAAAGCCGTCCGAAAATTTCAACAGTACGTTAGCCGCGATTTCCAGCATTATTGCCAGCCCAAGCCAGGCGCCGTGTATCCATTCAAATTGTTGCACGAGCCGCCTCCTTCACCGGTTTGCCGGGTTTACGCGTCCCTGATTTGATCAATACTATGCCAGCGACCAGCGTCAGCAAGCCGGCAATCTTCATGGTTGATAATGCTTCATCAAATAGCAGCACGCTAAAAATGGTAATAAATAAAATGCCGATCCCTTCCCATAAGGCATACGCTACACCCAGGGCAATCTTTTTTACCGCAAAAGAAAGAAATATATATGACAGCGTGATCATCACCAGCATTAAAATAAAACCCGCATTGCCATTACCCACGCTAGCCCATTTCATTGAGAGCGTGCCGGTAATTTCAGTCGCGATAGCCAGAGCTAATAAAATCCAGTAAAACATGACACTTCTCCTGCATGAGAATATACTCTTTCGAGTCTGCTGCACGCAGCAAACTAAAAAATAAAATCAGTTAGCACAGCGCATTGCGCCAGCTCAGGCAGAAGTGAGAGACTAAAGTGCGTTACGCCAGTGCTGCTCGCCGATAAGCAGGAAAAAGGAGGTAGAGTGAAGATGCGTTTGCGTGGAGAAAAAAGCGCTGAACATATTGTCCATAATATTACAATTATCCGCAGTGTTGCTTCTCGTCATCGCGGATGATAATTGTCCTCGGTAGTTGAACACGCCTGATTTGTATCATAAGCCAGGAATTAACTCAAAATATTTTCACTTCTTTACCTGAAGTGTTTGATTTTAACCAGAACAGGTCGACCGACATCACATTATTATTCGTGTCGGCATCAGAAAACAGGGACTGATATGGCAAAACCGATCATCACGCTCAATGGTCTAAAAATCGTCATTATGCTGGGAATGCTGGTAGTTATTCTGAGCGGTATCCGCTTCGCCGCAGATATCATTGTTCCCTTTATTTTGGCGTTATTTATTGCAGTCGTTCTCAATCCCGTTGTGCAACGGATGACCCGATGCCGAATTCCGCGCGTTATCGCCGTATCATTGCTCATTGTGATTATTGTTATGTTAATGGTACTGCTACTGGCCTATTTGGGGACATCATTAAATGAACTGGCTCGTACCCTACCGCAGTATCGCTCCTCATTGGTGATACCGTTGCAACGTATTGAACCGTGGTTACAGCGAGCAGGCATTGGCGTGTCGGTTGATGAGCTGGCGAAATATATCGATCCAAACGCCGCCATGACTTTGGTAACGAACCTGCTCACCCAGCTGTCCAATGCTATGTCGTCCATCTTTTTATTGTTATTGACCGTGGTATTTATGCTGCTGGAGGTTCCACAATTGCCTGAAAAACTGCAGCAGATGATGAGCCGCCCGGTAGAAGGTATGGCGGCAATTCAACGCGCGCTTGATAGCGTTTCCCATTATCTGGTGTTAAAAACAGCGATCAGTATCGTGACGGGGCTGGTCGCATGGGGAATGCTGGCCGCACTGGATGTCCGCTTCGCCTTTGTCTGGGGTCTACTGGCCTTCGCGCTGAACTATATCCCTAATATTGGATCGGTGCTCGCTGCCCTGCCCCCCATTATTCAGGTGCTGGTATTTAACGGGTTTTATGATGCGCTGCTGGTGCTGGCAGGCTATCTGCTGATTAATCTGGTCTTCGGCAATATCCTTGAGCCACGAATCATGGGACGTGGTTTAGGCCTTTCAACCTTAGTGGTATTTTTGTCGTTAATTTTCTGGGGCTGGCTATTAGGTCCGGTGGGCATGTTGCTCTCCGTTCCGTTAACCATCATTGTCAAAATCGCCCTCGAACAGACCACCGGCGGGCAGAGTATCGCCGTTCTGCTTAGCGATTTAAACAAAAGATAAAATGCAATACATACACAAAATCATTCAAGATGCCTCGCGGCGGCAAGGGAAGAAATCCCCGGGAGCATAGATAACGATGTGACCGGGTTTTCTGAGCGCAGCCAACAAAGAGGCAGCTTAAAGGATGAAGTGTATAAAAACGGCCTCCGAAGAGGCCGCCGCACGTTTAAAAGATTAAAGCGCTTTCAGAATCGCATCCACGCTGGCTTTGGCATCGCCAAACAGCATTTGCGTATTCTCTTTAAAGAACAGCGGGTTCTGCACGCCAGCATAACCGGTATTCATTGAACGCTTAAAGACCACGACATTCTGTGCTTTCCACACTTCGAGAACCGGCATACCGGCGATCGGGCTGCGGGGATCGTCTTGCGCCGCCGGGTTCACCGTATCGTTCGCGCCAATCACCAGCACGGTATCGGTATCGGCGAAATCATCGTTGATCTCATCCATTTCCAGCACGATGTCATAAGGCACTTTCGCCTCCGCCAACAGCACGTTCATATGCCCCGGCAGGCGACCCGCCACCGGATGAATGCCGAAACGCACGTTGATACCGCGTGCACGCAGTTTTTCGGTGATTTCCGCCACCGGATACTGCGCCTGCGCCACCGCCATCCCGTACCCCGGCGTAATAATGACGGAGTGGGAGTTTTTCAGCATCTCAGCGGTCTCTTCCGCTGTGATTTCGCGATGTTCGCCAGCTTCCTGATCGTCGCCTGTTGAGGAGCCGTCAGTACCGAACCCACCAGCAATAACGCTGATGAAAGAGCGGTTCATCGCTTTACACATAATGTAAGACAGGATCGCGCCTGACGAACCGACCAGCGCGCCGGTCACAATCAGCAAATCGTTGCTCAACATGAAGCCAGCCGCCGCGGCAGCCCAACCGGAATAGGAGTTCAGCATTGAAACAACCACCGGCATGTCCGCCCCGCCGATAGAGGCGACCAGATGCCAACCAAACGCCAGCGCGATAATGGTCATCAGCAGTAGCGCCAGAACCTGTAGACCCACGCTTTCGGTGCGGACAAAAACCAGCAGCAACAGGAAAGAAACAACCAGCGCCGCCAGGTTCATTTTGTGACGGTTAGGCAACATCAACGGCTTAGAAGAGATTTTGCCGCGCAGTTTACCAAACGCTACGATCGATCCAGTGAAAGTGACTGCGCCAATAAAGATACCGAGGAAGACTTCGGTCAGATGGATATTCACCAGCACCGGCGCCAAACTGGCGTCATGGTACAGATAGCTGTTAAAGCCAACCAGTACCGCCGCCAGGCCCACGAAACTGTGCAGAATCGCGACCAGCTCCGGCATCTCGGTCATCTCAACTTTTTTCGCCATGCGGATGCCAATCGCGCCGCCAATAATCATGGCGACCAGAATCCATGCCACGTTGCCGGTATCCGGCCCGAAAATGGTCGCCAGCAACGCGATCGCCATCCCGGCAATACCGAAGTTATTCCCCTGGCGGGACGTTTCATGCTTTGAAAGCCCGGCAAGACTGAAAATAAACAGGATCGCGGCAACAATGTATGCAGCTGTAACTAATCCTCCAGACATGTGTTACCCCTTAGTTTTTCCGGAACATTTTCAGCATACGCTGAGTCACGGTGAAGCCACCGAAAATATTAATGCTGGCGATAAGCACCGCGATAAAGCTCAGGAAGCTGACCCAGCCGCCCTGACCAATTTGCAATAATGCCCCGACAACAATAATCCCTGAAATTGCGTTGGTCACCGACATTAATGGCGTATGAAGCGCATGAGACACGTTCCACACCACGTAATAACCAACCACGCAGGCGAGCGCAAACACGGTAAAATGGCCGAGGAACTCTTTTGGCGCGACATCGGCCAGCCAGCCAAAAAGAATGATCGCCAGCGCCATTAACGCATACTTCCGCCAGGGTGAAGCGGGCTTTTCCGGCTCTTTTGGCGCAGGTGCTGCTTTAGGCGCGGCCTGTGGCTGCGCGGAAACCTGGATTGGCGGCGCAGGCCAGGTAATGTCGCCGTCGCGAATCACCGTCACGCCACGGATCACGACATCGTCAAAATCCACGTCAATATTGCCGTCTTTCTCTTTGCACAGCAGCTTCAGCAGGTTAACCAGGTTGGTGCCATAAAGCTGGGATGACTGCGTCGGCAAACGCCCCGGTAGATCGGTGTAGCCAATTACTTTCACGCCATTGTCCGTCGTCACAACCTGATTGGCGACGGTATATTCGCAGTTACCGCCATTCTGCGCGGCCAGGTCGACAATCACGCTGCCAGCCTTCATAGAATCGACCATATCGCGGGTAATCAGCTTCGGCGCAGGTTTGCCCGGAATCAACGCGGTGGTAACAATGATATCGACTTCTTTGGCCTGGGCGGCAAAGAGCGCCATTTCCGCTTTGATAAACGCCTCGGACATCACTTTGGCGTAACCATCGCCGCTACCGGCTTCCTCTTTAAAATCCAGTTCGAGGAACTCAGCCCCCATACTCTGGACCTGCTCTTTGACTTCAGGACGAGTGTCAAACGCGCGGACAATCGCCCCCAGGCTGTTTGCCGCGCCGATAGCCGCAAGACCGGCTACGCCCGCGCCAATCACCATCACCTTCGCCGGCGGCACTTTCCCGGCGGCAGTGATTTGGCCGGTAAAGAAGCGCCCAAATTCATGCGCGGCCTCTACAATGGCGCGATAACCCGCGATATTCGCCATTGAGCTTAACGCGTCGAGCGATTGCGCGCGGGAAATACGCGGCACGGAGTCCATCGCCATCACCGTAACCTTACGTTCGGCAAGTTTCTCCATTAACCCAGGATTTTGCGCAGGCCAGATAAAACTGACCAGCGTAGTCCCGGGGTTCAGTAAAGCGATTTCCTCTTCTTCAGGCGCATTAACCTTGAGAATAATTTCCGACTGCCAGATAGCATTGCCGTCTACAATATCCGCGCCAGCCTGCGCAAACGCTTTGTCGTCAAAACTTGCCAGTTGACCCGCCCCGCTTTCGATAGCGACGCTAAACCCCAGCTTCAGTAGCTGCTCTACCGTTTTCGGCGTCGCAGCGACACGGGTTTCATTGGGTAACCGCTCTTTTGGTATGCCAATTCGCATAAATGTTCCCTTCCATCGGTATTTTTGATGATGGTTTGTCAGTAAGCGCGAGAAGCGTACGCCTGCCCGCGTTTGAGGTAAATGTTACCCCAGCAGAATAAAACCGTTACAAACTCTCTATAACCTACTGAAAATAACGCCTGTGATCTAGCGCCAAAAAACAGAATTTTTTATCAAATTTGCAAAACATGAACGATTCAGCCGCTAAGCAGCCATAATGCCTTGAAAATGGCCTGCGAGGGCTGATAATTCGCTCAAATTTGACAGCAAAACATCATTAAACCTCTGCCGGGATCAAGAAATTAACATTAAATTAACTTATTAAATTTATGCGCTTCATTAGCTTAGCCGCCCGGACGCCGTTTTTTTCGACATATCGGCAAATGTTATCATCAAAGATAGGATACATGACACGATGCGTGAAAAATCCCGCAGACATCCATATGGTTTAAATGCAATAATCAGCCACGTTTCTAGTCAATAACAATACCAGTACCTGGTTTGCGCAAGGCGAAGGATTATTTTTATGAAGCTTAAGAACACTCTCCTGGCGTCGGCTCTGCTTTCTGCGGCTGCTTTTTCTGTCCATGCAGCAACAGAACTGACGCCGGAGCAAGCGGCTGCACTAAAACCTTATGACCGCATCGTTATTACCGGTCGTTTTAATGCTATTGGCGATGCGGTCTCCGCCGTGTCCCGCCGCGCAGATAAAGAAGGCGCAGCCTCCTTCTATGTTGTCGACACCTCGGAGTTCGGCAACAGTGGTAACTGGCGTGTTGTGGCGGACGTGTATAAAGCCGACGCGCCGAAAGCCGACGCGCCCAAAAATCGTGTCATTAATGGCATCGTGGAACTACCGAAAGACCAGGCCGTACAATTAGAACCGTATGACACCGTCACCGTTCAGGGCTTCTACCGTAGCCAGCCGGAAGTTAACGATGCCATTACGAAAGCGGCGAAACAAAAAGGCGCATACGCTTTCTATATTGTTCGTCAGATAGATGCGAATCAGGGCGGAAACCAGCGCATCACTGCATTTATCTATAAACAAGATGCGAAAAAACGCATCGTCCAGAGCCCGGACGCTATTCCGGCAGACTCTGAAGCTGGCCGCGCCGCGCTGGCTCAGGGCGGCGAAGCTGCGAAGAAAGTCGAAATTCCAGGCGTCGCCACGTCAGCCTCGCCGAGCGCCGAAGTAGGCCGTTTCTTCGAAACGCAATCCTCCAAAGGCGGACGTTACACTGTCACACTTCCGGATGGCACAAAAGTTGAGGAGCTGAATAAAGCGACGGCTGCGATGATGGTGCCTTTCGACAGCGTTAAGTTCACCGGCAACTACGGCAATATGACAGAAATCTCCTATCAGGTCGCCAAACGCGCGGCGAAGAAAGGCGCTAAGTATTATCATATTACGCGTCAGTGGCAGGAGCGCGGTAATAACATCACCATCAGCGCCGACCTCTATAAATAAGGCGCGCGTCGCCATCAGGCTTTCTCGCCGGATGGCGGCATACCTGCCTTATCAGGCCTACACGATCGTTCAACGGCAGGCCTGATAAGCCGCCATCCGGCACTTTCTCGCGGGATGCCAGTTCCGTCAAATATCGCGATGAATCTCACTTTTCGCTTTTTTGGCGATAAATCTTATCCAGGCCGTTGCATGCGGTCCCTTCTCTCCGTAAAATCCCGCGCCTTAGTGGCTTTCACCATTTTTATGCGTTTTGCCATAATAATTATTCTTCCAATTTCATTTTTATAGCTGGATACCAATGGAAAAAAAACTGGGACTGAGCGCGCTGACCGCGCTGGTTTTAAGCTCAATGCTTGGCGCAGGTGTTTTCAGTCTGCCCCAGAATATGGCCGCCGTTGCCAGTCCGGCTGCGTTGTTAATTGGCTGGGCCATTACCGGCGTGGGGATACTCTTACTGGCATTCGCCATGTTAATCCTTACGCGCATTCGCTCCGAGCTTGACGGCGGCATCTTTACTTACGCCCGCGAAGGCTTCGGCGAACTGATTGGCTTTTGTTCTGCCTGGGGCTATTGGCTGTGCGCGGTCATCGCCAACGTATCCTATTTGGTTATCGTTTTTTCAGCGCTGAGTTTCTTTACCGATACGCCTGCCCTGCGTCTGTTTGGCGACGGTAATACCTGGCAGGCTATTGTCGGCGCTTCAGTCCTGCTCTGGATTGTCCATTTCCTCATCCTGCGCGGCGTACAAACGGCAGCCAGCATCAATCTGGTCGCGACTCTGGCGAAACTGTTGCCGCTCGGCGCGTTTATTGTGCTGGCTATCATGATGTTCAAACTGGATACCTTCACACTGGACTTCACTGGTGTTGAACTCGGTATTCCCGTATGGGAACAGGTCAAGAACACCATGCTTATTACGCTGTGGGTGTTTATTGGCGTTGAAGGCGCCGTCGTCGTCTCGGCCCGAGCGAAAAATAAACGCGATGTAGGCCGCGCCACGCTACTGGCAGTACTCGCAGCGCTGGGAATATATCTCCTGGTCACGCTGCTTTCTCTTGGCGTTCTGGCGCGTCCGGAACTGGCGGAGATGCGCAACCCGTCGATGGCCGGTCTGATGGTGAAAATGATGGGGCCGTGGGGAGAAATTATTATTGCAGCGGGACTGATTGTGTCTGTCTGCGGGGCTTATCTAAGCTGGACTATCATGGCGGCGGAGGTGCCGTTTCTGGCGGCAGCCTATAAATCCTTCCCGGGCATCTTCACGCGACAAAATGCGCAAGGCGCGCCTTCTGCGTCGTTATGGCTCACCAATATCTGTGTGCAAATCTGTCTGGTGCTGATCTGGCTGACCGGTTCGGACTACAACACACTATTGACGATTGCGTCAGAAATGATTCTGGTGCCCTACTTTCTGGTCGGCGCATTTCTGCTGAAGATTGCAACGCGTCCCCTCCATCGGGCGGTCGGTATCGGAGCCTGTATTTATGGCTTATGGTTGTTATACGCGTCGGGTCCCATGCACCTGCTGCTGTCCGTCGTGCTGTACGCGCCTGGATTACTGGTTTTCCTGTATGCGCGTCGGACGCACAAGCATGACAACGTATTAAATCGTCAGGAAGTCGTGCTGATTGGTTTATTGCTGGTCGCGGCGGTTCCGGCTACGTGGATGCTGGTGGGTTAACCCCCCCCATCGTAATATCCGTCTGTATTACGATGGGGAAACCACGGTCTTTGCCAATATTAATGCCATTTAATCCAGCAAAAAATCAGCAGCCACGCGCTTAGCCCCCAGCAGACCACCGCACCGCCAAGCGCGACGGGCAGGCGCATCACGCCGCTGAAATACCATAGCGTTGCAAGATAAATGAAATAAGGAATGATCGACCACATGCTAAAGACGATGGTGGTACGCATCGCGTCGATGCCCCGCTCGCTGGCCACGATATAGTGCGCGATAAGCGCAAACGTTGGAAACAGAGGAATTAATCCGGCGATATAATAATTTTTCGTTTTTGACAGCAGACCAATCAATACGACGACCAGCGCCCCCAGGGCAGCTTTAATCACGAGTCCCATTACCTTGCCTTAACATGCTAATAACAACAGCGTGTAGCATAACGGAACCGCTCTCGTTTAGAAAAGATTTATGGAAGGGAAAACAGAGGCGGTGTATGTTGGCGTTTTCTATTCTCCATTTATAATATGAACCGCATTGTATTTGTTGAAGACGACGCTGAAGTGGGTTCTCTCATTGCCGCTTATCTGGCGAAACATGATATTGATGTCATTGTTGAGCCGCGTGGTGACCGGGCGGAGGATCTTATCCTCACCACTCAGCCCGATCTGGTTTTACTGGATATTATGCTTCCAGGTAAAGATGGCATGACGATATGCCGCGATCTGCGCCACCGCTGGCAAGGCCCGATTGTCCTGCTCACCTCGCTGGACAGTGATATGAATCATATTCTGGCGCTGGAGATGGGCGCTTGCGACTACATCCTCAAAACCACGCCTCCGGCCGTTTTGCTGGCGCGTCTGCGCTTACACCTGCGGCAAAGCGAACAAACGCAACAGGCAAAAAGTCTTCAGGAGAGCGCGCTTACGCCGCATAAAGCGCTGCGTTTTGGCGCGTTAACCATCGATCCCCTTAACCGGGCGGTCCAGCTCAACGGCGATTTCATATCGCTCTCCACCGCCGATTTTGAATTGCTCTGGGAACTGGCGACACACGCCGGACAAATTATGGATCGCGACGCGTTGCTAAAAACGCTGCGCGGCGTCAATTATGATGGTCTGGATCGCAGCGTGGATGTGGCGATTTCCCGCCTGCGTAAGAAACTGCTGGATAGCGCTGCTGAGCCCTATCGTATAAAGACCATTCGCAATAAAGGCTATCTTTTTGCCCCTCATGCCTGGGACGAAACGACGGGATAAGTTAGCTGCAGATTTTACCTGCCTTTATCAAATCACAGTGGCGATGCTCATCACCGCCACTGTTCAAAAAACAGACATTGTATACATGAATGCTATTTTTATTAGTCGAAACGGCCCCTTTATTACCGTTTTCTCTGCGTTGCGGTTCTTCATTACGTCTTTTTCGCCCAAGAAAATTAAATTAAAAAAACTCGAAGCCAGTTCACAAAATTGATAACAGAATGTCTGACCGGCGCTATATTGCCGTCTTTTTTCGCAAATTGTGAAATCAAACAAATCATAATCATGAATATATAATAACAAATATATTCACCATAAATATATGCGTTTCCGATAGTAACTTTTGTATTAATTAATAACATATAAGAAAAGTTAGCATTTGCTGAAATAATATTATTCAGATTAGGATGCCTTTGATTCAACGAATCTGTAGAAGTTCAATCTTTTGCAAATAAGTTAAGTTTTTAAGGATAAAAAAATGAAAAGAAAAGTATTGGCACTTGTCATCCCGGCTCTGCTGGCTGCTGGCGCGGCACACGCCGCTGAAGTTTATAACAAAGACGGCAATAAGCTGGACCTTTACGGGAAAGTAGACGGCCTGCACTATTTCTCTGACAATAGTGGCTCTGACGGCGACCAAACCTATGTTCGTTTCGGTTTTAAAGGCGAAACGCAGATTAACGACCAACTGACTGGTTACGGCCAGTGGGAATATAACGTTCAGGCTAACACTACCGAAGGCGAGGGCGCTAATTCCTGGACTCGTCTGGCATTCGCCGGCCTGAAATTCGGCGACTACGGCTCATTCGACTATGGTCGTAACTACGGCGTCCTGTACGACGTGGAAGGCTGGACCGATATGCTGCCTGAGTTCGGCGGCGACTCCTATACTTACGCTGACAACTACATGACCGGTCGTGCTAACGGCGTGGCCACCTACCGTAACACTGATTTCTTCGGTCTGGTAGACGGTCTGAGTTTTGCTCTACAATACCAGGGCAATAATGAAAATAGCGGTAACGGTAATGAAGGTACAAATAACCGTACTGATGATGACGATTTCCGTAGAGAAAACGGAGATGGTTTTGGTATTTCTACCACTTACGATTTTGGTATGGGCTTTAGCGCAGGTGCTGCCTACACAACATCTGACCGTACAAACGATCAGGTTTCGCATGGCGAACAGTATGCAAAAGGCGATAAAGCAGATGCATGGACTGCTGGCTTGAAATATGATGCCAACAACATCTATTTAGCCACTATGTATTCTGAAACCCGGAATATGACGCCATATGGCTCTTTGGATTCTGATGCTCAGGGTGGTGTGGCTAATAAAACACAAAACTTTGAAGTTACTGCGCAGTACCAATTTGATTTCGGTTTACGTCCGGCAGTTTCCTTCCTGATGTCTAAAGGTAAAGACCTTGTCAATAAAGGCGTAAATGAAGACAAAGATTTGGTCAAATATGCTGATGTCGGCGCCACCTACTATTTCAACAAAAACTTCTCCACCTATGTTGATTATAAAATCAACCTGCTGGATGACGACGATAACTTCTATGCAGATAACGGCATTAATACCGATGACGTTGTCGCGCTGGGTATGGTTTACCAGTTCTAATTATTCATTAATTCTTCTCAAGCCCGCCGTTTCGGCGGGCTTTTCTTTTTTCATCACCACCGTTCTAAAAACAGAACGCACTGTTCCCTGGGCACAGATTGAACAATTCTTGTTCGCTCTCTATGGTTTGCTTATCGCCCGACAAAAGGAACATGCTAATGATCAGTCTCGTCCCGCCTCTGCTTTCCAGAACCGCGCTTCTCTTTCTGCTCACGGCCACAGGCGCAGCCACCGCCGCCCGCCCGGCAGCGGATATTATTTTGCATAACGGTAATATCATCACTCTGAATGATGCCCTGCCGCAGGCCAGCGCGCTGGCGATTTCCGGCTCGCGGATTGTGGCGATTGGCGATGATACGGCGACAAATGAATGGCGCGGCGACCATACCCGTACCATCGATTTACAGGGTAAAACCGTGATACCCGGCCTGACCGATACTCACATCCACGCCATTCGCGGCGGACAAACCTGGACATTCGAAACCTACTGGTACGACAGCCCTTCGCTTAAAGACGCGCTGGATAAATTACGCGCCGACGCTAACCGTCGTCCCCACGATCAATGGGTAGCCGTAGTGGGATCGTGGATACCGGCACAATTTGCAGAAAACCGGGCGCCGACGGTAGCCGAATTGAGCCACGCCCTTCCCGATCATCCGGCTTATATTCAGTATCTGTACGACTATGCGTTAGTGAATCAGCGCGGTATAGACGTACTTGGCCTTAACAACACCCCTCCTCCTGATTTAGCGGGAATCCGCGTAGAGCGCGACGCAAAAGGTAGCGCCACGGGGAAATTATTTGGTGACATCGCCGCGTTCAATCAGCTTTTTGCCAGCATAAGTAGTAACGCCGATCGCGAGGGCGGTCTGCGGCAATTTTTCGCTGATATGAACGCTCGCGGCGTGACCGGCATCATTGACCCCTCTGCCGGGCCTGCCGCCGCTTATGAGCCTTTATTTGCAATGCGAAACCAGGGGGATTTACCGCTGCGCGTGGGGTATCGCATTCCGGTACAGCCAGAAGCGAAAGGTCATGAAGCGCAGTGGTTCAGCAACCTGATGGCCTTTCGCCCGGCGCGTGCCGATGACGGGCAACTGGCTTTTCTTGGCCTGGGGGAAAGCCTGGTGGCCGGAATGAATGACGGCGTGCGGATGGCCCCAGGGTTTTCTTCCTCAGAGCAGGACAAAACCGCGCTTCGCCAGGTCGCGACGCTTGCGGCAAAACGGGGAATACCGCTTGAGATCCACGCCTATACCGATGACAGCGCCGACGCGATATTGACGATTTTTGAGCAGGTAGCGCAGCAGTACGATCTGCGCCCTCTCCGCTGGTCTATTGCGCATCTGAATACCGGTTCGCCACAGACGCTTGAGCGAATGCGTAAGCTGGGTCTGGCATACACTGTGCAAATGGGGCCTTACTTTGAGGGGCTTGCCATCCGTGACGCCAATCCACCCGGCGCGACGGACAATTCGCCGCCGGTTCGACTGGCGCTGGATAAAGGGCTTGTCGTAGCTGGCGGCACCGATTCGACGCGTATTGGCATTGCCGGTGTCTGGCACGCTATCGAATATCATATCACCGGTATAGCGTCAGGCGGTTCCGTGCGTAAACCCGCCAGCGAGCGGCTCACGCGTCTGGAAGCGCTAGCGTTATATACACGTCATGCCGCCTGGCTCGCCTTTGCCGAACAACACCGGGGCCAGCTTAGCGTCGGAAAACAGGCCGATCTGGCGGTACTCAATCAGCCATTTATGACGATGCCGGAAGACAGAATTGATACCATTCGCGCTGTTTTGACGCTTGTCGATGGACGCATTGTTCACGAAAGTCCGGACCTTAACGCCGGACAATGAGGTTGTCAGTTGACGCAAAGCCTGCTTTTATAACCCACCAGCGGCGCTGACGGGAAATCTTTTTCGTCAGCGCGCGATAGAGCTAATGTATTGAGATCCGGTGGGCGTTGATGAAAAAGCTGTTTGTGCAGTTTTACCTTTTGCTGTTCGTCTGTTTTCTGGTCATGACCTTATTGGTCGGACTGGTGTACAAATTCACCGCCGAACGCGCGGGCAGGCAATCGCTCGACGATCTGATGAAAAGTTCGCTCTATCTGATGCGCAGCGAACTGCGGGAAATTCCGCCGCGTGAATGGGGGAAAACGTTAAAAGAGATGGACCTGAACCTCTCTTTCGATTTACGCGTTGAACCGTTAAATCACTATAAGCTTGATGCCGCCACCACGCAGCGACTGCGTGAAGGCGATATTGTCGCGCTTGACGATCAATACACCTTTATTCAGCGTATCCCGCGCAGCCATTACGTCCTGGCGGTTGGCCCGGTTCCCTATCTCTATTTCCTGCATCAAATGCGACTGCTGGATATCGCCTTAATGGCGCTCATTGCCTTTTCTCTCGCCTTTCCTGTGTTTATCTGGATGCGTCCGCACTGGCAAGAAATGCTCAGGCTCGAATCCGCCGCGCAGCGCTTTGGCGAGGGTCATTTGACTGAACGCCTGCACTTCGATAATGGCTCCAGTTTCGAACGTCTGGGCGTCGCGTTCAACCAGATGGCGGATAACATTAATGCCCTGATCGCCAGTAAAAAACAGCTGATTGACGGTATCGCCCATGAGCTTCGCACGCCGCTGGTACGTTTACGCTATCGGCTTGAAATGAGTGAAAATCTGACACCGCCGGAATCACAGGCGCTCAATCGCGATATTGGTCAACTGGAAGCGCTGATTGAAGAACTGCTCACCTATGCGCGCCTTGACCGACCGCAAAATGAACTGATGTTGACCGAACCCGACCTCCCCGCATGGTTGCTCGCGCATTTGCAGGATGTGCAGAGCGTGACCCCGGAACGTGCCGTAAACCTTCTCACATCTGTAATCGGCGATTATGGCGCGCTTGATATGCGGTTAATGTCGCGAGTGCTGGATAACCTGCTGAATAATGCGTTGCGCTACAGTCGTACCACCGTTCAGGTCAGTCTGTTACTCGACGGCAGTCAGGCAACATTGATAGTCGAAGATGATGGCCCCGGCATTGAAGCGGATGCGCGTGAGCGCATATTTGAACCTTTTGTCAGACTCGACCCCAGTAGAGATCGGGCGACAGGCGGCTGCGGGCTTGGACTCGCCATCGTACACTCTATCGCCCTGGCGATGGGCGGTAGCGTCGTCTGTGACGAGAGCGAACTGGGCGGCGCAAAATTTAGTTTTCGCTGGCCGGTCTGGCACGCGATGCCCGACATGACCGCTGCCTGACGCATTTTGTACGCTGGTTGAGCGGCGGGAACTGTGCTATACATATAGTATGTTGTAACTAAAGTGAGTGATACCATGTCCCGCTACGATCTCGTTGAACGCCTGAATGGCACTTTTCGCCAGATAGAACAACACCTGGCGGCGCTGACGGATAATCTACAGCAGCATTCGCTACTTATCGCCCGTGTCTTTTCACTGCCGCAGGTGACCAAAGAGGCGGAACATGCGCCGCTGGATACTATAGAGGTAACGCAACATCTGGGGAAAGAGGCCGAAGCGCTGGCGCTACGTCACTATCGCCATTTGTTTATTCAACAGCAGTCCGAAAACCGCAGCAGTAAAGCCGCCGTCCGCCTGCCTGGCGTCTTATGCTATCAAGTGGATAATGCGACACAGTTAGATCTGGAAAATCAGATACAGCGCATTAACCAGTTGAAAACCACCTTCGAGCAGATGGTTACAGTAGAGTCCGGTCTTCCCTCAGCGGCACGTTTTGAGTGGGTGCATCGGCATCTACCCGGCTTAATTACGCTGAACGCTTACCGCACGCTGACGCTTATCAATAACCCCGCCACCATACGTTTCGGCTGGGCAAATAAACATATTATTAAAAATTTAAGCCGGGATGAGGTTCTGAGCCAGTTGAAAAAAAGCCTCGCGTCGCCGCGCAGCGTCCCGCCATGGACGCGCGAACAATGGCAATTCAAGCTGGAACGGGAATATCAGGATATCGCTGCCTTACCGCAGCAGGCCCGACTCAAGATTAAGCGTCCGGTTAAAGTACAGCCGATCGCCCGCATCTGGTATAAAGGCCAGCAGAAACAGGTGCAACACGCCTGCCCCACGCCGATTATCGCATTAATCAACACGGACAACGGCGCAGGCGTGCCGGATATTGGCGGGCTGGAAGACTATGACGCCGATAATATTCAGCACCGTTTTAAACCACAGGCGCAGCCGCTGCGACTGATTATTCCGCGACTGCACCTGTATGTGGCGGATTAACGTCCCGGCGTCATACTGCCAACCATCAACTCCGGACGTACCCAGGCGTCGAACTCCTCGTCGCTAAGGTATCCTAATGCCACGGCTGAGGCTTTGAGCGTCAGCCCTTCTTTATGCGCCTTCTTCGCAATCTCCGCCGCTTTATCGTAACCGATGTGCGTATTGAGCGCAGTGACCAGCATCAGCGACTCATTCAGCAACTGCGTAATACGCTCGCGGTTTGGCTCGATTCCTGACGCACAGTGTTGATTGAAACTCGCCATGCCATCGGCCAGCAGGCGCACCGTTTGCAGAAAATTATGAATAACCATCGGACGATAGACGTTGAGCTCAAAGTTGCCCGATGCGCCCCCCATATTGATGGCCACATCGTTACCCATCACCTGGCAACATAGCATCGTTACCGCTTCACACTGGGTCGGGTTCACTTTACCAGGCATAATGGAACTGCCTGGCTCATTCTCCGGGATAGCAATCTCGCCAATGCCGCAGCGCGGGCCGGACGCCAGCCAGCGAACATCGTTGGCGATTTTCATCAGCGAGGCCGCCAGTCCTTTTAATGCGCCATGCGCCTGTACCAACGCGTCACAGGTCGCCAGCGCTTCGAATTTATTCGGGGCGGTAACAAACGGCGCCGCGGTAATCGTCGCCAGTTCCTCGGCCACGCGCCGGGCATATTCCGGGTGGGTATTAAGCCCTGTCCCCACTGCGGTTCCGCCGAGCGCCAGTTCCGCGACGTGCGGTAAACTGTGCTCAATGTGTCTGAGGTTATGTTCCAGCATGGCTACCCAACCGGAAATCTCCTGGCCTAAGGTGAGCGGCGTCGCGTCCTGCAGGTGAGTACGGCCAATTTTGACAATATCGGCGAAAGCATGGGATTTATCGCGAAGCGTATCCGTTAATGCGGATAATTGCGGGATAAGGTGTTCGCGCAACGCCAGTAACGCCGCCACGTGCATGGCGGTTGGGAACACATCGTTTGAGCTTTGACTCTTATTGACGTCATCATTGGGATGCACCTTGCGTTCCATACCGCGAACGCCGCCCAAAATTTCACTGGCGCGGTTCGCTAACACTTCATTCATATTCATGTTGCTTTGCGTACCGGACCCGGTCTGCCAAATCGCCAGCGGAAACTCATCAGCATGTTTTCCCGCCAGCACTTCATCAGCCGCCTGGATAATCGCGCTGGCTTTTTCCGCCGCCAACAACCCTAAGTCCTGGTTGACCTTCGCAGCAGCGCGCTTGGTCAACGCCAGAGCGTGAATGAGCGAGACGGGCATTTTCTCCGTGGAAATCCGAAAATGCTCCAGCGAACGTTGAGTCTGTGCCCCCCACAGTTTATCTGCCGGGACTTCAATCGCGCCCATTGAATCTTTCTCGCGGCGTACCGTTACCATTACCTGCTCCTTACTCAAGTTGATGAGATCATGTGTCGACATTGCTCACATGTTTGCGGTCTTATGAGTATTAACGATAACAACACAACGGTGTAGACCGGATAAGGCGCTTGCGCCGTTCTCCGGCAAAATAGCGAATCATGTTACCGCCCCGCAGGGCGGCGACATTACTTAACGCAGCGCGCGCACTGCGATGACTGAATCTGCTGGAAGAAATCGTTGCCTTTATCATCCACCAGAATAAAGGCCGGAAAATCCTCCACTTCAATTTTCCAGATAGCCTCCATACCCAGTTCAGGATATTCCACGCACTCCAGGCGCTTGATACTGCCCTGCGCCAGAACGGCTGCGGGGCCGCCGATACTGCCCAGGTAGAAGCCACCATGTTTCTTACAGGCATCGGTCACCTGCTGGCTGCGGTTGCCTTTCGCCAGCATGATCATACTGCCGCCCTGCGACTGGAGCTGATCAACATAAGAGTCCATTCGTCCTGCGGTAGTCGGCCCAAGCGACCCGGAGGCGTACCCTTCCGGCGTTTTTGCCGGCCCCGCATAATAGATAGGATGATCTTTGATGTACTGCGGCAAACCTTCGCCTCTGTCCATCCGTTCTTTCAGTTTAGCGTGCGCGATGTCGCGGCCCACAATAATCGTGCCGTTCAGCGACAGGCGCGTTGATACCGGATACTGCGACAGTTGTTGCAGTATCTCGCTCATGGGACGGTTAAGATCAACGCGCACCGCCTCGCCCTCTCCCGCCTGGCGCAGCGCCTCAGGAATATATTTACCGGGATTGCGCTCCAGCTTCTCGATCCAGATCCCTTCCCGGTTGATCTTCGCTTTAATGTTTCGATCCGCGGAGCAGGACACGCCCATACCTACCGGACACGATGCCCCGTGGCGCGGCAATCGGATGACACGAATATCGTGAGCGAAATACTTGCCGCCGAACTGCGCGCCTAAGCCAAGATTTTGCGCCTCAAGCAACAATTCTTTTTCCAGCTCAATATCGCGGAAGGCCTGCCCGTGTTCATTGCCTTCGGTCGGTAGCGCATCATAGTATTTTGCCGAGGCCAGCTTAACGGTCTTCAGGTTCGCTTCCGCCGAGGTGCCGCCAATGACAAACGCAATGTGATACGGCGGACAGGCGGCGGTACCCAGCGTACGCATTTTATCAACGAGATAATTTTTGAGCTTACCCGGCGTCAGAAGCGCTTTTGTCTCCTGATAGAGGTAGGTTTTATTCGCCGATCCGCCGCCTTTAGCGATACAGAGGAATTTATATTCATCGCCATCGACGCTGTAGAGATCGATCTGCGCCGGCAGGTTAGTACCGGTATTGACCTCTTTGTACATATCCAGCGCCGCGTTCTGTGAATAGCGCAGGTTATCTTCGATATAGGTGTTATATACGCCGCGAGCCAGCGCCGCTTCATCACCTCCACCAGTCCAGACGCGTTGGCCTTTTTTGCCGACAATAATGGCCGTACCGGTATCCTGGCAGGTGGGCAACACGCCCTTGGCCGCGATATCGGAGTTTCGCAGGAATTGCAGCGCGACATATTTGTCGTTTTCACTGGCCTGCGGATCGCGCAGAATATCCGCCACCTGCTGCTGATGCGCGGGACGTAGCATAAAAGACGCATCGTGGAAGGCCTGACGCGCCAACAACGTTAGCGCTTCCGGCGCGACTTTCAGGATCTCTTGTCCTTCGAATTCGGCGACGGAAACATGTTCGCTGGTCAACAAGTAGTACTCGGTATCGTCCTTTTTGAGGGGAAAAGGGTCTTGATAAAAGAAGGGTTTGTTTGACATTGTGCTCTCACTTACCGCTCGGTATGGTTATTCTATGGGCAGGTGTTCCATTGCCCGACTCAAAGCGAGTAACACTATCCTACACAATTTTTTAACAAAAACTGAGACAAGTACGACTTTTTACGCGCGGAGGTTACTTCATGCGGGTTTCTTGGTTTAATACCTCCCATTGATCTCCACATTGAAACAGGGCTTGATAATGCAAAAACTCATTAACTCAGTGCAAAACTATGCCTGGGGAAGTAAAACTGCGTTAACGGAACTTTATGGCATCGCCAATCCGCAGCAGCAGCCAATGGCTGAACTCTGGATGGGCGCGCATCCCAAAAGCAGCTCGCGAATCACCACCGCCAACGGCGAAACCGTCTCCCTGCGTGACGCCATCGAAAAGAATAAAACCGCCATGCTGGGCGAAGCGGTAGCCAACCGTTTCGGCGAACTGCCGTTTCTGTTTAAAGTACTGTGCGCCGCACAACCGCTCTCTATTCAGGTGCACCCGAATAAACGCAACTCCGAAATCGGTTTCGCGAAAGAAAATGCGGCGGGTATCCCCATGGATGCCGCAGAGCGGAACTATAAAGATCCTAACCATAAACCAGAGCTGGTTTTTGCCCTGACGCCTTTCCTGGCGATGAACGCGTTCCGCGAATTTTCTGACATTGTCTCTTTACTGCAACCTGTCGCCGGCGCGCATTCCGCTATCGCCCACTTTTTGCAGGCGCCGAATGCTGAACGTCTGAGCCAGCTTTTCGCCAGCCTGTTGAATATGCAAGGCGAAGAAAAATCCCGCGCGTTAGCCGTACTCAAAGCGGCGCTTAACAGCCAGCAAGGCGAACCGTGGCAAACGATCCGCGTGATTTCAGAGTATTATCCTGACGACAGCGGGCTTTTCTCTCCTTTGTTGCTGAATGTGGTCAAACTGAATCCCGGCGAGGCGATGTTCCTGTTTGCCGAAACGCCTCATGCTTATCTGCAGGGCGTTGCGCTGGAAGTCATGGCGAACTCCGATAACGTTCTGCGCGCTGGCCTTACGCCAAAATATATCGACATCCCTGAGCTGGTCGCGAACGTGAAGTTCGAACCTAAGCCTGCCGGCAAGTTGCTGACTGCCCCGGTGAAAAGCGGCGCGGAGCTGGACTTCCCAATTCCGGTTGACGATTTTGCTTTTTCACTGCACGACCTGGCGCTTCAGGAGACGAGCATCGGCCAACACAGCGCCGCGATTCTGTTCTGCGTTGAGGGTGAGGCGGTGTTACGTAAAGATGAACAGCGTCTGGTACTGAAGCCGGGTGAATCTGCCTTTATCGGCGCGGATGAGTCTCCGGTTAACGCCAGCGGCACGGGCCGTTTAGCGCGTGTTTATAACAAGCTGTAGCAACGTACTGAATTTTTTAACAACTCTTGCTAAGCTTATAACAGACGTAAAACTCCTCCAGGCGGTTTAATCCGCCTGGTTTCATTTTTATGGACAATTGATATGAAAAAAACACTGGTAGCTGCAGGTGTAGTGATTGCACTTGGCATCGTCTGGACAGGCGGCGCCTGGTATACGGGGAAAAAGCTGGAGAACCATCTTTCAGAAATGGTGACTCAGGCCAATGAACAGCTCAAGCGTACTGCGCCGGAGGCCGGTGTCGAATTAAGTTATCAAAACTACCAGCGTGGCGTGTTCAGTAGCCATCTGCAACTGGTTGTCAAACCGGTTGCCGGCGCAGACAATACCTGGTTGAAGCCCGGGCAAAGCATTGTGCTGGACGAGTCCGTTTCACATGGCCCCTTCCCGCTCGCCCAGCTCAAAACGCTCAATCTGATCCCTTCTATGGCGTCGGTAAAAACCACCCTGGTGAATAACGATGCGGCAAAACCCCTCTTTGATATCGCGAAAGGCGACACGCCCTTTGTTATCAATACCCGCATTGGTTATGGCGGCGATACCCGCTCCGATATCTCTCTCAAGCCGTTAAACTACGAGAATGCCGGTGAAAAGGTCGCCTTTAGCGGCGGCGAGTTCCAGCTTAACGCCGATAAAGACGGTAATGTGGTTTCGCTGTCAGGCGAAGCGCAGAGCGGCCTGGTCGATGCCGTTAACGAATATAATCAGAAGGTCCAACTCACCTTTAATAATTTGAAAACCGACGGTACCAGTAAACTGGCAAGCTTTGGCGAACGTGTGGGCGACCAAAAGTTAACGCTGGATAAACTGTCCATCGCCATTGAGGGTAAAGAGATGGCGGTGCTGGAAGGGATGGAAATTGCCGGCAAGTCCGATCTCGTCAACGACGGAAAAACCATTAACAGCCAGTTGGATTACTCGCTTAACAGCCTGAAAGTGCAGAATCAGGATTTGGGCAGCGGTAAATTAACGCTGAAAGTCGGTCAAATCGACGGCGAAGCCTGGCACCAGTTTAGTCAGCAATATCATGCGCAAACGCAGGCGCTGTTGAATCAGCCGGACGTGGCGCAGAATCCTGAGCTTTATCAGCAAAAAGTCACTGAAGCGTTCTTTAGCGCTCTCCCCGTGCTGTTAAAAGGCGATCCGGTACTGACCCTGGCGCCGCTTAGCTGGAAAAACGCCAAAGGGGAAACCACGCTGAATCTGTCGCTGTTCCTCAAAGATCCGGCAACCACAACGGCACAACCGCAAACGCTGGCGCAGGAAGTCGACCGCTCCGTGAAATCGCTGGATGCGAAACTGGCAATTCCAATGGACATGGCGGTCGAGTTTATGACGCAGATAGCAAAACTGGAAGGCTATCAGCAGGATGATGCGGAAAAACTGGCAAAACAACAGGTGCAGGGGCTGTCCGCAATGGGTCAGATGTTCCGACTGACAACGCTGAAGGATAATACTATCGCCTCCAGTTTGCAGTACGCCAATGGCCAGATCACGCTCAACGGACAAAAAATGCCGTTGGAAGACTTTGTCGGCCTGTTTGGGATGCCGGCGCTTTCCGTTCCGGACGTTCCGGCGCTGCCTCAACAATAATCGCCTTGCCGGGTGTCGCGACGCTGCACCCGGTCTGCGCCGAACGACGCGCAGCCTCTACTTTTGCGTTACCAGGCGAGCGGCTATCGTTTGACTCCGCACATGGTGCTCGTCGTGAGCAATACGCTGCAATATTCGTTCGGCCAGGGTATAGCCTATTTCTCGCGCCGGCGTACTGGCCCAGATAATCGGCAGGTCGTCGAGGGCGTTCTCCGCCACATCAGCAAACGCCGCCAGCGACACCTGCTGCTCGAAATAACGATCGACACCGCTCTCGCCACTCTGTCGTCCGGCTCTCAGCAGGCCAAACCACGCCCCCATCGCAATGGTTTCGTTGTAACAAACGACAGCGCTAATGGTCGGATTGTATCGCAACAGCGCGGTAATGCTTTCTGCTGCCTGTTTCTGACTGGAAGCGCATTCCACGACCCACTCGCTGTGAAACGGTAGACCGTATTTTAACAACGTCGCGCAATAGCCGCCCACGCGCTCCGCGCGGGTTAAAGATGCGCTTTGTCCTCCCAGCCAGGCGATGCGCTGATGGCCCTGACGAATAAGGTACTCCGTCAGGAGTTGCGCCGCCTGCATGTTGTCAGGCCGAACGGTATCCGCATCATCAAGATAGCTGGCGCGTGACGCAAACACCACCGGAATTCCTTGTGCGTCGGCCTGCGCTCTTCTTCGCCAGCGGTGCTCTCGCTCACGGCGCATATTGCCGCGTATCAGCACGGCGCGCCGTGGCTGGATGCGTTACGCGCCTCGCTGGCGGCTAATATGCGCTATATTGAGCAGGCGCTGAATGGCGCCTTTCCGACGTTGAACTGGCAAGCGCCGCCATCGACCTATCTGGCCTGGATTGATCTCCGTCCACTCGGCATTGACGATCAAAAATTACAGCACACGCTCATTCATCAGGAGAAAGTCGCCATTATGCCCGGCGATACCTATGGCGCCGAAGGCCGGGGATTTGTGCGTCTGAATGCCGGATGCCCTCGCCTGAAACTTGAAAAAGGCGTCAACGGATTGATTAACGCTATCCGCACCGTTCGCTGATACTGTCTACAAGCGGGGGGTTGACCCTTTATCCTAAGATGCGATAACAGAGACAACTCCCGTGAGCTGACCGGGGGCGCGTTAAAGAGAATGATACAAAATTTCTCCCGCGCTCTCGCGAAGTTGCAACGTAATGACTCCGTTTTTGCAAAATTTCCAGAGCATTATTAATCTGTAGTATAATGGTGCGCACTTTTATTAAAAATTGAGTGCGCCCATGATTGATATTACGCTTCCTTTGACTGACATCCACCGCCACCTTGATGGCAACATTCGCGCCCAAACAATTCTGGATCTTGGTCGGCAGTTCAACATCGCCCTTCCCGCCCAAACGCTGGAAACGCTGATTCCGCATGTCCAGGTCACCTCAACCGAACCCGATTTAGTGAGCTTTCTCACGAAGCTCGATTGGGGGGTAAAAGTCCTGGCATCGCTTGACGCCTGCCGCCGTGTGGCCTTTGAAAATATTGAAGATGCCGCACGTAACGGCCTGCATTACGTCGAGCTTCGCTTTTCGCCCGGCTATATGGCGATGGCGCATCAGTTACCGATCGCAGGCGTGGTTGAAGCCGTTATCGACGGTGTACGCGACGGCTGTAACACGTTTGGCGTCGAGGCGCGACTCATTGGCATTATGAGCCGCACCTTCGGCGAGGCGGCATGTTTACAGGAGCTTGATGCGCTGCTGGCGCACAGAGAGAAAATCACCGCGCTGGATTTAGCCGGTGATGAGCTGGGCTTTCCCGGCAGTCTGTTTTTGTCGCACTTTAATCGGGCGCGCGATGCGGGCTGGCATATTACCGTTCACGCTGGCGAAGCCGCAGGGCCGGAAAGTATCTGGCAGGCGATTCGCGAACTGGGGGCCGAGCGTATCGGACATGGCGTAAAAGCTGTCGAAGATCGCGCGTTAATGGATTTTCTTGCACAGCAGCGTATCGGTATTGAATCCTGTCTGACCTCGAATATTCAGACCAGTACCGTCGCATCGCTGGCAGATCATCCGCTCAAAACCTTCCTTGAGCATGGCGTTCTCGCCAGTCTTAATACGGACGATCCGGCTGTTCAGGGCGTAGATATTATCCATGAATATCACGTCGCCGCGCCAGCGGCAGGATTGAGCCGCGAACAGATTCGCCAGGCGCAGATTAACGGTCTGGAAATCGCCTTTCTGAGCGATGGCGAAAAACGTGCGCTGCGCGAAAAAGTGGCCGCGGCGTAAAATTGCTTTATTGATGCTAACGCCCTCTCTCCGCCTGCGGTTTAATGCTATCCCAGGCGAAGAAATGCGACATCTCAGGCAAGACACAGCGTCGCGCGATGTTTTGCCGATTCCATGCCCAGTTCAATCAACTCCATAATTTGAATCGCCTGACTTGCCGGCACGGGATTTTCACCGTTACCGTTTAACGCATCGCGGATGGCGGCATAATATGCCGGATAGTTACCCGGCAACGTAAGCCAGTTTTCTTCTTTGCGCGTCTCTCCCTCAACCAGGGTCAATACGCCGTCACGCATGTCGTATCCCCAGTCTTCCTGCGGTAAACGCTCGCCGTTTTTTAACCGTTCCTCCTGGGGATCGAGGCCATATTTAACATAGCTACCGCGCGAACCATGAACGATGTATCGCGCGGATTCCGCCGCGGCCAGCATCGTACCGTGCAAAATCACGCGGCGCTGGGGGTAGGATAAAATCGCGTGGAAATAATCTGTAGATTGCGCGCCCGGACGCAGCTGCGCTAAATCCACCGTCATGCTGACCGGCAGGCCAAAAAGTTGAATGGCCTGATCCAACAAGTGCGGCGCCAGATCGTACCAGATACCACTTCCCGGCCCGCCTTGCTCGCGCCAGCGGTCGCGCACCTGGGGACGGAAGCGATCAAAGTGGGATTCAAACAAGGACACCTCGCCGAGCACGCCATCCGCCAGCAAGGCCTTCAGCGTCAAAAAATCGCTGTCCCAGCGTCGGTTGTGGAAGACGGAAAGTACCCGGCCAGTGCTCCGCGCAAGCGCATCCAATTCTCGCGCCTGTGACAGTGTCACGGTAAAGGGTTTATCAACCACCACATGCTTACCGGCTTCCAGCGCAGCTTTCGCCAGCGGGAAATGGGTATCGTTGGGCGTCGGGATCACGATCAGGTCGATATGCGGATCGTTAAATAAATGTCGGGGCTCAGAGACCACGGAAACCGCCGGCCAGTCTGCTTTCACTTTTGTTTCATCGCTGCTGGATACCGCCGCAAGCTCTAGCCCTGGCGTTCCCATAATTAAGGGCGCATGAAAGGTTTTACTGGCGTAGCCATAACCGATTAACCCAACGCGGATTTTGTCATTCATCTCACTGCCTCCGGTTTTAGATATCGCTATTCCACACCATCGTGCGATTAGCCGCAATAGCGTCCTGACCATCAACGTAGCATCAAATGATTAACTTGTTACAGAACAGAGGCTGAAAACGTTTCCCTCCCTCTTGCCGACCGTTCGCCAGGAAAGTAACATTTACCCTCTGTGTTTATGGATAAATCAAAGCAAATGTCGTCAATAATGAATCGTCTTATTGAATTAACTGGGTGGATAGTTCTCGTTATCTCAGTCATTCTTTTAGGTATTGCCAACCATATTGACAATTACCAACCACCAGAGCCCACGGCTTCCGTCCAGAAGAAGTAAGCGTCAGATAATGTAAAGGCATTTTCGCGTGGTACGGTAAGCGGCGCCCCGGGGGGTACAAAGAAAAGTCAAAAACCGGCAAAAAAAACGAAATATGTCCTATCTGGTCTGACGTTTATTGCCTGTTGTAGGAAAGCGCGTTAACCTTTCGCCCCAGGCGCCATGTGGCGCCTGACTCTTTACCGGTAAGAATATTCCCTTTTTACCTGCACCCCTGACCTCTCACTGGTGCGGTTTTGTTTATTTTTTATCAGTGACTACTCCGTTGGCATTATATTTAATATGGATCAACTTTATATGACTGTTCAGGATTATCTATTAAAATTCCGCAAAATTAGTTCGCTCGAAAGTCTGGAAAAACTGTTCGACCACCTTAACTATACCCTTACTGATGACATGGACATTGTTAATATGTATCGCGCTGCAGATCACCGCCGTGCCGAACTGGTTTCCGGAGGACGCCTGTTTGATGTAGGTCAGGTTCCGCAATCCGTCTGGCGCTATGTGCAATAAAGAAAGTAGCGTTTAACATCAAAAACCTTATAATATTTGCCCCAAAATGAGCGGCATGGCCGTTAATGCGCGTAACCCCGGAGAAGATATGACTACAACACCGCCACAACGAATTGGAGGCTGGCTTCTTGGCCCGTTAGCCTGGCTGTTAGTCGCGTTGTTGAGCGCCTCGCTGGCGTTATTACTCTACGTTATGGCGCTTGCCACACCGCAAACGTTCAAGACGCTTAGCGGACAGGAAACCGGTAATTTACTGCTATGGGGCATTTCATTTATTACCGCTATCGCCATGTGGTACTATACCCTGTGGTTGACAATCGCATTCTTCAAACGCAGACGCTGCGTGCCGAAGCATTACATTATCTGGCTGCTGGTGTCGGTGTTACTGGCGGTTAAAGCATTTGCCTTTTCGCCCGTCTCAGATGCCTTTGCCGTGCGTCAGTTACTCTTCCCACTGTTGGCGACGGCGCTCATTGTGCCTTATCTCAAACGTTCAGCGCGCGTTAAAACAACGTTTGTTAATCCGTAATAACCCTACAGTTAACCTGTTGTCGCCTGTGGTAGTTTGACAGATAATAGGCGGCTTTTTTATTTCAGGCCGAAACATGACTGATTACCTGCTGCTCTTTGTCGGAACTGTACTGGTCAATAACTTTGTACTGGTCAAATTCCTGGGCCTTTGTCCCTTTATGGGCGTATCCAAAAAACTGGAAACCGCCATGGGGATGGGCCTCGCGACGACCTTTGTCATGACGCTGGCGTCGATATGCGCCTGGCTTATCGACACCTGGATACTTATTCCGCTGGATCTGATTTATCTGCGGACGCTGGCCTTTATCCTCGTCATTGCTGTGGTCGTGCAATTTACCGAAATGGTTGTGCGGAAAACCAGCCCGGCGTTATACCGCTTGTTAGGCATCTTCTTACCACTGATTACCACTAACTGTGCGGTTCTGGGCGTAGCGTTACTGAATATTAATCTCGGTCATCACTTTCTTCAGTCGGCGCTGTACGGATTTTCCGCCGCCGTCGGTTTTTCATTAGTGATGGTTCTGTTTGCCGCCATCCGCGAACGCCTTGCCGTGGCGGATGTGCCCGCCCCTTTTCGTGGTAACGCGATAGCATTGATTACCGCAGGATTAATGTCTTTGGCCTTTATGGGCTTTAGTGGTTTGGTGAAGTTGTAATGAATACTATCTGGATTGCCGTTGGCGCCCTGACCCTTCTGGGCCTGGTGTTCGGCGCCATTCTGGGTTATGCCTCCCGCCGATTCGCGGTTGAAGATGATCCGGTTGTTGAAAAAATCGATGCGATTTTGCCGCAGAGCCAGTGTGGTCAGTGCGGCTATCCCGGCTGTCGCCCCTACGCTGAAGCCGTGGGTCTCCAGGGCGAGAAAATCAATCGTTGCGCGCCCGGCGGCGAAGCCGTCATGCTGAAAATGGCAGAGCTGCTAAACGTAGAGCCGCAGCCATGCGATGGTGAAGAACAGCAGGCCGCGCCAGTACGTATGCTGGCAGTTATTGATGAAAATAACTGCATTGGCTGCACAAAATGTATTCAGGCCTGCCCGGTTGACGCCATCGTTGGCGCAACGCGCGCCATGCACACGGTCATGTGCGATCTCTGTACTGGCTGTAATCTGTGCGTCGATCCGTGTCCGACGCACTGCATCGAATTACGTCCGGTGAATGAGACGCCCGACAGTTGGAAATGGGATTTGAACACCATTCCCGTTCGCATCATTCCCGTGGAACAACATGCTTAAACTATTTTCCGCTTTCAGAAAAGATAAAATCTGGGATTTCGACGGTGGTATTCATCCGCCCGAAATGAAGACCCAGTCAAACGGCACGCCGCTGCGCCAGGTGCCTTTAGCGCCGCGCTTTGTTATCCCTTTAAAACAGCACATTGGCGCTGAGGGCGAGCTGTGCGTTAGCGTCGGCGATCGCGTGCTACGCGGCCAGGCGCTTACCCGTGGACGTGGGAGAATGCTGCCGGTACACGCGCCCACCTCCGGGACGGTTATCGCTATTGCCCCCCACTCGACGGCGCATCCTTCGGCGCTGGCGGAGTTAAGCGTCATCATTGATGCCGACGGCGAGGACCGCTGGATTGAACGCGAGGGCTGGTCTGATTACCGCGCCCACAGCCGTGAAGCGCTCATTGAACGCATTCATCAGTATGGCGTTGCCGGGCTTGGCGGCGCAGGGTTTCCCACCGGCGTTAAATTGCAGGGCGGCGGCGATAAAATCACCACGCTTATTATCAATGCCGCAGAGTGCGAACCTTACATTACGGCGGACGATCGTCTGATGCAGGACTGCGCCGCGCAGATTGTGGAAGGTATTCGCATCCTGGCGCATATTCTGCAACCGCGTGAGGTATTAATCGGCATTGAAGATAACAAACCGCAGGCTATTTCCATGCTGCGCGCCGTACTGGCTGACGCCCACGATATTTCGTTACGTGTGATCCCAACCAAATACCCTTCCGGCGGCGCAAAACAGCTTACCCAAATACTGACGGGAAAACAGGTTCCCCACGGCGGGCGCTCCTCTGATATTGGCGTGCTGATGCAAAACGTCGGTACGGCTTATGCCGTTAAACGCGCCGTGATTGACGGCGAACCGATCACAGAACGCGTCGTCACCTTAACGGGTGAAGCGGTAAGCCGTCCGGGTAACGTCTGGGCGCGGCTCGGCACTCCCGTTCGTCATTTGCTTAACGATGCCGGGTTCTGCCCTTCTGCTGACCAGATGGTCATCATGGGCGGCCCGTTGATGGGATTCACCCTTCCCTGGCTTGACGTACCGGTCGTAAAAATCACCAACTGCCTGCTGGCGCCATCCGTGACTGAAATGGGAGCGCCTCAGGAAGAGAAAAGCTGTATTCGTTGCAGCGCTTGCGCTGACGCCTGCCCTGCCGACCTTTTACCGCAGCAGCTTTATTGGTTCAGCAAAGGGCAGCAGCATGACAAGGCTACCGCTCACCATATTGCTGATTGTATAGAATGCGGCGCCTGCGCCTGGGTCTGCCCAAGTAATATTCCGCTCGTCCAATATTTCCGTCAGGAAAAAGCAGAGATTAATGCAATCAGGCTTGAAGAAAAACGCGCCGCCGAAGCCAAAGCACGTTTTGAGGCTCGTCAGGCAAGACTGGAGCGTGAAAAAGCCGCCCGCCTTGCACGTCACAAGAGCGCAGCAGTACAACCAGCGGCAAAAGATCAGGACGCCATTGCCGCTGCGCTGGCGCGGGTAAAAGAGAAACAGGCGCAGGCCACGCAACCGGTGGTTATTCAGGCGGGTAGTCTGCCAGACAATAGCGCCGTCATCGCGGCCCGTGAAGCGCGTAAAGCGCAAGCGCGCGCTAAACAAGCCGCTCATCCGATGGCTGACAGCGCGATACCCGGCGACGATCCGCGTAAAGCCGCGGTGGAGGCGGCTATCGCCCGCGCCAAAGCCCGCAAGCAGGAGCAGCAGGCCGGAAGCGAACCTGCCGAACCGGTCGATCCGCGTAAAGCCGCGGTGGAAGCGGCTATCGCCCGCGCCAAAGCCAGTAAGCAGGAGCAGCAGGCCGGAAGCGAACCTGCCGAACCGGTCGATCCGCGTAAAGCCGCGGTGGAAGCGGCCATCGCCCGCGCCAAAGCTCGTAAACAGGAGCAGCAGGCCGGAAGCGAACCTGCCGAACCGGTCGATCCGCGTAAAGCCGCGGTGGAAGCGGCCATCGCCCGC
>NZ_JBGDXT010000003.1:474884-504257 GCF_046550615.1 Salmonella sp. SAL04214
CGCGCCAAAGCCCGTAAGCAGGAGCAGCAGACCGGAAGCGAACCTGCCGAAGCGGTCGATCCGCGTAAAGCCGCGGTGGAAGCGGCGATCGCCCGCGCCAAAGCCCGCAAGCAGGAGCAGCAGACCGGAAGCGAACCTGCCGAACCGGTAGACCCGCGTAAAGCCGCGGTTGCTGCGGCTATCGCCCGCGTTCAGGCAAAAAAAGCAGCACAGCAGCAGGTTGTTAACGAGGACTAAATGGTATTCAGAATCGCAAGCTCGCCTTATACCCATAACCAGCGCCAGACATCGCGAATCATGTTGCTGGTATTAATCGCCGCTCTGCCGGGGATTGCCGCGCAGACGTGGTTTTTTGGTTGGGGAACGCTTTTCCAGATCGTTCTGGCTGCCATCACGGCGCTCGTCGCAGAAGCCATTGTCCTTAGACTGCGCAAACAATCGGTCGCCAGTCACCTGCAGGATTATTCCGCGTTATTGACGGGGCTTTTGCTGGCGGTCAGCATCCCTCCGCTTGCGCCCTGGTGGATGGTCGTGCTGGGAACCGGATTCGCCATTATTATCGCTAAACAGTTATATGGCGGGCTGGGACAAAACCCCTTTAATCCGGCCATGATCGGCTACGTGGTGCTATTAATTTCCTTTCCGGTGCAAATGACAAGCTGGTTGCCGCCTTATGAAATAGCCGCAACAACGCCCGATATGCTGGACACGTTGCGGATGATTTTTACCGGGCATACCGCCAGCGGCGGCGATATGACGCTGCTACGTATCGGTATTGACGGTATCAGCCAGGCGACGCCGCTGGATACATTTAAAACGTCCTTGCGCGCCGGGCACTCCGTTGAGCAAATCATGCAGTACCCGATATACAGCGGCGCGCTGGCTGGCGTGGGCTGGCAGTGGGTTAACCTCGCCTGGCTTGTCGGCGGCGTATTCCTGCTGTGGCAAAAAGCTATCCGCTGGCATATCCCGGTCAGTTTTCTGCTGACGCTGGCGTTATGCGCCGCGTTAGGCTGGCTTTTCTCGCCCGCTACGCTGGCCTCGCCGCAGCTTCATCTGCTGTCAGGCGCCACCATGCTGGGCGCATTTTTTATCTTGACGGATCCGGTTACCGCCTCCACGACCAACCGTGGACGTTTAATTTTCGGCGCGCTGGCTGGGGTATTAGTGTGGCTGATTCGTAGCTTCGGCGGCTATCCGGACGGCGTTGCTTTTGCTGTCCTGTTGGCGAATATCACGGTTCCTCTGATCGACTACTACACGCGCCCCCGCGTCTATGGACATCGCAAAGGATAAACCATGCTGAAAACGATTCGTAAACACGGTATTACGCTGGCGCTTTTTGCCGCAGGTTCTACGGGATTGACCGCGGTGATTAATCAGATGACAAAATCAACCATCCACGAACAAGCGCTGCAACAACAGCATGCCCTGTTCGATCAGGTATTGCCGCCAGATCGTTACAATAATAATCTGCAAGAGAGCTGTTATCTGGTCGATGCGCCCGCCCTCGGCAAAGGCACACACCGTGTTTTTATCGCTCGCAAGGATGATAAACCCGTAGCGGCCATCATTGAGGCCACCGCCCCAGATGGCTATTCCGGCGCTATCCAGCTTATTGTTGGCGCAGATTTCAACGGTACCGTCCTGGGGACGCGTGTGACGGAACATCATGAGACGCCAGGGTTAGGTGATAAAATTGAGCGCCGTTTGTCTGACTGGATTACCCACTTTAGCGGTAAAACCATCAGCGGTGAAAATGATACGCACTGGGCGGTGAAAAAAGATGGCGGTGATTTTGATCAATTTACCGGGGCGACAATAACGCCGCGCGCCGTGGTGAATGCGGTTAAACGCGCCGGGCTGTACGCCGAATCACTGCCCGCTCAGCTCCCCCATTTAACCGCCTGTGGAGAATAACCATGAGCGAAATAAAAGACATTGTTGTTCAGGGGTTATGGAAAAATAACTCTGCTCTGGTGCAGCTACTTGGCCTGTGCCCTTTACTGGCGGTGACGTCTACGGCAACCAACGCTCTGGGGCTGGGTCTGGCCACAACGCTGGTATTAACGCTGACCAACCTTACGGTGTCCGCACTACGTCGCTGGACGCCGGCAGAAATCCGTATCCCGATTTACGTCATGATTATTGCCTCGGTGGTAAGCGCAGTACAGATGCTGATCAATGCGTATGCGTTCGGTTTGTATCAGTCTTTAGGGATTTTTATTCCTCTGATTGTAACGAACTGCATTGTTGTTGGTCGCGCCGAAGCGTTTGCCGCGAAAAAAGGACCGTGGCTTTCCGCGTTGGACGGTTTTTCCATCGGCATGGGCGCGACAGGCGCGATGTTCGTGCTGGGTTCGCTGCGCGAGATCCTCGGGAATGGTACGCTTTTCGATGGCGCGGATAGCCTGCTGGGAGGCTGGGCAAAAGTATTACGAGTCGAGATATTTCACACCGACTCGCCTTTCCTGCTGGCGATGCTGCCGCCAGGCGCGTTTATCGGCCTGGGGCTCATGCTGGCGGTAAAATATCTTATTGATGAAAAAATGAAGAAACGCCGCGCCGAAACCGCGCCTTCCGCTGTTCCGGCAGGTGAAACAGGGAAAGTCTGATGAACAAAGCAAAAAGGCTGGAAATTCTGACGCGCCTGCGCGACAACAATCCGCACCCCACAACGGAACTCAATTTCACGTCGCCGTTTGAGTTGCTGATTGCCGTGTTGCTTTCCGCGCAGGCAACCGACGTCAGCGTGAACAAGGCTACCGCCAAACTTTACCCGGTCGCCAATACGCCAGCCGCGATGCTGGAACTGGGCGTAGAAGGCGTGAAATCCTATATCAAAACCATCGGTTTATTTAACAGTAAAGCGGAAAACGTGATTAAGACCTGCCGTATTTTACTGGACAAGCATAATGGCGAAGTGCCGGAGGATCGGGCGGCGCTGGAAGCGCTTCCCGGCGTGGGGCGTAAAACCGCTAACGTAGTGCTAAATACCGCCTTCGGCTGGCCGACCATCGCCGTTGATACGCATATATTCCGTGTATGCAACCGAACACAGTTCGCGCCGGGTAAAAATGTCGAGCAGGTAGAAGAGAAGTTGCTGAAAGTGGTGCCGAATGAGTTCAAAGTGGACTGCCATCACTGGTTAATTTTGCATGGCCGCTATACCTGTATCGCCCGAAAACCGCGCTGCGGCTCCTGCCTCATTGAAGACCTTTGCGAATACAAAGAAAAAGTCGATATTTGATATGGTCGGAGTGCGTCCGTCACGCCAGCGCGCTCCCACCTTCGGCCTGGATCTATTTTAGCCATCAATCATTCCAGTCTCTGTCCTTTTTCTGATGTAATGTGCTTTCGTTTTCCCTCCACGTCAGGTTAATCATTTTTTTAATCGCAAAAATTTCTATCTATCCGTGATCAGGATCACTTTGATAACTTCATGTAAAATTTAATGACACCTAAGGTTACATTTACAACCGGATAGACTGACGCCCCGTTTTCACTACAAAACATTACTCTGCCATTTTTTCAGATAATGGCCTATATCACTGCTTTTCACCTTAAATAGCAGAAGATATCGCCTTTCACCCAAACTAATGGCCTTTTTTCAGTGTAAAAATCTGCCATTCTTCAAATGAAGAAATTTAACGCTGGATAACATTTCTGACATCGGACGATTCAACCAGAAGAGTTATATGTAACAGATTATTACAAAGCTCTTGTCTGGAGAGGAAAGATAGTGAACATTACCTGCCGTTTCCCCTCCAATATAACAATCGGACGGATGAGTCTGACTCATCACGCGCCAGACAATCCCTGTTAATACGGGGCGTAAAAAAGAGGTAAAAGTGTCTACTGCAAACAAAAAACCAACTGAAAGCGTCAGTTTGAACGCTTTCAAACAACCGAAGGCGTTCTATCTCATCTTCTCGATAGAGTTATGGGAGCGTTTTGGTTATTACGGCCTGCAAGGCATTATGGCCGTCTACCTGGTAAAACAACTGGGTATGTCAGAAGCGGATTCCATCACCCTTTTCTCTTCCTTCAGTGCGCTGGTGTACGGCCTGGTCGCCATTGGCGGTTGGTTAGGTGATAAAATTCTGGGCACCAAACGCGTTATTATGCTGGGTGCCGTGGTGCTGGCTATCGGTTATGCGCTGGTCGCATGGTCTGGTCATGACGCTGGCATCGTCTATATGGGCATGGCGGCTATCGCTGTGGGTAACGGTCTGTTTAAAGCTAACCCGTCTTCCCTGCTGTCTACCTGTTACGCGAAGGACGATCCGCGTCTCGACGGCGCATTTACGATGTATTATATGTCCGTCAACATCGGCTCCTTCTTCTCTATGCTGGCGACGCCGTGGCTGGCGGCGCGTTATGGCTGGAGCACCGCGTTTGCGCTTAGCGTCGTCGGTATGCTGATAACCGTCGTTAACTTTGCTTTCTGCCAGCGCTGGGTGAAAAGCTACGGTTCCAAACCCGACTTTGAACCGATCAACTTCCGTAATCTGCTGCTGACAATCGTCGGTATTGTCGTTCTGATTACGGTCGCCACCTGGCTGCTGCACAACCAGGACATCGCGCGTATGGTGCTGGGCGTAATCGCTCTTGGCATCGTCATTATCTTCGGTAAAGAAGCGTTTTCCATGCACGGCGCGGCTCGCCGTAAAATGATCGTCGCCTTTATTTTGATGCTGCAGGCGATTATCTTCTTCGTACTGTACAGCCAGATGCCGACGTCGCTGAACTTCTTTGCCATTCGTAACGTCGAGCACTCTATTCTCGGTATCGCGTTCGAACCGGAACAGTATCAGGCGCTGAACCCATTCTGGATCATTATCGGCAGCCCGATTCTGGCCGCTATTTATAACAGGATGGGCGATACGCTGCCGATGCCGATGAAATTCGCCATTGGTATGGTGCTGTGTTCCGGCGCGTTCCTGATTCTGCCGCTGGGCGCCAAATTTGCGAACGATGCCGGCATCGTATCCGTAAACTGGCTGATCGCAAGCTACGGCCTGCAAAGTATCGGTGAGCTGATGATCTCCGGTCTGGGACTGGCAATGGTCGCACAGTTGGTTCCGCAGCGTCTGATGGGTTTCATCATGGGTAGCTGGTTCCTGACAACGGCAGGCGCTAACATCATCGGCGGTTATGTCGCCAACCTGATGGCTGTGCCGAGCGACGTGACTGACCCACTGATGTCCCTGGAAGTCTATGGTCGCGTATTTATGCAGATTGGCATAGCAACCGCCGTTATCGCCGTCCTGATGCTGCTGACAGCGCCTAAGCTGAACCGTATGACCCAGGATGATGATACCGCTGAAAAAGGCTCTAAAGCCGCTACAGTTTAATTTTCCGGGAAACAACATTCAGGCCGCTAACTGTGCGTTAGCGGCTTTTTTTTTGCTCGTCCCCGCACTACCATACTTTAAACCTCAGCAAAAAGGAGTTACCGATGAAACTGTTCTACAAACCGGGTGCCTGCTCTCTTGCTTCCCATATTACCCTACGCGAAATTGGCAAAGACTTTACGCTTGATGGCGTCGATCTCGCAAAAAAACGCCTGGAAAACGGTGATGATTACCTGGCAGTCAACCCTAAAGGACAGGTTCCGGCTCTGCTGCTGGATGACGGCACACTGTTGACTGAAGGCGTCGCCATTATGCAGTACCTCGCCGACAGCGTTCCCGATCGCCAGCTTCTGGCGCCGGTAAGTAGTCTTGCTCGCTATCATACGCTGGAATGGCTCAACTATATTGCAACGGAACTGCATAAAGGCTTTACCCCGCTGTTCCGCCCTGACACGCCGGAAACACTCAAACCCGCCGTTCGCGCCGGTCTGGAAAAGAAATTGCAGTATGTGGATGAGTCGCTTTCAGACGACCAGTGGATTTGCGGCCAGCGTTTTACCATCGCAGACGCTTATCTGTTTACCGTATTGCGTTGGGCCTATGGCGTAAAACTGAATATGGACGGGTTAACGCATATTGAAAGTTATATGCAGCGTGCCGCAAAAAGACCGACCGTTGCGGCAGCGCTTAAAGCGGAAGGACTGAATTAATGTCATGTTGCCGGATAGCTCGCTGTACCGCCATCCGGCCTCTTTTTAGCAGCAATAATTACAGCCGCGTTGCGCTGAAGTAATGTTCAGGGTTAGCGATCCTGTCCTGGGCCGCCACGACCTGCAGTTCGTATTCCTGCATCGTTTTGGTGGCGATCATAATCTCATAGACTGCCGCCGTAACGTGCTCCAGCGCCTGCTGCAACGTCGCGCCCTGCAAAAGTTTGACCAGCAATAAACCACTGGTGACATCGCCAACGCCAACCGGCTGACGTGAGCCGAAATCCACCAGCGGACGGCTAATATGCCAGGCTTCCTGCGCTGTCACCAGCAGCATTTCAAAGCGTTCTGAACTGTAACCGGCGCGGGCGAGATGTTTTACCAGTACAATTTCTGGCCCCTGAGCAATCAGTTCACGCGCCGCCTGCACGGCGTCATCCACATTATTCACGCTATGTTTGCTGAGAATTTCCAGTTCAATCAGGTTAGGCGCGATAATATCGCTGGCGGGTAGCGCATAACGCACATGGAACTCTGCGACGCCAGGCGCCACGATACAACCCTTTTCCGGATGCCCCATCACGGGATCGCAGAAATATTTTGCCTGCGGATTTGCCGCTTTAACCTGGCGCACAATACCGAGAATGTGTTCTCCCTGCTCGGCAGATCCCAGGTAACCGCTAAGTACGGCGTCGCAGTGCGCTAACTGGCCAATGTCCGCAATCCCCTGGACAATCTCAGTCAGATGGCTGGGCGGCATGACACAGCCGGTCCATTTACCATATTGCGTGTGGTTAGAAAACTGAACGGTATTCAGCGGCCAAACATTCGCGCCAAGACGGCGCATGGGAAATTCGGCGGCGCTGTTGCCCGCATGTCCGAAAACAACATGGGACTGGATAGCGAGGATATTCTTCATTTTTTTACCTGAACATCAAAAATAAGGGAGTGATTTCTCACTCCCTGTTACTTAATGCCTTATTTCCAGCAAATCAGACAATAGTTCTTTTTGCCGCGACGTAATAAGGTATAGCGGCCAAACAGACGGTCCTCATCGTTAAAGATGTATTCAGGATCGGATTGTTTTTCACCATTGATAGTGACAGCGTTGGAGGCGATAGTCTTACGCGCCTGACCACGCGACGGCTGGAGTTCGGCGTCTACCAGCGCCTGCATCAGGTCGGCGCCTTTTTCCATTTCAACCATCGGTACGCCATCCTGCGCCAACTGCTCAAAGTCAGCTTCGCTCAGCGCGCTCAGTGAACCGCTGAACAGGCATTCAGTGATCCGTTTCGCCGCAACCAGCCCCTCTTCACCATGAACCAGGCGCGTCACCTGCTCGGCCAGCACATACTGCGCGCGCGGCGCTTTACCGCTGTTTTTATCTTCTTCTTCCAGGGCATTGATCTCTTCAATGTCCATAAAAGTGAAGAATTTCAGGAAGCGATAAACATCGGCATCTGCGGTGTTAATCCAGAACTGGTAGAATTTGTACGGACTGGTTTTCTTCGGATCCAGCCAGACAGCGCCGCCTTCGGTTTTACCGAATTTCGTGCCGTCAGCTTTGGTGATCAGTGGAACGGTCAAACCAAATACCTGATTCTGGTGCAGACGACGGGTCAGGTCGATACCGGAAGTGATGTTCCCCCACTGGTCAGAACCGCCAATCTGTAAGGCAACGCCGTGCAGTTTATTCAGACAAGCGAAGTCGTACCCCTGTAGCAGGTTATAAGAGAACTCCGTGAAAGAGATACCCTGATCGTCACGGTTCAGACGCTGCTTCACCGCTTCTTTGTTGATCATCTGATTAACGGAAAAATGTTTACCGATATCGCGCAGGAAAGTCAGCACATTCATGCTGCCGAACCAGTCATAGTTATTGGCCGCGATGGCGGAGTTTTCGCCGCAATCAAAGTCCAGGAATGGGGCAACCTGTTTACGAATTTTCGCCACCCACTCCTGAACGGTCTCTTCAGTGTTCAGTTTACGCTCGGCGGCTTTAAAGCTCGGGTCGCCAATCAGACCGGTCGCGCCGCCTACCAGCGCAACAGGTTTGTGCCCTGCCTGCTGGAAGCGTTTCAGGCATAACAATGGAACCAGATGCCCCAAATGCAAGCTGTCAGCGGTAGGATCGAAGCCGCAATAGAGCGCGATCGGGCCTTGCGCCAGTCGCTCTGCCAACGCGTCTTCGTCCGTCACCTGGGCTACCAGCCCCCGCTCTTGCAATTGTTTAATCAAGTTACTGCTTGCCATCAAAATCTCCATGTATAAAACGACTGCACCTTTGCCGGTACACGACTTTTCGCCAGACGCGAAAGAGACATAGCATAAAACGGCGGATTCATCCGCACCAGTGCTTAAAACAAGATTTTTGCATCTTTAGGGCGCAAGACGGTCGATTTTCCATGCGCCGTCGTCGCGTTGGTATAAAAAGCGATCGTGCAGACGATGTTCGCCGCCCTGCCAGAACTCCATCTGTTCGATACTCACGCGAAAACCGCCCCAGAAGCTGGGTAACGGCACTTCGCCCTGTTGAAACTTCTGCTTGAGCTCCAGGAATTTGCTTTCGAGGATACCGCGCGCGGAAATGCGGCTGGATTGTTTAGAGACCCATGCGCCAATCTGGCTGTCGCGCGGACGGCTGTGGAAATACCTCACCACCTCAAGTGTGGAGAGACGCTCGGCTTTGCCTGTCACCATCACCTGGCGTTCAAGCATATGCCAGGGAAATAACAGGCTGATACGCGGATTGTGCTCAATCTGATGCGCCTTGCGGCTTCCCAGGTTGGTATAAAAGACCAGGCCTTTTTCATCATAATGCTTGAGCAATACAATACGCTGGTACGGTTGCCCCTTGTCATCTACGGTCGCCACGACCATTGCCGTCGGATCGGCCAGTCTGGCGTCGCACGCTTGCCCAAGCCAGCGCTCGAATAAGGTTAACGGTTCAGCGGGTAAATCGCGGCGACGCAAGCCGCCTTTCGTGTATTCACGGCGCAGATGCGCGATCTGCTGCAATTGGTCGTTATCAGACATGGCGTTGATCAGAAATAAACAGTGGGTGGCGCTATTGTGCGCCCCCATACTGAAAATCTCAACGCTTCGGATTTTGTAACTGACAGTTATTAAGCACAATTCTGTCTCGTTTATAGACCGTGGCGCTCTCGCCTTGCGACCAGAAAACATAAATCCCGTCGGTATAACGCGCGCCCGAGGCCGAGATTCCTTGCTTCAGGGTCAGCAGCTTATTGTCATAAACAAAACTGACCTCTTCACGCGGGTTATTGACTTTAACGGTAAGCGGCTTCTCATCACACTGGTATTCCAGCGTATCCGTTTGCATACGTTCAACAAATTGTTGATAAACGCTACAGCCGGTCAGCAGCACAGGTAAACACATTATTGCGATCTTTTTCATAGGCATATCCCGAAAGCTCTCCTGCTTCTGGAAGGGCAAACGCCCCTTCCTGACCTTGCTAGTTTACCGATATAGGGTCCGGGAAAAATTCAGTTAACTCTGAGTTATTGGGTTAGCCGGGTAAATAGCGCCTAAAACACTGGCTTCTGTAGCCCCCGTCACGGAAGGCAAATTTCCCGGCAGGCCCGCGAGCGTTCGCCAGGCAAGCCATGCAAAGGCCAGCGCTTCCATATCATCGCCGCTAATCCCCGCCTTATCGGTGGTCGAAACCTCGATACCGGGCAACAGCGCCGCCAGACGGGCCATCACTAACGGATTCCGGCTTCCGCCGCCACAGACCATCAGCCGCTCGCAGCCGCCATTGAGCAGCACCTGTTGGGCGATGGAGACCGCCGTCAGCTCCGCCAGCGTGGCCTGTACATCGCGCGCGTCTGCGCCAGGGAAAGCCGTAAGATGACGCTCTAACCAGCCATAGTTGAAATATTCGCGTCCTGTACTTTTGGGCGCCGACGCAGCAAAGTACGGATCGCGCAACATCTTTTGCAGCAATGGAAGAATAACCTGACCTTCTTTCGCCCATGCCGCGTCTTTGTCGTAGGGCTGCGCGCATTGTCGCCAAATCCACGCATCCATCAACATATTACCCGGCCCCGTGTCGTACCCGCGCACCGCCTGCCCGGGGAAAAGCAGAGATAAATTGGCGATGCCGCCGATATTCAGGACCATACGTTTTTCCGTCGGATGTCCCAACAGCGCGTGATGGAAAGCGGGCACCAGCGGCGCGCCTTGTCCGCCCAGCGCAATATCCCGCCGCCGAAAATCGCCGACCACTGTAATCCCCGTATGGGCGACGATGTGATTATTATCGCCAATTTGCAGCGTATGCGGGGCCTCGCCGGTCGGCTCATGCCAGACCGTTTGCCCATGACAACCAATGGCGACGATATCCCGCGGCTGCAAACGTTGTTGCGCTAACAGCGCATTAACCGCCTGTGCAAAAAGCCGGCCTAACTGGGTATCCAGCTGGCCGAGTTGCGAGAGCGTAAGCGGTTGTCCCTGGCAAATATCGAGAATGCCTTTTTTCAGATGAACGGGAATGGGCCAGGTGAGACTTGCCTGTTGCGCAACCATGGTTTCATCAATTGCCGCCAGTACAACATCCACGCCATCAAGGCTGGTCCCGGACATAACGCCAATAAAACGGCCCGATTTCATACCTCTTCCTTATTAAGCTGGGTTAAGCCTTAACACTCGGCATAACGTATTTTGCAATGCGATGCCCGCGTCACGTTTTTTGCCGTGCCGTCCACGGATATCAATAACCTATCTTTTCTTGCTTCCCACTTCGTTTAAGATTAGTTAATTAACTTCTGATTATGATTTTTACATTCTTTCGGCAGAAGATATGACCTTAACTGCATAAATGCCATATAATTTAGCTATAGGGATGCTGAAATAGCGTTTCGTGAAGAACAGGAGATGGGTAAATGATTAAACGTGTACTGGCCGTTTCACTGATGGGGTTATCCTTAGCAGGGTGTGTTAACAATGATAGCCTTTCGGGTGATGTTTATACCGCATCCGAGGCTAAACAAGTTCAGAATGTAACGTACGGTACTATCGTTAACGTTCGTCCGGTTCAAATTCAGGGCGGTGATGATTCTAACGTGATTGGCGCTATCGGCGGCGCGGTGTTGGGCGGATTCCTCGGCAACACTATCGGCGGCGGTACGGGTCGTTCACTGGCGACCGCGGCAGGCGCGGTGGCTGGCGGCGTAGCGGGCCAGGGCGTCCAGAGCGCAATGAATAAAACCCAGGGTGTGGAACTGGAAATTCGTAAAGACGATGGCAACACCATTATGGTTGTGCAGAAACAAGGAAATACGCGTTTCTCGGCAGGTCAGCGTGTCGTGCTGGCCAGCAACGGCAGCCAGGTTACTGTCTCTCCACGCTAAACCAGGCTTTACGTGTGGTCACATGGCCACACGTATGCCCCTGCACCTCAATCGTGAGAGTGCAATTCCATAATGTTGTGTTCAAGTTTAGCGACAAGTTTAATCAGAAGCTCAATCTCCTCTGAAGAAATCCCAGCCAAAATTTCACCGCGCGTTTTATGAATGACCTCTTCCATCTCAGCGATCAGCGGCTCCGCTTTTTCGGTCAGTTTAATGCGCTTAGCGCGACGATCGCTGGCGCAGGTTTGCCGCGAAATTAGCCCCTTATCTTCAAGTTGATCCAACGTGCGTACCAGCGATGGCTGCTCAATGCCTATCGCTTTAGCCAATTGAATCTGCGACTGGTCAGGCGGCAATTGATGAATATTGTGCAACGTGACCCAATGTGTCTGCGTCAATTCCAGAGGCTTGAGGCGATGGTCAATCAGAGCACGCCAAATGCGCACCAACCGTGCCAGATCAGAACCTAGTGGCGATTCCAATTTCATCTCCTTATAATTAGCTTGCTAAGTTATTATGCTGATTTTAGAATAGTGTGCAGTATTTGTATTCTCAAAACAAATGTATTGCTAAATTTGCTTACCAATAGACATTTTTTCAGACATAGTGCGCACCTGGCACCTGTAGCTTCAGTTTTGGCTAAAACTAAAGCATCGATGTCTGACGCAAAGGAACATTGCTTGTGAAGTGTATACTCAACGCCACAGGATTGCCCTTACAAGATCTCATGTTGGGAGCATCTGTTTACTTTCCGCCATTCTTTAAAGCCTTTGCGCTTGGGTTCGTTATCTGGTTGTTTATTCACCGACTCCTGCGTGACCGGATATACTCTGATGAAATCTGGCATCCCCTGTTAATGGATCTCTCCCTCTTTACGCTGTGCGTATGTCTGGGCCTCGTTTTACTGATCGCGTGGTAAATATGTCGTTAAAAACAATAAAATATTTTTCTACTCTCATTGTCGCCGTCGTCGCCGTTCTGGCCGCGTGGTGGTTATGGAATTACTATATGCAGTCACCGTGGACGCGCGATGGTAAAATCCGCGCGGAACAGGTCAGCGTAACGCCGCAGGTTTCTGGCAGCATTACCCAACTCAATATCAAAGATAATCAGTTCGTCAACGCCGGGGACGTTCTCTTTGTCATTGATAAAACGCCCTTCCATATTGCAGAACTTAACGCGCAGGCGCAGTTGGCCAAAGCGCAGTCCGATCTGGCAAAAGCGAATAATGAAGCCGATCGACGTCGACATTTATCGCGTAACTACATCTCTGCTGAAGATCTGGATAGCGCCAATCTGAATGTTAAAGCGATGCAGGCCAACGTAGATGTCGCACTGGCAACGTTAAAACAGGCGCAGTGGCAGCTTAGCCAGACGGAAGTAAAAGCGCCGGTATCCGGCTGGGTGACCAACCTTTCCACGCGTACCGGTGATTATGCCAGTACCGGTAAGCCACTTTTCGCCCTGGTAGATAGCCATTCATTTTATGTAATGGGATATTTCGAAGAAACCAAACTACGCCATATCCGCGAAGGTGAGCCTGCATTAATAACACTGTATAGTGGCAATGTTAAGTTACAGGGTCACGTTGGCAGTATCGGGCGCGCTATTTACGACCAAAGCGTGGAAAGTGACTCCGGTTTAGTGCCCGATATCAAACCCAACGTACCGTGGGTACGTCTGGCGCAACGCGTACCGGTACGTATCGAATTTGACGCTTTGCCGCAGGATATCACGCTCGTCTCCGGCACTACCTGCAGCGTAGCCATTGGACAGCGGTAATGAAACTCTCCCTGCCAGCCCTGCGAAATACGCCCTGGTTTAAAGCGACCTCCGGCCAGTGGCGTTACGCGTTGCGCAATACCATTGCCATGTGTCTCGCGCTGACATTCGCTTATTATCTCAATCTGGATGAGCCCTACTGGGCGATGACTTCGGCCGCAGTGGTGAGCTTTCCAACCGTAGGCGGCGTAATCAGTAAAAGTCTGGGGCGTATTGCCGGGAGTTTACTCGGCGCGACCGCCGCGCTGATTATTGCCGGCCATACGCTGAATGAGCCCTGGTTGTTCTTGTTTAGCATGGCCGCCTGGATCGGTTTTTGTACCTGGGCCTGCGCGCATTTTACCAATAATGCCGCTTATGCTTTCCAGTTGTCCGGCTACACGGCGGCGATCATCGCGTTCCCGATGGTTAATATTGTAGAAATCACGCAGTTGTGGGATATCGCCCAGGCACGTGTATGTGAAGTTATCGTCGGCATCCTCTGTGGCGGCATGATGATGATGATCCTACCCAGCACATCGGATGGCACAGCCCTGCTCACCGCGTTGAAAAACATGCATGCGCGCTTGCTGGAACATGCCAGTCTACTGTGGCAGCCGGAGACTACCGACGCCATCCGCTCCGCGCATGAGGGGGTCATTGGGCAAATCCTGACCATGAACCTGCTGCGTATTCAGGCCTTCTGGAGTCATTACCGTTTTCGCCGCCAGAATGCATTACTAAATGCATTGTTACACCAGCAATTACGGCTAACCAGCGTGATCTCCAGTCTGCGTAGAATGCTTTTAAACTGGCCGACGCCGCCGGAAAACAGCCGCGAAGTTATTGAACAACTCTTAGCTGCGCTGGCGAAACCGCGCGCGGACAGCTACACCGTGGCGCGGATTATTGCGCCGCTACGCCCGCAGGATGAACAGGATTATCGTCACCTCGCGTTCTGGCAGCGATTACGCTATTTTTGCCACTTATATCTGCGCAGCAGCCGTCAGTTATATCTGATCGAAAGCGGCGCGCCGGTGGATCAAATCCATATCCGCCGCACTCCCGGCCTTGCGCGGCATACGGATAACGCAGAGGCCATCTGGAGCGGCGTGCGTACCTTTTGCACGCTCACGGTAATTGGAGCCTGGAGTATTGGCGCGCAATGGGAATCCGGGCCCGGCGCATTAACCCTGGCGGCGATCAGTTGCGTCCTCTACTCCATCGTCGCCACGCCGTTTAAGTCGCTCACCTTATTGATGCGTACTTTAGTGCTGCTGTCCTTATTCAGCTTCGTGGTGAAATTTGGCCTGATGGTGCAAATCACCGATCTGTGGCAATTCTTACTTTTCCTTTTCCCGCTGTTCGTCACGATGCAACTGCTTAAACTGCAGATGCCTAAGCTGGCGGGACTGTGGGGGCAGCTTATCGTTTTTATGGGCTCATTCATCGCCGTGACCAATCCGCCGGTGTACGACTTCGCCGACTTCCTTAACGATAATACCGCCAAGATCGTCGGCGTCGCGATTTCCTGGCTGGCGTTTGCGATTTTGCGCCCCGGTTCCGATGCCGTAAAAAGCCGCCGCCATATCCGCGCGCTACGCCGGGATTTCGTCGATCAGCTTAGCCGTCATCCTTCCCATAGCGAAAGCGAGTTTGAATCGCTGACCTATCATCACGTCAGTCAGCTCAGCAATAGCCAGGATGCGCTGGCGCGCCGGTGGTTATTACGTTGGGGAGTGGTACTGCTGAACTGCTCGCATGTGGTGTGGCAGCTGCGCGCCTGGGAGTCGCGTTCCGATCCGCTTTCCCGGGTGAGGGATATTTGTATATCCCTGCTGCGCGATGTAATGAGCGAGCGCGGCGTGCAGCAACGCCCGCTTGCCGTCACGCTACAGGAACTGCAGCGTATCTGCGACACGCTCGCACATCATCATCAACCCGCCGCGCATGAGCTGGCGGCGATTATCTGGCGTTTACACTGTTCGCTGTCGCAGCTGGAACAGGCTCCAGCGCAGGGAACACTGTCTCCGGGTTATTTAATGACGCCGCAGGCGTAACGCGTTCCGCCGCCGCCGAGCGGTTTCGGCTGATCGGACATGTTATCGCCGCCCACATGGATCATGAGCGCTTTATCTTTCACTTCATCAAGAGACTTCAGACGCGGCGCAGTAACCGGTTCGGTGGCGATACCATCATTATTAACGACTAACACCGGGAGGTCGCCCAGATGCCCCTGGCCTTCCGGTCCTTCATGCTTGCCGGTATTTTGTGGGTCCAGATGACCACCAGCGGCTTCTGCGGCAACCGCTTTGCCGTCTTTAATCGCGGGCTGGCAGCTACCGTTGGCATGAATGTGAAAACCATGCTCGCCCGGCGGCAACGCTTTAAGGTGTGGGGTAAATTTTAAGCCGCCTTCGGTTTCATCGATGACGACGGTGCCGATAGACTGTCCTACGCCTTGCGCCGTCACCAGGTTCATCTCTACTTTCTCGCTGGCGGCCTGCGCACCCGCACAGGCCAACAGCGTCACCATCGCTAAACTTAATCGCTTCATAAAACCTCCGTTACATGTGGTCGCCTGTTAAGTGTAAACCACTGGCGAAAACATGAACGGAAAGTCAACGAGTTGGCGATTACGGCACGTCATAACCCAGTGCCGCCTTGCGGATTCGGAACCACTGTTGACGCGACAATGACAGCGTTTCCGCTTCTAGTGCGGCGCGTACGCGTTCGATTTTACCCGAGCCAATAATCGGCAGCGGCTGCGACGGCAAACGTAAAATCCAGGCATAGACCACCTGTTCAATAGAACTAGCGTTGAGTTCTTGCGCGATAACGGAAAGTTCCTGGCGCAACGGCTGATAAGCCTCATCATTAAACAGACGACCGCCGCCAAGACATGACCAGGCCATCGGACGAATACGCAGTTGCTGTAATTGATCTAATGTGCCGTCCAGCAACAAAGGCTGGTGAACCGGCGAGATCTCCACCTGGTTGGTCGCCAGGGTGAACGGCAGGCGCGATTGCAGTAACGTAAATTGCGCTGGCGTAAAATTAGAAACGCCAAAATGGCGCACTTTGCCGCTTTGGTGCAGATGTTGAAACGCCTCGGCGACGTCATCCGCATCCATTAACGGATCGGGACGGTGAATTAACAACATATCCAGATAATCTGTCGCCAGATTTTTTAATGACTGTTCGGCGCTCAGAATAATATGGCGGCGATCGGTAATATAATGACCGAGCCTATTTTCCGCTCTGGCGGTGGTCGCAATACCGCATTTGGTAACGATTTGCAGTTTTTCCCGCAAATGCGGCGCCAACGTTAGCGCCTCGCCAAACGCCGCTTCGCATTGATAACCGCCATAAATGTCCGCATGGTCAACGGTAGTGACGCCCAAATCCAGATGTTCTTCGATAAAACTCACTAACTGACGCGCGGACATATTCCAGTCCATCAAACGCCAGTAACCCATGACAAAACGCGAAAACTCCGGGCCTTGTGGAGCGATGGTGACACGCTGAACCATAACAGATTCCTCATAGAGAATAATGAGGTTGAGTATACGCAATTCCGCGTTTAAAAGAGTGAAGGTTGTTGAGGATCTTCCGATGGGAGAGGCTTATTTGCGCGTATTTTACGCAAGAAACGCTGGCGACAAAGCCGCAGTACATTTTGTTTCTCGGCATCGCTCATTTTTTGCCAGTTAAACCGTTCGTCGCGGCTACGCATACAGCCCCGACAAAAGCCACGCTCATCAGACTGGCAGATACCGCGACATGGGCTTGCTACAGGAAAAAACTCCAACTGCTCGGCCACATCCCCTCCTCAACGTTTGGCGCTTATGACTATTGAAGACGCTAACTGACATTATGGCAACTCTGCTTGCAGTAGACCGACTGGTCTACTATACTGCCTGCTATGAATAAGCAAACCGAACACGATACCCGCGAACATCTGCTGGCCACCGGCGAGCAGCTTTGTATGCAACGGGGTTTTACCGGCATGGGGCTTAGCGAGTTGCTCAAAACCGCCCAGGTGCCTAAAGGGTCGTTTTATCACTACTTTCGCTCGAAAGAAGCCTTCGGCGTCGCCATGCTTGAGCGACATTACGCCTGCTATCATCAGCGTCTTACGGCGCACTTCACCTCCGGTCCCGGTAATCATCGCGATCGTCTTCTCGCCTGGTATCAGGAAACGTTAAAGCAGTTTTGCCAGCAAGGCGCCATCAGCGGTTGCCTGACGGTGAAACTGTCAGCGGAAGTCTGCGATCTGTCAGAGGATATGCGCTCTACGATGGATAAAGGGGCGCAGGAGATCATGGCACTGCTTGCACGCGCGCTGGAAGATGGCCGTAATAGCCACTGTTTACATTTTACCGGCCAGCCGTTGCCACAGGCGCAGGTACTTTATGCTCTGTGGCTGGGCGCCAATTTGCAGGCCAAAATATCCCGTAGCGCCGCGCCGCTGGAAAATGCGTTGGCGCATGTTAAGACCATCATTGCAACGCCTGAGCAGTAACAGGCGTTTTTATTTCCTTTATTACAAGACGACCGGTCTACTTATATCAGGAGCCACTATGTCATCAGCAAAACTGTTTACCCCCCTCAAGGTGGGTGCCATCACGGCGACAAATCGCGTATTTATGGCGCCTTTGACGCGTTTGCGGAGTATTGAACCGGGCGACATTCCTACGCCGTTAATGGCGGAATATTACCGTCAACGCGCCAGCGCCGGATTGATCATCAGCGAAGCCACACAAATCTCCGCACAGGCGAAAGGCTATGCCGGCGCACCGGGATTACACAGCGATGAGCAGATCGCCGCCTGGAAAAAAATCACTCAGGGAGTCCATGCCCAGGGCGGCCATATGGCGGTGCAATTGTGGCATACGGGCCGTATTTCACACGCCAGCCTGCAACCAGGCGGACAAGCGCCCGTCGCGCCATCCGCTATCAATGCGGGAACCCGCACCTCTTTGCGTGACGAAAACGGCCAGGCCATCCGCGTAGAGACTTCCACGCCGCGCGCGCTGGATACTCACGAGATCCCCGGGATCGTCAACGATTTCCGCCAGGCTATCGCCAATGCCCGAGAGGCAGGCTTCGACCTGGTGGAGCTGCACTCCGCGCACGGTTATCTGCTGCACCAGTTCCTCTCACCGTCTTCTAATCACCGTACCGATCGGTACGGCGGCAGCGTAGAGAATCGCGCCCGTCTGGTGCTGGAGGTGGTTGATGCCGGCATTAAGGAATGGGGCGCGGACCGTATCGGCATCCGCCTTTCTCCTGTCGGCACTTTCCAGAATGTCGATAACGGCCCGAATGAAGAAGCTGACGCCCTTTATCTGATTGAAGCGTTAGGCAAACGCGGCATCGCTTATCTGCATATGTCTGAACCAGACTGGGCGGGCGGCGAACCGTACAGCGACGCGTTCCGTGAAAAAGTGCGCGCGCGTTTCCACGGTCCCATCATCGGCGCTGGCGCCTATACGCCAGAAAAAGCGGAAGATCTGATCGAAAAAGGGCTGATTGACGCCGTGGCGTTTGGTCGCGATTACATCGCTAACCCGGATCTGGTGGCGCGTCTGCAACGTAAAGCGGAACTTAATCCACAGCGTCCCGAAAGTTTTTATGGCGGCGGCGCGGAAGGCTACACTGACTACCCTACTCTGTAATTTCATTGATAGCGGCCGCACATCGCCGCTATACTTTGAATATCTTGACTATTTTAAGGACAACGAAAATGCGTTTATTGCATACTATGCTGCGCGTCGGCGATTTGCAGCGTTCCATCGCTTTTTACACTAACGTTCTGGGCATGAAATTGCTGCGTACCAGTGAGAATCCGGAATACAAATACTCGCTGGCCTTTGTGGGATATGGTCCGGAAACGGAAGAAGCGGTCATCGAACTAACCTATAACTGGGGCGTTGAGAGCTACGACATGGGCAATGCGTATGGGCACATCGCGCTGAGCGTTGACAATGCTGCTGAAGCCTGTGAACGTATTCGTCAGAACGGCGGCAACGTGACCCGTGAAGCGGGGCCGGTAAAAGGCGGTTCGACCATCATCGCCTTCGTTGAAGATCCGGATGGCTATAAAATCGAATTGATTGAAGCTAAAGACGCAGGCCGCGGTCTGGGTAACTGATCCCCCGCCGGGCGCAGGTCACTGCGCCCGTTGTTTTACTGCATCCCGGCGTAAAATTTGCCATAATACGCGCTGCATTTTTTCGTATTAAGAGACTCAGATGTCCGATAACGCTCAACTTTCCGGTCTGTGCGACCGTTTTCGTGGTTTTTATCCTGTCGTCATCGACGTTGAAACTGCAGGATTTAACGCTAAAACCGATGCGCTGCTCGAAATCGCCGCCATCACGCTGAAAATGGATGAACAAGGCTGGCTGATGCCGGACATGACGCTGCATTTCCATGTGGAGCCGTTCGCTGGAGCCAACTTACAGCCGGAAGCGCTTGCGTTTAACGGTATCGATCCCTCTAACCCGCTACGCGGCGCGGTGAGTGAATATGAGGCGCTACACGCTATTTTCAAAATGGTGCGTAAAGGTATCAAAGACAGCGGTTGTAGCCGCGCCATTATGGTCGCGCATAACGCCACTTTTGATCACAGTTTTATGATGGCCGCCGCAGAGCGCGCCTCGCTGAAACGTAACCCGTTTCATCCGTTCGTCACCTTTGATACTGCGGCATTGAGCGGACTGGCGCTGGGACAAACGGTGTTATCAAAAGCGTGCCTGGCGGCAGGTATGGAGTTTGACGGTGAAAAAGCCCATTCCGCTTTGTATGATACCGAGCGGACAGCGGTGCTGTTTTGTGAAATCGTCAATCGCTGGAAGCGCCTGGGCGGCTGGCCGTTACCTTTGCCGACGGACAAATAACGAGGCTAACAACGCCGCTCTTGCTCACGATGGCGGTAAAAAAGCGACCTTTACAGGTCGCTTTCTCCTTTCACAGATTACTCTGCGTCCGGCTCCTGAGTTTTATATTTTGCCGCAGTTTCTTTAATAAGCTGCTGCAGCTCGCCACGCTGATACATTTCAATCACAATATCACACCCGCCGACCAGCTCGCCGTCCACCCACAGTTGTGGGAATGTCGGCCAGTTGGCGTATTTCGGTAATTCAGCGCGAATATCCGGGTTTTGCAGGATATCAACATAGGCAAAACGTTCCCCGCAGGCTGAAAGCGCCTGAACGGCCTGCGCAGAGAAACCACAGCTTGGCAGTTTCGGTGAACCTTTCATATACAGGAGAATCGGGTTTTCAGCGATCTGGCGCTGAATTTTTTCGATAGTGGTGCTCATTGTCTCGCTTCCTTAAACTACTTTTACGACTGAAGCCTGTCATTGTAACGGGTCAGGCTGGCAACGGAAAATAACATTTTCATCATGCCTTATTATTTTACCGTCTGCGGGAATAAGTTGTATACAAAATATCTTTTAAGCGGGTTGCCGAGCAGTGATTTGTAGATAACGCGTTTGTGTTTAGCATTAATTGCTATTTTTTTACATCTGTTAACGAAACACAGCTTCAGAAACCAAAAGCAATTACCAATCTGTGCTTTTGTAGATTAGAATTATCAGGTTTTGTAAATCATACGCAGGCATGAATCGCCTGCCTTTAACAGAGGATTGCTCAGTGGCGCGGATAAACAAAATCTCGATCACGCTCTGTGCTTTACTTTTTACTACTCTCCCCTTTACGCCAATGGCCCATGCTTCCAGGCAAGCCAAAGCGACGCCTGCTGTTTCTCATGTCACGAAAACGGCAGATAAAAAGAAAAGCACAACGAAAAAGATCAGTAAAACCAGCAAAAAAAACGTAAAAAAAACCTCAAAAACCAGCCGTTCTTCTTCCGCTTCTACGCCAAAACGTACCACCGCCTCCACAAAATCTCGTCATACGACGCATCGTCGTAACAGAACCGCGCCCACGTCAATCGCCGCCCTCGACGTAACGGAAAAATGCACGACGCGTAAAGGCCGTAAGCCGCACTGCGTGAAGGGGAAAGGAACATTGCCGGTCTCTATTGCCGATGCGCATCGTGCAAAAGTACAAAAAGCGACGAAAACCGCGATGTCCAAACTCATGAATCAGATTGGTAAACCGTATCACTGGGGAGGCGCGTCGCCGCGCACCGGTTTTGATTGCAGCGGTCTGGTGTATTATGCCTATAAAGATTTAGTGAAGATCCGTATCCCCCGAACGGCGAATGAGATGTATCACCTGCGTGACGCGGCGCCCATTGAGCGTAGCGAGTTGAAAAACGGCGATCTGGTGTTCTTCCGTACGCAGGGGCGCGGCACCGCCGATCACGTTGGCGTCTATGTCGGCAACGGTAAGTTTATCCAGTCTCCGCGCAGCGGTCAGGAAATTAAGATCACCTCACTGAACGAAGAGTACTGGCAGCGTCATTATGTCGGCGCCCGTCGGGTGATGACGCCTAAAACAATTCGCTAATATTTTATCCTGTCGTTTAACGACAGGATAACTTCTTCTTTTGCGCCACCTCTCAATTTGCTACCCTATCCTTACGCGCACCAGGGTTATTGTGCGTGCGCAATATTAATAATAAGGAGAGAAGCAATGTCGTTCGAATTACCTGCATTACCGTATGCCAAAGATGCTCTGGCACCGCATATTTCTGCTGAGACGCTGGAATATCACTATGGCAAACATCATCAGACTTACGTGACCAATCTTAACAATTTGATCAAAGGCACGGCGTTTGAAGGCAAATCGCTGGAAGAGATCGTGCGAGCCTCCGAAGGCGGTATCTTTAATAACGCCGCTCAGGTGTGGAACCACACTTTCTACTGGAACTGCCTGGCGCCAAACGCTGGCGGCGAACCGACCGGGAAACTGGCTGAAGCTATCGCGGCATCTTTTGGCAGCTTCGCGGAATTTAAAGCGCAGTTCACCGATGCCGCTATCAAAAACTTTGGTTCCGGATGGACATGGCTGGTAAAAAGCGCTGATGGCAAACTGGCTATCGTTTCTACCTCAAATGCCGGTACGCCGCTGACTACGGATGCAACGCCGTTGCTGACGGTTGATGTGTGGGAACACGCGTATTACATCGACTACCGCAACGCCCGTCCAAACTATCTGGAGCATTTCTGGGCGCTGGTTAACTGGGAATTTGTTGCGAAAAATCTCGCCGCATAAGTCTGAGTACGCAGAAGGTACGCCTTCTGCGTTTTAGAAAGGGATAGAATAGAGGAGACGCCCACCCTCAGAAGAGAGGAAATCAGTGCAGAGCGGCCGTTAATCCACCTGCGACAATCACGCCCAGAACAATCAGCGTAGTAATCAACGAAAATTTCAGGTCGGTACTCATCAAGTTTTCTCCTTTTTATTCCCACACAAAAAGTGATATAGCGCATTTTTGCACATTCCCGCACAAAAATCTCTCATGTTTTATATTGATAACTGTTTTTAACGCTTCCCCTTTTCCTCAAGATCAGACAAAATTCCAGGCTTACTGAATTAGCGTAACGGCCATTGACCCCTTCCTGACGTTCCGTGTCGTTTTTCCGGCGTGCCGCAACCCTGATGTTGCGATTAGGGTGTGTGTAGGCAAACGTTTACCTGGCGTTTCTCAGGAGCTTAGCGAGGGTCTGGAGTGAAATGTAATGGCAACAATTAAAGATGTAGCGAAACGAGCAAACGTTTCCACTACAACTGTATCACACGTAATCAACAAAACGCGTTTTGTCGCTGAAGAAACGCGTAACGCGGTCTGGGCGGCAATTAAAGAGCTGCACTACTCTCCCAGCGCCGTCGCGCGTAGCCTGAAGGTTAACCATACCAAGTCGATAGGCTTACTGGCGACCAGCAGCGAAGCGGCCTATTTTGCCGAAATTATCGAGGCAGTTGAAAAAAACTGTTTCCAGAAAGGCTATACGCTGATTTTAGGCAACGCCTGGAATAACCTGGAAAAACAGCGCGCCTACCTGTCCATGATGGCGCAAAAGCGCGTGGATGGCCTGCTGGTGATGTGTTCTGAGTATCCAGAACCTCTGCTTTCCATGCTGGAAGAGTATCGTCATATTCCGATGGTGGTGATGGACTGGGGTGAGGCGAAGGCCGATTTTACCGACACGGTGATTGATAACGCCTTTGCAGGCGGCTATATGGCGGGTCGTTATCTGGTTGAACGCGGCCACCGGGATATCGGCGTTATTCCCGGCCCGCTGGAGCGCAACACCGGCGCGGGCCGGCTGGCAGGCTTTATGAAAGCCATGGAGGAGGCGCTGATCAACGTGCCGGACAACTGGATTGTTCAGGGCGACTTCGAGCCGGAATCCGGTTACCACGCGATGCAGCAAATCTTATCGCAGTCACATCGCCCTACCGCCGTTTTCTGCGGCGGCGATATTATGGCGATGGGCGCGCTTTGCGCGGCTGACGAAATGGGGCTTCGCGTACCGCAGGACGTTTCGGTGATCGGTTATGATAATGTGCGTAACGCCCGTTTCTTTACCCCGGCGCTGACGACGATTCACCAGCCCAAAGACTCTTTAGGCGAAACCGCATTTAATATGCTATTGGATCGCATCGTCAATAAGCGCGAAGAGTCACAGTCTATTGAAGTTCATCCACGCCTGGTTGAGCGTCGCTCGGTCGCTGACGGCCCGTTCCGCGACTATCGGCGTTAATCCCCGCTGTCGGGAGCCTCTTCTGGCTCCCGCAGCCACTCCCGATTCAACGTTTCGCTATCGCCCAAATAGTCCAGCAGCCATGCCAGCGCGGGCGAGGCTTCGTTTTGCTGCCACGTCACGCAACAGGCCGCATCGGGAAACGGATTCTCTAACGTCAGCGCCACCCATTTTCCGCTGTCTATCCACTGTCGGGCAAAATGCGTCGGCACCATTCCCACGCATAGTCCTGCCGACAGGCAGGTTGCCGATGACTCCCAGTCCGGTACGACGACCCTTTTTTGGTTATCCAGCAGCCAGGTAATCCGTTTCGGTAAGGTTCGCGAAGTGTCTTCCCTGACCAGCGACGGCCAGTTGCGCAGGGTATCATCGCTTAACGGCCCAGGCATCGACGCCAGCGGGTGATCGCTTGCCACTACGCAGCTCCAGCTCAGGGTCCCCATATCCCGAAAAGCGTAACGCCCCCCTACCGGAATCGCCTGCGTCGCCCCAATCGCCAGTTCGACACGCCCGTCGGAGAGCGCGTCCCAGACGCCGTTAAACACCTCCTGAAAAACCAGCAGTTCCACATCGTCAAAATGGCGATAGAAATCGACGATCATCTGCCGGGTACGTTCTGGTCTGACGATATTGTCCACCGCAATAGCTAACTGCCCGCGCCAGCCATTAGCAATTTGCTGACACTGTTGGCGAGTGATCTGCATTTTTTTGATAACAGAACGCCCTTCTTTTAAAAACCAGACGCCAGCAGGCGTCAGTTCAACATCACGGTGACGTCGTACAAAAAGCGGTACGGCCAGCCACTCCTCTAGCTGACGAACGGTGTAACTGACTGCTGAAGGCACACGGTGCAGTTCTTGCGCCGCCGCGCTAAAACTGCCATTGCGCGCCACGGCGTCAACCACTTCAAGCGAGTATTCCGACCACATAATTTGCCTACAAAAATTTTGAATTCACTGGACAAATATTAACGTTTCACAACCGTAATTTCACTCCCTACACTCTGCGACAATGTCTGTCTGATAAGAAAGAGAAACAAATATGCAACCTGGAAAAGGTTTTTTAGTCTGGTTAGCCGGTCTTAGCGTGCTGGGGTTTCTGGCTACGGACATGTACCTGCCCGCATTTGCCACCATACAGGCGGATTTACAAACGCCTGCCGCCGCTGTCAGCGCCAGCCTCAGCCTTTTTTTAGCTGGCTTTGCCGTCGCGCAACTCCTCTGGGGACCGCTATCGGATCGTTATGGCCGTAAACCGATTTTACTGCTGGGGTTATCTATCTTTGCGCTCGGAAGTCTGGGGATGCTGTGGGTAGAAAGCGCGGCAGCACTGCTGACGCTGCGCTTTGTGCAGGCCGTCGGCGTTTGTGCGGCAACGGTAATCTGGCAAGCGCTGGTGACCGATTATTATCCTTCGCAAAAAATTAACCGTATCTTCGCCACTATCATGCCACTGGTGGGATTATCCCCGGCGCTTGCGCCCTTACTGGGAAGCTGGATACTGACGCATTTCTCATGGCAGGCGATTTTCGCCACCCTGTTCGTGATTACGTTGTTGCTGATGTTGCCGGCGCTGCGCTTAAAACCATCGGTAAAAGCGCGTACCGAAGGACAGGATAAACTCACTTTCGCGACGTTGTTACGCTCTAAAACCTATCGCGGTAATGTGCTGATTTATGCCGCCTGTTCCGCCAGCTTTTTTGCGTGGCTAACAGGGTCCCCGTTTATTCTCAGCGCGATGGGTTACAGCCCGGCAGTGATTGGCCTGAGCTATGTTCCGCAAACCATCGCTTTTCTGATTGGCGGATATGGTTGCCGCGCGGCGCTACAAAAATGGCAGGGCTACCAATTGCTTCCGTGGCTGTTAGGGCTGTACGCGCTGAGCGTTATCGCCACCTGGGGAGCGGGCCTTCTGAATAATGCCTCACTGGTGGAGATCCTGATTCCTTTCTGCGTAATGGCGATTGCTAATGGCGCCATCTACCCTATCGTCGTCGCGCAAGCGTTACGCCCTTTCCCTCAAGCCACGGGGCGCGCTGCGGCGCTACAAAATACGCTGCAACTGGGGTTATGTTTCCTGGCAAGCCTGGTGGTTTCATGGCTCATCAGCACGCCGCTGCTGACCACCACCAGCGTAATGCTCTCTACCGTTGTTCTGGCGGCGTTAGGCTACAAAATGCAGTCTCATGCAGATTGCGCTGAGACCGGGTTTCCTCATGCCAATGTCGCCCACGACAAGTCTCACTAAAAGCTTGTTAACCGCTGGTAATTAGCACGCTAACAATTTTCGGTTGAATCATCAAAAATTGCGGCCTATACTGATTCACGGTTGTTTATATTACGATAATTATTAGGCATTAACGGGAACCGGAGCGTTCCCGATTCACCATGGATGGCCTTTTCGGCAAGGGTTCCTCCCTTCCTCTGTTCTACGTCGGATAACTGGCTCACGGAATTGTCCGTGGGATTTCTCACAAAGCCAAAAAAGCGTCTACGCTGTTTTAAGGTTCTGATCACCGTCCAGTGATGGAGAAACTATGAGTTCATCGTGTATAGAAGAAGTCAGCGTACCGGATGATAACTGGTACCGAATCGCCAACGAATTGTTAAGTCGCGCGGATATTACAATTAATGGTTCCGCCCCGTCTGACATTCGTGTTAAGAATCCCGATTTTTTTAAACGCGTCCTTCAGGAAGGATCGTTGGGGTTAGGTGAGAGTTACATGGATGGCTGGTGGGAATGCGAGCGTCTGGATATTTTCTTCAGCAAAGTCTTACGTGCCGGTCTTGAAAATCAACTCCCCCACCATGTTAAAGATACGCTCCGTATCCTCGGCGCGCGTCTGATTAATCTACAAAGTAAAAAACGCGCCTGGATTGTCGGCAAGGAACATTACGATCTTGGTAATGACCTTTTTTCCCGTATGCTCGATCCCTATATGCAATATTCTTGCGCCTACTGGAAAGATGCCGATACGCTGGAAGCGGCACAGCAAGCCAAGCTGAAATTAATTTGCGAAAAGCTACAGCTACAACCGGGGATGCGTGTGCTGGATATCGGCTGCGGCTGGGGCGGCCTGTCGCAATATATGGCGACCCATTATGGCGTTAGCGTGGTGGGCGTAACGATCTCCGCTGAACAACAAAAAATGGCGCAGACGCGTTGCGAAGGTCTGGATGTCTCCATTCTGCTGGAAGATTATCGCGACCTTAACGATCAGTTTGACCGAATCGTCTCTGTCGGCATGTTCGAACATGTCGGGCCAAAAAACTACAACACCTATTTTGAGATCGTTGACAGGAATTTAAAACCGGATGGTCTTTTCCTGCTCCATACTATTGGTTCTAAAAAAACCGATCATAATGTCGATCCGTGGATCAATAAGTATATTTTCCCCAACGGTTGTTTGCCGTCTGTTCGTCAAATCGCCGAGGCCAGCGAATCACACTTTGTAATGGAAGACTGGCATAACTTTGGCGCCGACTATGACACGACTCTGATGGCGTGGCATGAGCGCTTTATCAATGCCTGGCCAGAGATTGCGGGCAATTATAACGAGCGCTTTAAACGTATGTTCAGCTATTATCTCAACGCCTGCGCGGGTGCGTTTCGCGCGCGTGATATCCAGCTTTGGCAGGTGGTATTTACGCGCGGCGTTGAAAACGGACTGCGCGTTCCTCGCTAATCATCTCCCCCGCATTTCATGCGGGGGAATCTTATTTTCCGTTAGCCAATATCGGCCTGATTTCTGACCGCATTTTCTCGTGCAGCCAGTACGCGTTCTACGGTATCGACAACCGCCTGCGTTTGCGGATCGATCTCGATATTCACACGCTCACCCAGTTTTTTTCTGCCAAGCGTAGTACGTTCCAGCGTTTCCGGAATGAGATGCACGCAGAAGCGCGTTGGCGTTACCTCGCCGACGGTCAAACTGATGCCGTCGACGCCGATAAAGCCTTTGTACAGGATATACTTCATCAGGGACGCATCCTGCACTTTAAACCACACCTGATGGTTATTTTCGGAGGTCAGGATTTTCGCGATCTCCGCCGTCGTAATAATATGCCCCGACATCAGATGTCCACCGATTTCATCGCTGAATTTGGCGGCGCGCTCTACGTTGACCTCATCACCTACCCTCAACGCGCCCAGATTGGTGATGCGCAACGTTTCTTTCATCAGATCAAAGCTTATCTGGTTGCCGTTTATTTCAGTCACCGTCAAACAGCATCCGTTATGCGCTACCGACGCCCCCGTCTCCAGCCCCTCCAGCATGTAGTCCGGTAACATCACCACATGGGTGCGAAAGTTGGGTTTTTCATCAATCGATACCAGTTTCGCGGTACCCTGTACGATCCCCGTAAACATATCTTCAACTCCTGAAATAAATAAAAGCAGAACTGTTCAGCACAATAGCAGGTGGAAAAACAGCTTGCCAGCAATGCGCCGTTAACAACTGTTTTTTCGCTGGAGAAATAGTAATACCCCGCTACAATAGACTGAAATTTCCCCTGCTATTTCTTTTGGCTGCCACTACGGCGGCTTTTTAGTCTTTCATATAACAACAAAATAAAAGGTGAATACGTGCAGAAGTATACCAGTGAAGCGCGTCAGTTATTAGCGTTAGCGATACCGGTGATCCTTGCGCAAGTGGCACAGACCGCAATGGGATTCGTCGATACCGTCATGGCAGGAGGCTATAGCGCTACGGACATGGCTGCCGTCGCTATCGGCACCTCTATCTGGCTTCCCGCCATTTTGTTTGGTCACGGCTTACTGCTGGCCTTGACGCCTGTGATTGCGCAACTCAATGGCTCCGGCCGCCGTGAGCGTATCGCGCATCAGGTTCGACAAGGGTTCTGGCTGGCAGGCTTTGTCTCCGTGCTGGTGATGATCGTCCTGTGGAATGCCGGATACATTATCCGCTCCATGCATAATATTGATCCGGCGCTGGCCGATAAAGCCGTGGGTTATCTTCGCGCGCTGCTGTGGGGCGCGCCAGGATACCTTTTCTTTCAGGTAGCGCGAAACCAGTGCGAAGGTCTGGCCAAAACCAAACCGGGTATGGTGATGGGATTTTTGGGCCTGCTGGTGAATATTCCGGTGAACTATATTTTTATCTATGGCCATTTTGGTATGCCGGAACTCGGCGGTATCGGCTGCGGCGTTGCGACCGCGGCGGTCTATTGGGTGATGTTTATCGCCATGCTTTCTTACATTAAACACGCGCGTTCAATGCGTGATATTCGTAATGAAACAGGCTTTGGCAAACCCGATAGCGTCGTCATGAAGCGCCTGATTCAACTAGGGTTGCCGATTGCGCTGGCGCTGTTCTTTGAAGTGACGTTGTTTGCGGTCGTTGCGCTGCTGGTTTCGCCATTAGGTATTGTGGATGTCGCGGGTCATCATGTAAATAGACCCGTTTTAGTTCCAGGCATTTTTTGAGATCCCGGCCAAATGATTGTGTTGCCGATATTCCTCCGGC